>DEBL01000028.1:0-21322 GCA_002348535.1 Deltaproteobacteria bacterium UBA2957 | reverse complement strand
GATGCCGATGCGGATGCCGATGCCGATGCCGATGCCGAGTGCGAGGAAGAAGAACACGATGGGGCCGTGACGCTGTTTTGCCTCGATGCAAAGGTGTGGGTCGCAGCGAGGGACGCCTGCCGCGATCTTGGCCTTGACCTCGTGTCGGTTCAATCGGAAGACGAAGACGCGTGGCTCTGGGAACGGACCGCTGAGTACCGGGAAGATGTTTCGTGGCACATTGGGTTTACCGACCGAGGGGGCGCATCTGAGGGCACTTGGCGGTGGACCGATGGAAGCGAAGTGACCTACACCGCGTGGGCGCCGGGCGAACCCAATGATGCAGGTTCAGGCGAAGATTGCGGTGCCATGCGCTTTGGCGACGAGGTGGGCTCTCACTGGAACGATTACAGTTGTGACCGCACGTTCCCGTACATTTGCCAAGAGCGGGAAGAAGCCGAATCGGATTCTGACGCCGATGCGGATGCGGATGCGGACGCTGACGCCGATGCGGATGCCGACACGGACGCGGATTCTGACGCCGACGCGGACGCTGACGCTGACGCCGATGCGGACGCTGACGCTGACGCCGATGCGGATGCCGACACGGACGCGGACGCTGATACGGACGCCGATGCCGATGCGGACTCGGACAGTGATGCGGACACCGATGCGGATGCCGATGCCGATGCGGATTCGGACGCCGATGCCGACGCCGATGCCGATTCGGACACGGATGTGGACACCGGCATAGAGGGTGGAATCGATACCGGTATCGACGACGCGTTCGATACAGGAGCAGCCGGATTTCAGGTAGGTAAGATCACCGATGATGGTCGAATCACGTCATGCAGTTGCGCTGCAGGCCCGCGAACTGCTCCGTGGAGCCTGATGGCGCTAATGCCTCTGATTCTCCTCCGGAGGCGTCGCCGTACCGGTGAACTCGGTTAATGCAGTCCGATGAGATGGACTGATCATCGGATTGTTGCATTTGATACCGAGACGACTGGACTGAACCCATTTGATGGAGACCGCGTCATGGAGTTCGGCGCTGTCGAACTCACCGTTGACGCCGAATACCGCGTGACTGCAGTCGCCACTCACGACTGGCTCATCAATCCCGGTGTCCCCATTCCACGTGAGGTGACCCGTGTCACCGGAATTACAGACGAGCATGTGGCTGGAAAGCCAGCCTTCGCTTCTGTCGCCAAGGCCATCCACACGGTGCTGGATGGTGCGATGGTTGTCGCCCACAACTTAGCGTTTGATCTCAACTTTCTGCGCCTCGAGTTTGAACGATGCGATTTGCACTGGCCCACCACGGTGGCCGAGGTGGACACGCTTCACATCTCTCGCGCAAAGCTGACCGACCAGCGCAAGCACAACCTTGGGCACATCTGCGGTCTATTCGGTGTCCCTCTCGATAATGCGCACCGCGCTACCGATGATGCCGAAGCGTGCGGCCGAGTGTTGCTGGAGTTTGCTCGCCGATACAACGCCCCCGAGTCCGTCGAGGACATGATCATTTGGGCCGATGCTGTTGGACCTCCGCCCTCGACGGGACACATTGGAATCGGTGAGGGCGGCTTGCCTCTGTTTCTTGATGGGGAACACAAAGGGGAGCGAGTCGACCAACACACAGACCATTTGCAATGGATGACCATGGCCTTGATGCGCGTAAATGGTGGGTGGCATCCCCGGTATCCCCCGGAGTTGAATGAGTGGATACGGCGCTGGCTTCGAGCCCGTGCGTCTGGGCGGTTTCGTGCGAACCCTCGCGGTGCCGGACCCAAAGACTGGGGCTTAGACCCCGCACCTTGGCGCCTGTCGTGATCGTTCTCTTGTGGCTTTCTTGTGCGGGTGAACCCCCGCCCGTGGCGCCGCCGCCAAGCACACCGAATGAACAGACAAGTCGATCCGGAACGGATTCGGTGTCGGTGTTGGGACAGACGGATCTTGCGGAGTCCCCCGACTCATGTCCGGACGGCATGCTCCCCGTTCCGGGTGGTCGGTTTGTCATGGGCGATGACGGCCCGGAGGCCGGCCGCGATGAAAGTCCCGTGCATGTTGTTCGTGTCGATCCATTCTGCATGGATCGGACGGAAGCGACGCGACCCGGAGAGGCGCAGCCATGGGTTGGAATGACGTTCGAGGCTGCGCAAGCGGCCTGCGCGAGTCGAGGCGGTCGACTTCCAACTGAGGCCGAGTGGGAGAAGGCGGCCCGAGGCGGATGCGAGCTCGCAGGCGATCCCCTCGTCTGTACGGGTGAGGACCAGCGGCAGTACCCTTGGGGTGACGATTCTCCCACGTGCACGCTGGCCAATCACAGCGTCGTGGGAGCCGGCGGACCAAAGCGGTGCATGTCGGGGCCGGGCCGAGTGGACGGTACACCTTCGGGTGCAGGACCGTATGGGCACCTGAACTTGGCTGGCAACGTCTGGGAATACGTCATCGACTTCTATCACCCGAGCGTTTACCGTACGGGTCGTCCTGACAACCCATCGGGACCCCCATCGGGACCCTCTCGAGTGCTTCGTGGGGGAGCATGGGACACGTTCAGCACCAACATGCGAGCCTCCAACCGATTCACAGACAGCCTCAAGGGATCGACGGTTGGGTTCCGTTGTGTAGCTGGCGGAGCTACACCAGTGGTCGAAAGCGTTGAGCCGATCCAGCTGGTTGAAATGTCGGTGGTCGTCCGCATGGCCAATGGGGCACCCGTTCAGGGACGTTGGCTTGCCATCACGGCCTTTGACGCTGCAGACATCGATCCCCGCTCAGGGTTGCCGGCACCCGGTCGTTCGCCGGTTGCCGAGTTCGGTGTGCAACCCTCGGGTGGTACCGATCAACGGGTGACGATTCGGGTGCCGGGAGCGGTTCCGCTTCGGTTCAGTGCGGCCCTCGACAACGGCAGTGCACCACCGGGGATGCCTTCGGCGGCGAGCGGTGGAATTGCATGGGCGCCAACGGACCGAATCGCCTCTTCAGGGGGCGACGCGCTCAGTCTGGAGCTCGCTCCGATGCAGATGGGCCGTCCACATAGCCCAAGGCCTTGAGTCGCTCGTGTTCGGAGTGGTCGGGCGTCCGTTTGTCCGGTTCAGGACCCTGCGATCGGGCAATAACGGGCTGGATTTCTCGCTGATAGTTCGCTTCCACGTTCTCGAATAGCTCGGGCAGCTCGACGGTTGGAGTGGTTTCCTTCGGATCGTTTACGAGGTCGTATTGCATTCGACCGTTTGACTGGAGAGTCGAGCCATCCACGGACGCAATCAGCTTATGGGTGCTTGACCGTGCCGAAAATTGAGGGTTGGGTCGGTTCGGGTCTGTGGTCGAGAAGGCGAGTTCACGACCGGTGCCGGATACTGCTACTTCACCGTTAATGCGTGGGATGGCAGGCAAGCCCAGTACGTGAAGCAAGGTGGGGACCACATCAATCAGTCCGCGGAGGGATGTGTCGTTGGAACCCGCTGCGATGCCGGGTCCTTTCCAGACAAGGGGAACCCGAGTGACTTCATCCCACAGTCCATCTCGGTGATTGAACCAATAGTCATGGCCAAAGCTTTCTCCGTGATCGGCGGTGATGATGACGGTGGTCTCGGGTTGCGATCCCACTGCCGATAGCAATGGCGACAGGATTGCATCCAACTCAGAGATTTCGCCTTGGTAGAGTGCAGCAATCTTGGCGATATCAGCGGTGCTGGGCGTTCGAAGTCCATCTCGGTAGGGCCTCAGTTCGTCATCTGAGCCGCCCAAGAGGCTCGGGTTGTCACCCACGTATGCCGTGTCCCAAGGCGCACCTGGGGTGTAGGGAAAGTGCGCATCGAAGTAATGCACAAAGGCGAAATAGGGTTCGTCTGTTGCCGAGGAATCCTGAATCCACCGCAAGGCCGAAGCGGTGACCTCCCGTCCCGGGCGCTTTAGGTCAGCTCTGTCCCAGCGATGCTTGTCGTCGTACACGTCGAATCCACGCGAGAGCCCAGTAGAGCGATCTGTGAGGGTCTCGCCGCCAATGAAGGCGGCAGTTCGGTAGCCCTGTGTCTTGAGGTGTTCCGCCAGTGTTGGCCCCGTGTAGCGGGATGTGCCATAGGCGGGAACATCACCGTGAACAGCAGGCAGAACACCGGTCATCAGTGACCAGTGAGCCACGGCGGTTTCAGGAAAGTGGGTGATTGCCGTCCACGTCGCTCCCTGTGCGGCAATTGAAGCAATGTTTGGGGTGGCAGCCGGTCCACCAAACAGCGCCATGTGCTCCGCTGAGACTGTATCGAGCGAAATGATGACCACATTTCGCTTGGGGCTGGTTTTACCCTCGACGACCTGTGGACTCGGTGGTGAGGGTTCAGTCGCTGATGGCGTGGGGGAGCCGTTGCATGCGAGCATCAAAAACAGAGCGTGCATCAGCGAACCTCAAGGGTGGAGGTGTAGACCTCATTGTAGCCACGAATTCCTTGATTCCAGATCACATGAAAGCGACCGCGACTGTCAACATCGATGCTGGGCAGACCCGGCTTGCCCCAGCCAATTGACGCCACTCGTCTGGGTGGCATCCAGCCGGAGCCTCGATCAATGCTGTAGACCAGTTCGGCTTGGTCACCACCGTCCCACCCCCACACGAGGCAGCGAACACCGCGTTGGTTGATGGCGATATCGGGGTCGAAGTGGAATCCGCCGAACCCCTTGCTGGGGATCTGCGTGGGGCCCCAGTTGTCTGGACGCCCAGAGCGCGTGTAGACGTGGATGGGTCGACCTGCGACTTTGTGGAACCAAGTCAGGTGGTCGGTGCCATCGGCACCGAAGGCAAAGTGGACCCGTTCGCCCGGAAATGAGCTTGAAGAGATATTTTCAGGTTGGGTCCACGACCCATCGCGCCCTTCGACCACGAAAACTGTGGTCTCTGCACCCCCGAGCCCTACGTCCCAACCGGCCAATAGACTACCGTCCGGGCGGCGTTCCACATTGGTGTGCCACGCATCGATTTGACCGTCTGTGAACGTTCCGATGGGGCCCCACTCGCCGTTGATGAACCAACGATAGCGCGCTTGAAAGTGGTCGGTCGGGGATAGCTTTTTTCCGATGTATACGTAGGCCAAGGACCCCGCGGTACCGTGCGCGATGTGACCGCTGCCAACTTCACCCCCGTCGTCCGGGGTCAGCGCAAGCGGCTCCGTCCAGCGTCCGGTTGACCACGCCGTGAAATAGCCACGACTTCGAAAGTCTTTTAGCGCATGATCGTAGACCACTGCCAACGACCCGTCGGGTCGAGCAACGATGTCGGGGCCCCAGTTGCGTTCATCCCTGTGGCCCAATGCGGCTGGCGGGCTCCATTCACCCTGACTGTTTGAAATTCGATGGCGAATGAGATCGCCATCGTCGGTGCGTTCATAATAAAGCGCGTGGGCTCGGTCGTCGGGAGCAATGGCGATCTGCGGTCGATACCCACCTCCGGGCTTCTCGGTGAGCTTTACAGGGTCACCCCACGCTCCACGATCAGCGATCGGAGGACCTCCGGGTGCGGGCCAGTCATGGAAGGGTGGAAAGCCGGTCGGGTCCTGCATTGCGGCGCCTGACCCGCCGGGACCTTGAGGCGGCGGTGGAGGCGGTGCTTGAGGTGGCGTCGCAGTTGTGGGTTGCGCCTTCCCTTGAGGCTGCGGCGACGGGTTCGCCGGTGGTAGGGCCTTCGACGGGGGGGCTTCGCCGCACCCGATGACCATCAAGGTCAGCCAGCACACAAGACTCTTCACTGTCGCACCTCCTCAACGATCAGTATCATGACGAGTCATGGTCACCGCATTCTTATTCTTGATCGCTGCTGCTCCGTCCGAACGGATCGCGATCCCGGCTGGAACCCTGCAGAGAGGGAGCGTGCGTGCACCCGATGAGCAACCGGTGCAGCAGGTGACATTGGACGCATTTTCGATCGACCGAACCGAGGTCTCCACCGGTCAGTTTGAGTTTTTTGTGCGTAAGGCATGGGCTGACGATGAGGTTTGGTCGACCGAAGGCCTACAGTGGCGAGACGACCACCCAAATGGAAGCGGCCGACTCCTGAGAAGTGCGGGGCGACGGAACGATCATCCGGTTGTTGCGGTCACATGGTTTGAAGCCGATGCGTATTGCCGGTGGCGGGGTGGACGCTTACCCACCGAAGCGGAGTGGGAACACGCCGCGTGTTTCAACTCACCGGGCCCGTATCCGTGGGGAACGGGCCTGAGGGATGGTGTTCGTTGGTCGCTGAAGGACACCACGAACGACGCCATGACTGTAGCCACAGCGCCGGTAGAAGAGGACAAATACCCCACGCAACTGGGCCTCCGGCACATGGTCGGAAATGTTTGGGAGTGGACATCGGATTGGTACCACCGCGATTCATATCAGTCCGCAACCACCACTAATCCTCGCGGTCCGTCCAGCGGTATGTGGAAGACACTTCGGGGCGGCAGTTTTATGAACCTTCCTTCCTATTCAACGTGCACTCACCGTGAACCGGCGGACCCCTCGGTCGTTCGGTACACGGCAGGATTTCGATGCGCCTATTCTTCGCGATAGCCGCGCTTGGATGTTGGGGCTCGTCCCCTGAATCCCCGCCCACGATGGAGGACAGGGCCCGCACAAGTCCATTGGCGTCGACCGGTGATGGGATTGGAGGCATGGTGACGGTTCGGGCGGGTATTGTTCAACTTGGCCCGCGCATGGTCCCACCCGTCGAGGGCGGCCGACTGCCGCGGAAGGTGGAAGCAAAGCAGCCTCCTCTTCGCAAATCCACACGTTCTGATCCTTGGGTGAGCAAAGGCGGCCGCGGATTGATGCCCCGAAAAGTTGGGGTCGCTGGCTTCCAGATCGACCGTCATGAGGTGACGCGTGGGGCGTACGCCGATTTCCTTTCGGAGACAGGTTATCGGCTGCCTCATGTGGCCGAGAAATGGGCCGAAGGGGAATGGAACTGGGATAGCGTGACGGTGCCGGAGGACCTGAAGAACCACCCCGTCGTCATGGTGAGCTACCACGATGCTGCTGCGTATTGCCGTTGGGTCAAGAAACGCCTCCCAACGGAGGCGGAATGGCAACTGGCGGCGCTCGGTCCAGCTTCGGATGCTCGGCTTTACCCATGGGGCGACCGCTATCGAGATGAGTTTCTAAACCACGGTCGCGTGGAAGCCCCCAACTTTGATGACTCGGACGGGTATCGCGGGACCGCTCCAGTGGGCTCTTTTCCCCTTGGACGAGGTCCGAACGGTCTCGAAGATGCCTTCGGAAATGCATGGGAGTTTACGGCAGATGCTCGAATTGATGACTGGGCCAATGCACGTCATCAAGGGTTTGGTGCCGAGGGGGAAATGATTGCGGCGACGGCGCCAGGCCCCGCTCTTCGGGTGGCCGTCCGCGGTGGGTCGTACTATTTCGATTTTCGACCGAATCCCGGTGGGGAATGGGCTGCGTTTACGCCTGAGACTCGAAAAAAATCATCCGGTTTTCGATGTGCGAGGGACATGCTGCGTTGATGTGCATGCAGAAATGCGGCCGGTGAAATAGATTGAATTGAACGCGGGTTCATCCCGCGACCACTATTGGAGATCGTATGCGCTTTATTCCCTCAATCAGTCTCACACTTGCCTTGCTTGGCTGCCCCACTCCACCCGATGGTGGAACACAGGGTGGGCCCGCAAATGGGCCACAACCGGGTGCGGGCGGTGCCCCACCTCCACCGGCTGGAGCGGGTGCAGACGGAGCGCAGCCCGTTCAGAGTCCACCAGAGGCTGACCCTTCGTCCTCTTCGGGCACCTATGTTGTGACGCAGATGCCGTCGGATGATCCCGCACCACCCGAGGGTGACCAGCCCTCCAGTGCGCAGGCCCAGGCCGCGATCAAGGCGAGCGACCACGTCTTGTTTTCGGGTGAGATCAAGTGTACGGATTGTTCAGGAAACATGTTGGTGAAGGTGGCGCCGTTTGTGCAGCCCACTGACGGTGACACGGAGTCTGGCAAGGCGGTAGAGCCGGCCGATGAATCCGGCTTTCAACCCCCTGCTTTCGAGACGGCTGCTGGACCGTTTACCATGGCAGTTCCTCGCTACCGCGGCAAGGTTGTCCTCGAAGTGCTCGATGATCGAGACGGCAATGGGCAACCGTCGCGCGGCGAGAAGTTCACTGTCTTGCACAATCAAGGCAAGATCACTGCCGGTAAGAACCAAACGGGGCTCGTGATTGACTTCTCGAGCCTACCGGGAGCGCCCGGGGGCGGGCCCGCTGGAGGACCTCCACCGGGTGGTGAAGGTGCGCCGCCCGCTGGTGGACCGCCTCCGCAGTAGCGAAGGCGAGACCGTCTACCGCATCGTCGATTCGGTTCGTGCGGCCGCGGTCAGCGGCAGCTGCACCGGGATTTCAAGGGCGCCGGGCGCAAAGCGCATGGCGCTCAACGTTCCTTCAATGCATGAGTCGACACCTGTGTTGTGTGCCTGTGCGCTCTTGATGTTTAGTCCGTTCACCGCGCCGTTCTGATTGACCTGAAACTGGATGTCAAACTGCACCTCAGGGGCGCCACCGAGTGCCTCGTGGGCAGCGACGCAGTTGTCGATGCTTGGCAACAACTCGGTGACTGCCATGGCGATGCCGTTGGCGTCGCGGCTGTAGGCGGGGATGGCCTCCGAGAGGGCAGGAGTGCCTGCTTCCGCGGCGGTTCCAAATCCCGCGATGAGGACGATGAGGGCTGTCGTGATGGTGTTTGCAGGGGTCATAAACAAATAAACGGATCGGCCGATTCGCACCATTAGGGGTGCAGGGCGTTTTTTTTCGTTTTTTTTCGCTAATCGCTGTACGCAAGTCAAATGACCGCGGCTAATTGTGGCGCTACGACCATCGGCGGACCGTTGTGTTTGTTGGTTTCAGCATTGAATCTTTATGCGATCGAGGGCACGACGCCGCACCTCCTCGGTGGACAAGTGTTGAATCGGATGCGGCAGTTAAAATCTTGAGAGCCCCAAGGGTTCAACGAGATGTGACGCGTTCGACGCTGAGCGTGCACGGCAGGGGCCCGTGTTCCAATATGATGGCAAGGTCGGCTGCACGTTTCATTCGGTCGGCTGTCATGCCGACGCCGGAATGGAGCGAGATGACAGCTTCATCACGGAGGTCTGCGGCGGTGGTTTTCTCGAAGGTGGAGCCGTCGACCAGCGGCACCAATGTGACGGAATCCTCCATCTCCCGCAGGAGCGATCGGGCCGAAGCATTGAGTTTGATGAATGTCACGGGCATGCCCGCCTCGTCGAGGTCGATGGCGACTTCGTCAATGTGAGCATTGGTAAACACAAGCTTCGAGGCGTCGTCTTGGACCTCGAATTCTCCTTTTTGCACCAAGAGAGCAGAGACCAATACACGGGCATTTTCCATGTCCGGTAGCGTGGTCTCCATCGTGGAGTTCGTCATCGCTGCTGGCATGCCAATTTGGGCTGCTCGTCGCTCCAGCAATGGACGAGCCTCATCGGTGCATGAACCACTAAACTGGATGGTGACCGATTCACCTTGGGCGGTCGCGTCGCCAAACCGCGTCAGTATAAACAGGATGGCCACAGCTAGTCCCAGCCCCCCAAGGAACACCACTGGTGCAGCCATAAACAGCGAGGCAGCTTTCGGTCTGGGTGGGAGTCGTGGAGGCGATGACATGAGCGTGTTCGGTGAATTGGTGCGTGATTTCGATGTGGGACCGCTCGAGTCGAGACAAGCCCGTCAAGCCAGTGGTCAGTCTTGGGGTACTAACCAATCGCTACCGTCGCCAAAAGGAAGGCACGAACAAGCTGAGTAAGCTGAAGAACTCCAAGCGCCCCAGGAGCATGCAGAAGCTTAGGATGACTTTGGATCCATCCGAAAAGAATCCATAGTTGTCGGTCGGCCCCACTGCACCGAGCCCCGGTCCCACATTGGCAACGCAGGCAAGCGATGCCATCAACGCTGTGGTCAAATCGACCGGGTCCAGTGCGGCCACGGCCATTGCGCCGATCACCACAGTGGCAACAAAGATCAGTGCGTAGGCCAAGGTTCCTCGAACCACAGTCTCTGCGACGGTGGACCCGCCCAGCCGAATTGGCGCCACCAGCGTGGGTCGGAAACCAAGTCGGATCTCGTGCAGCACGACCTTCACGATGATCATGATTCGGATGAGCTTCATGCTTCCGGTCGTTGAACCGGCCATGCCTCCGCAGAAGTACAGCATCAACAGGAGGCTGCGACTGAGGGTAGACCACTGCTCATAGTCTGCGGTTCCGAAGCCCGTTCCGGTCATGATGGCGACCACCTGAAAGGACGAGTAGCGTAGAGCATCTCCGAGCCCATGGGTTGCGTTGATGAGCATGTCGGAGGTGATCAGCAAGGTCGCGCCGGCCACCAGCAACACATAGACGCGAAACTCTGGGGTTCGCCAGAAGACTCCATATCCCTCGGTTTTGAATCGGTGAAACAGGGCGAAATTCGTTCCGGCCAGCAGCATGCCCGCCAAAATCGTGAGCTCGATGGCGAGATTGTTGTACTCGCCAACGCTGCCGTTCTTGATGGAGAATCCACCAGTCGCGATGGTTGAAAATGAGTGGGTTACCGCGTCGAATAGCGGCATTTCAGCTGCCCAAAGAGCCCCGATAAGGACCACGGTAATCGAGCAGTAAATCAGCAACAGGGTCTTAGCGGTGTCTCGAATTCGAGGGCTGATGCCGCCGGTCTGCGGCCCTGCAGCCTCTGATTGGAAGAGCCGTTTGCTGCCGACTCCCCACCCCGGCATGAGCGCCACGAACAGGACCACAATGCCAAGCCCACCCAGCCAATGAGTGGCCATACGCCACATGTGCAGCGGCGCAGACAGGCGCCCTTCAATGTCATCCAGAATGGTTGCGCCTGTTGTCGTGAGCCCGGAGAACGCCTCAAACAGCGCATCAGCGAAGTCCATGTTCGCGCCCATTACATAGGGAACCGATCCGAATAGACCCATCGCGATCCAGATTGTCGAGACGACGAACAGGGCTTCTCGACGACCCAAGCGGACGGGAACTCGCCAACTCGCCAACAGGAATGGGATGGCTGCAATGGCTGTGATGAACGCCGCACGGAGCATGTGCTCAAAGTCTTGAGCCGTTTCCTCCGGGTCCCACCCAAGCGCCGGATCGGCGAGAAATCCCAACGCCCCGCACGCCGCTATACTGGCTGAAAGCACCAACAGCAGGAGCCCAAGGGGGCGTGCCGTCATCCGAATCAGCGAGTACTTGTGAGCCGGGTCGTTGTCGGTCAAAACAGTCCTCGTTTGAACAGTTTGGTGACCGACTTCCGTCGTTTGGACATTGCCATGACGATCACTGTATCGCCCGGTTCGACATGAGTATCGCCGTTGGCGATTTGGACGCCGTCACTGCCGATGATTCCGCCAATGGTGACGCCTTCGGGCATTGTGAGGTTCCGCAGCGGTGCCTCTGTAATGGGGCTCTCGAGCGCAGCGACAACCTCCAAGACTTCAGCGTCGCCCTCACCGAGGTGGATTACGGATTCAATTTGAGCGGGATTTGAGTAGCGGAGAATGTGATCGGCCGCGACTTGTCGGGGTGATATGGCCATGTCGAGACCGAGCTCACGGTAGATGGCGATGTAGGCGGGTCGGTGGACGACGGAGCACACGCGCGGTGTGCCCAATCGCTTCGCCAACAGCGCGCTCATCATGTTGTTTTCGTCATCTTCGGTCACTGCAAAGTACAAATCTGCGCGGCCAACGGCTTCTTCTCTCAGTTTATCGATATCCGTGCAGTCGCCGTGAACGACGTTACCGCGAACGAGTGTTTTTGCGAGACGTTGGGCGCGGTCGCGGTCCGGCTCAATCACGAGCACCTCAACGCCAACCTTTGCCAACTGTCGAGACAGGTGCTCTCCGATGACGTTTCCGCCGTAGATGACGACCCGCTGCGCGGAGTTCCCGTGAACGAAGAGGTCCTCGATTGCGTTCATCCGACCGGTTTGTCCGAATAGATAGACACGGTCTCCCGACTCGAGTGCGTCCCGGCCCCGGGGCATGAACAGGCGGCCATCACGGATGACCGCGCCGACACGAGTCTGTTCAGGCAAGCGCAGGTCCTTGAGTGGAACGCCCAAGACGGCGGAGTCTTTGGGCAACTCAACCTCGGCAAGCTCCACTCGGTTGTTGGCGAACATGTGCACATCGAGCGCTCCGTGAGACCGTGCGATGTCGAACATTTCGTCTGCGGCGAGGATGTGTGAGTTCACCACCATGTCGATGCCGAACATCCCGTAGTGGAGTCCCTCTTCATCTTCTCCAGGCTCTGTGTCTTCGTATTCACCGCTTTGCAGTCGTGCGACTGTGCGGGTTGCCCCGAGTTGCTTCGACGCGAGCGCAGCGATCAGATTTACCTCGTCTGAGTTGGTCGAGCAGACCACCAAATCGGCTTTATCGACGCCGGCAAGGGCCAAGGTGCGCGGGTTGGCTCCATATCCACGCAGTGTAGCCACATCGAGGCGCTCCGCTGTATGGCTGATGCGTCGAGGGTCGAGATCGACGGCAAGAACCTCATGACCACCACGAGCAAGGGTTTTGGCCACATGGAAGCCAACTCCACCCATTCCGATGATGACAACATTCATCCCAAGTACCCTTAGCAGTTTGAGTCGTTCGTTAGAAGATGCCCCATCATATGACGGGGGGCGCCTCTCTGGAAGCAGGTATGTTGGGGACGGGCCAGTCGATCGGGTGCGAAGGCAAATATCCGAGGGCTTCTCGGGCTCGCCGTCCGTCCAGAACACCCGAGTAAATAAACCATCTCCGGTTCATTCCGTAGCGGAAATCATGCCCAGTCAGGCGACGTCGGAGGCGGTACAGGGGTGTGAGAACCGAGTCAATCGCTGGCAGCCCAAGCCGACCCCACTGTAAAATTACCTCGCTCAGCGGCAGCGTATCTGCGCCGGGGATGTTGAAGACACCTTGTTCGGCACAGTGGATCGATCGCGACATTGCCTCGACCGCATCATCGATCGTGAGAACATTGATCATGGGGTCGAAGCCAGCGGGCTGAAAGCAGACGGGGCTTTCGAGGTAGTCGAACAACTGCGAGCCCGTTCCTGTGGCCAAGACCTCCGCCATCCGAAGCACGGTGATTCGCAGGCGTCCCATGCCCATGCGCGTACAGGCCGATACATCCGCCTCAATGCGGTCGCGCACCCATTGCGGGGCGCTGCCCGCCATGTTCAACGGATGCTCCTCACCAATCAAGACCGGAAGATCGCGTTGCACCTGGTACACGGCGGACGCACTCCGTAAAACCAGGCGGTTGATGGTCGGGTGCCGTTCGCAGTGGTCCATCAGGTTTCGCACCGACTCCACATTGTAGGCATGCACACGCGGGCCCTCATCGGTAGCGGAAAGGTGCATCGCAGTGTGGACTACGGTGGTAATCCGAAGGTGTTTAGCGGTATCAAACAACAGGTGATGAAGCTGCCGATTTCGTGTGATATCGACGCTGCAGACCGTCAACTTGTCAGGGGCTTCAATGGGAAAAGTGTCCGCCGGATACCCCGTCGCAGCAACCACGTGACCCACCGCAGGATCCGCCAGCAACCTGCGAACCAAGGCCTCGCCCAGCGGAGCGCCCGCACCCACCACCAAAACCCGGTTCGTCGTCGACTGTTGGCTCACTCGAACACCCCGTTTCGTTTGTCGAGTCCGCGACGAATGAGTCCTTCGACTGCAGTCTTCACCCGGTCTGCTGTCTCCCGAACGACCGCGGGATCGTCAGCTTGGTCGGGCGTAAACTCTTCATGAACCGGAATGGGTTCACCGTAGTGCAGGTGGTATCGAACCGGAAGGGGAACAGGAACAGCAGGGATGGGTAAAATAGGCACGCCGACAAGCTTCCCGAGGCGTCGGCTTGAGAACAAGGCTGGGAGTTGCTCTTCGCCGCCCACGATGCCCACTGGCACGATTGGGGCGCGGTGACGAATTGCCAGTTCGGCGTGCCCCTCGCGAAAGTGCTGCAGTTGATACCGCTCTGACCATGGCTTGACGATACCGGGAACGCCTTCTGGAAAGATCATTAGCATTTCGCCGGAGTCCAAGAGTGTGCGTGCATTTCCACGAGACCCTCCGACCATTCCACCCCGGGCGAACAGCGTCCCAAGGTATGGCAGGGATGGCACAAAGTGATCCGCAATCGGACGCGCCACACGCGGCGGTGATGAGTGCCTGAGCACATCGAGCCATACCATCATTCCGTCGATGGGCAGGTTTCCCGAATGGTTGCCGGCGATGATCGCAGGGCCGGCGGATGGAAGGTTCTCGTGTCCATGACTCTGAACCCGAAAATATCGGTCGTACAGGGGGCTCACCAGGACTTCACCAAGCGCCACATAGCTGGGGTGCATGCCGAATGCATCGTACCCGTGGCCAGCATCCTGAAAGGACAACGATGCCGTACGAGAGCGGGACTCGTCGCTCAGACACAGCGCGGCGATGGCGTTCGCGATGGCGGGAGAAAAAGCCATGAGGCCTGTTATCGCAGCGGATCGATGGTTGCGGCCTTCTTCCTCGCTTGTTGCGCTTCTGTTTCACGACCGAGCTTGGTTAAGATCTGGGCCTTCAGGCGCCACAACCGAGCGGCCGTGATCGGATCGATGGACGGGCCTCCCAGCCCATTCTCGACTGCGCTCAACGCATCTTTAAGTCGTCCAGCCTCCAGAAGCTTTCGTCCGCGCTCAACAGCACCGGTGGCGGTGGAGTCTCCTCGCCTCGATTGACCACTCCTTGTTGCGTTGCCTGATTCAGCGGATGGCATGACTGCTCCGTCGGCCGCGGACCGTGATTCGACGCCTTCGCTTCGGGCGAAGCCCGCAGGGATGCCGGTTACCTCAAGGTCGAGGCGAGTTGCCTGTTCGGATGACGCGGGGGGCGCCTCGGCTGACGGGCCCTCTTCGCGGTCCACCATGCCGTGCATGGGGGCTGGCGCGGTTGCATCGAGGAGGTCATTGATCTCGGGGTTTATTTGGTCGGAGTTTGCGTCCTCGATGGGTGTGCTTTCTGTGACCGCGACTCCGTCATCCATTGGAACTGCGCGCATGACCTTGGGTGCAGAGCGTGCTGCAGTTGGTTTCCGTGAAGGGGGAGGCACGCGCTCCGCGGTGGAAACAGACCCACCCCGAGCGCGTTGGCGGTCGGCGATGGTCGGCGATGGCCGATCCGCGCGCGATGCTGATGTCGGTTTGGGTTCGACGTCATTTTTTATTGCATTGGGTTTCAGCGTGAGCGACTCTCGATGATCCTGCAACAGAGACACCGACGGCTCAACGCGGGTGATGGACTCCGCTTGAGCGCTTTTATTGTCTGTGAAAATGTGCGGGCTCATTGTGGCCTCTTCGGTCACGGGTGCCACCACGAGCAACGCAGTCGCTGCGACGGCGGTGGCGGTCACGGCTGTCCCCGTCCACCACCGCCTTCGAGTGCTCAACATGGCTATTCTTGCCACACTTTGGATGGGTTCCGTGTCGGTCGCAGGGTTGGGTGTCCGAAGCGAGGTCGCGGGTTGAGCGGAGAGCGGTCCTTGCTCGACTGCATCGAGGATGTCGTCAATGTTTAGGCTGTGGGATGGCGCCAGTTCCGGTCGCAGGGCATAGGCCGCCTCGACAACCCCAACGGGGAGCGTCGGAGGGGGCTCCGCCCCGGGTCCTGCAGCCAACCATGTTCGGAGGGCCTTCGCCACGGCCGGGTCGACCAGCGGTCCATCGGTCAGTGTGGCGAGGATGTCTTCAATTGCTGCGGAGAACGGGGGCGCTAGTTCGGGTCGCAAAGCGACGATGGCTTCCGCTACATCCGCAGGTATGCCCTCGGGAATCCGACCCCGTTCGGGCGACTCCAGCCAATTCGCCAAGGCGGCAGCTTCGATGGACTCACTCATGGCGGATACACCTTTCGAAAAGCCTTGGCCGCCCGATGCAGGATGACATCAAAGTTACCGACGCTGACGCCCATTTGCTCCGCACAGTCTTCGCGGTCATGATCATCCAGTAAACGCAGACGAAGTGCTTGTGCGTAGCGGGGATTGAGTTGGTCGAGTGCGTCGTTGACGGCGATGCGAGTGTCTTCGATTTCCGGAGCGCGGTCGGGTTGAGGTGGTGGGGTGGACATGGTGCGTTCAATGGTTGCGGCATGGTGGTCGAGGGGTTTTCGGTCTCGTTTGCGTGCTCGGTGCACGTCAATCGCCCGGTTGATGGCAATTCGCCGGAGCCAAAAGAAGATGCTCCGATCGTGGTGATTGAACGTCTCGATGCGTTCAAGGGCGATTCGAAACGTGTCTTTCAGAACATCTTCAGCCAGTTCGGGAACGGGCAGGCGTGGAAGAATCGCACGCCGGTACAGTCCATCGGCGAACCACGTAAACAGGACGCCTGCCGCGGTTCGATCGCCGGACTTTAGCCGTTCAACGACCCGTTGTTCCTCCTCAAGGGGAGGCAGGTCCACCGATTGATTCAGACTCAAAGGGCGCCTCCTGTTCACCCACCTCCGCAACGGACATGACACCACAGTCTTACACTTGCTGGGCGCATTTGATACCCCCATGCACGAAGATGGAATACAGCGTCACATGCGAGACGTGCTGAATACAGAGGATGCCGATGTGATCGAGGGGTATCTCACCGATGCCTCCAACACTCGAGGCCACGCCGAGCGGTTGGTGCTCCCCCAGTCCACAAAAGAAGTAGCAGCAGTGGTGGCTCACTGCCAGCATCACGCCATTCCGCTCACGGTGACCGCCCAGCGAACCTCGACAACGGGCGGCCCAGTTCCCGAAGGGGGCTGGCTGTTGTCGATGGAAAAGCTCAACACGGTGCACGCACCCGATGATGTCGACGGCGGCGTAATTTTGGGTGCCCACCAAGCAGAGATTCAGCATGATGGTCTGTACTTCCCGCCCGATCCCACATCGCGCCATGAATGCTCTGTTGGCGCAGCCATCGCCTGCAATGCGTCAGGGGCTCGGAGTTTTCGGTACGGGCCCACACGGGCCTGGGTCAAGGCCGTGGAATGGGTGTTGCCGAACGGCGAGGTGATCTGGGTTGACCGGGACACACCCATTCCCTCGGGATGGCCACAGGTCGGATGGAAGGAGCCTGAGGTGAAGACGGCAGCCGGATTTTTTCCGGCAGACAATGCCCTCGACCTCGTCATCGGGTCAGAGGGCGCCTTGGGCGTCATCACGCGAGCAAGGTTGAATCTGATTGAAGCGCCCGTGGACGTTTTGGGTCTGATTGTATTCTTTCCCAATGAGGCTGAAGCGGTCGAATTTGTGAATCAGGTTCGTCGCGGTGCGGCTCGACTGGGGCAACCGGCAGCACCCGGAGCACTCAACCCCACCGCCATTGAGTTTTTCGATGCGAATGCACTGCAGCTGGCCGCGTCTCGAATACCCGATCTGCCTCCAGCAGCCCGCACCGCGTTGTTCATCGAGATTGAACACGACGGCGATCCGCCAGTGGATGGTTGGTGGGAGGCCATCGTGGAGTCGGGTGCGCTCGCAGACGACACCATTGTTGCGGACGATGAAGCGGGCCGTCGTCGGCTTCATTCGGTTCGACACGCGATTCCTGCTGCGGTGAACGAGACTGTGGTCGCCAATGGGATGCCGAAAGTCGGGACTGACTTTGCGGTGCCCGACGAAGCGCTGTTGACCATGATGAACGCGTATCAGGCTGTGGAACTGCCCAAGGTTTGCTTTGGGCACATCGGCGATAACCACCTCCACTTGAACTTGTTGCCCCGCGACGCCACGGAACTCGCCACTGCGCGCGAGGCGTATGTGCAACTCGCCCGCGAGGCGGTTCGGCTGGGCGGAACGGTATCGGCGGAGCATGGGATCGGTAAGATCAAGCGAGCATTGCTTGCCGAGATGGTGGGCTGCGAAGTCGTTGAGCAGTTCCAAGCCCTAAAGCGACACCTCGACCCAAATTGGATCCTCGGACGCGGAACAATGATCGCTAAACCGGACTAACGGCTCGACAATTCGTCCACGAAGCTGCTACATTAAGAACAGGGAAACGGGGAGACTTCCACGGGGGTCTCGATGGGTTTGGCACTCATCAACAGCACAATCGAGCGCCGGGAGATGCGACTGCGCAGTGTAGAGCGCAGCATCGGCGTGCATGAGCGTGGGCTGAGAATTGCGTCGAGAATCGAGCACGGGCAGGCCTTTCGTCGTGCGCTTGCGATGCTCATTGGTATGCCAACTGCGGTCGCAGGGCTGCTGTTCACGGGGGTGTTTTACGCGGGTTGGCAGGGCTACGGGCTGTGGTATGGCGTGGCGTGCATGCTGGTCAGTGCGGCGACGATTCGGCCGGCACTCGAACAGGTAGAAACTCACTGGGGTGAGCTCCAGCAACAACTGTTCGACTTGGTTCTGCAGCGGAATCGACTCGAAGGTGAACTTGCTGCGCTGTACAAACAGCGGGCGGGATTCAAGAAAGTCCGAAACCCAATTGACGTGAAGGGTGCGGCTTAGGATACGTCTTCTTCGTCGATAATGACGTGGCCAAGCCCTTCCTTTTTAACCATGCGTGCGACCCGATCGGCTTCCGAGCCGAAGAGGATGCGGCTCACGAATGGCCGGTCGGCGCGGGTAATCAGAATCGTTTCATATTGGGCTTCCCCGGCTTGGGTGAGAACACTTTCCACGAATCGGCCGGTCACCTCCTTCACCGATACGTCACAATCCTGTTCGGCAGCGGCAGCCTTGACTTCTTCAATTCTCAGCAGCGCCATGCGGTGATGTTCAGCTCCTAAAGTGCTCATGACATCCGCCGTTGTCGAGAGGCCCAAGAAACCTTGGTCCCCCACGCGCTTGCTGATGTGCTCCAGATCTTCTTCCTCGAGCACGTACAGTACATCGATACACACCGCTCCAGATGCGGAGAGCCGGCTCGCCTCCGTCATCGCGAGGTCGACGAGGTGCTGGGAATACCGGCTCGTGGATACGGCCAACAGGATGCGGATTTCTGTCATGAAGTCACCGGTAGACCGAGCAGAGGCCAGACAAAATGGACGGCAAGAAGAAAAGCGGCGAGTGAAAACACCGTGATGAAGAGGCCGGGGATCGCATGGCGAATCCGAAGGTGGCCGGTGCCAAATACCATTGCCAATGCCGGTGTGGATGTTGGCAACACGAAGGCGAGCCCCGCGCTGATGGGCGCGGCCCAAGCGAATACGCGGGGGTCGAGAGATACCTGCTCGGCGATCGGCAAGATGACGGGCATCAACAGTGCGATCACTGCCGAGTTGCTGACGAGTTCCGTCATGCCTGCAGTCAGGGCTGCTGTTGCTGCGAGCGTCATTCCCGGCGGCAGGTCACCGGCTGGCATCATTGCATCGATCAGCCATGTGGTGGCACCTGAACTGTGCAGAGCGGATCCGATTGCGATGGCGCCGCCATACATCAGTGCGACGCCCCAGTTCACGTAGCGCTCTGCATCCTCCCACTTCAGGGTCTGCAGGCTAAATAGGATTGCGCTGAACAGCAGCGCCACCGTTCCCATTCCGTGCTCGCGGCCGTACACAATCACGCACAGAATCATCGCCGCAATGACGCCCAGCGTGGTCATCTCTCGTCCAGAGACGGGACCCATCGACTGCACGCGTTCATTGAGTTGGTCCATTGCAGGGCGCAGGTCAATGCCTTCGGGAGGAAATGACCACCGAAGTACGACTGCAGCGATGAAGACGCTGGCTAGCGATACGGGGGCGGCACCCAAGGAGTACTCAAGAAACCCGATCGGTGCAGACGGCAAGCCGTGATCGGTAAGGTAGCTCCCGTAGAGTTCGAGCGACAGAGTGGCGCGCGCGCTGGACAGAAGACTCAGGTTGGATCCCGCGACCGTGCCCCATGCCATGGAAAGCAAGAGACGCTTTGCGGTATTGGACCTCGGTCCCAAGTTCAGAGCGCGCAACAGCTCAAGCACAATGGGCAGCATCAGGGCGGCCACAGCGTGGGATACCACCACGGCGCACAACCCCCAACTGACAAAAAGTACAGCGTTGCATAGACGGTTCTCGTCTTTTGCGAGCCGTCGGAGACAGATCAGGCTGATGCGCGAGCTCAGGCCGGTTTCAAGCATGACCGCCGCGACCAAGAACACGCCGATCACAAAGAACACAGCCTGGTTTCCAAACAGAGAAAACGCCTCCGCTGCGGGCATGGCACCCAACAGCGGCAGCAACGCCAGACCCATAATGCTGGTTACGGGCAGACCAACCGGTGTAAACACCCACCACACCACGCACAGCGAGAGAACTGCAAGCGATCGTTGCCCGGCGAGGGTGAGGCCTGCCGGAGTGTCCATGGTGGCCACCAGTGCCGCAAGCAGTGGGCCTGCCAGCAAGGCAATCAGTCTGCGTGTTTGCATCGACTCCTCAGCGTCGGATGCTCTCGTTGTAGCACGAACCCACGTCTGCCCTTAGTTTCGGTACAACCACGAGGTGCAAAATGAAGATGAAGGTTGGCTGCGTTCTGATTCTCATGGCGGGCTGTGAAACCAAAGAGGCAGCCACTGCACAGAGAGACTCGGGCCATGGCGACACCGCGGCCTCGACGGCCGACGGCGACGATGCAGCCGGCGACGATCCGGCTTCACGTGCGGACATGCCTCCGGACCCGGCACCGTTCTCTCTCAGTCTTTCGGATGGAAGAACCCTCTCGTTCGACCAGTCCAGTTGCCAGCACTTTCGAGGCTCAACCAACTTTCGGGCGTTTTGGCGCGATTCGGCGCGCAGCCACCAGTACGTGCTCACTCTGCAGGTGATGCAAACGTTTAGCGGTGCGGGAACCTATGAAAACACTACCGATCGCGTGGATGTGAAGCTGCAGGAAGAGGCGCCACAGACCGGTGCACCGACCTATTGGACTGATCAAGAACTCGGCGATTCAGCCAGCATCACCGTCGACTACATCGATGAGGATGTTGCGTGGGGTCAAGCCTCGGTTTCGGGGCTTCGTGAGCCGGCGGGCGGCGCCGCCGTCGCCATCAATCCGACGGTGCTGCCAATCTGGTGCGCTGACCTCGAGATCTGACCACAGGACCGGTTCAGGATGGTTTCCGAATCTCGTGGTATTCCGTCTCTGTGTTGACATCCCAGACAGTGTGGTTTGCCCCCAAAATGTTCTCGACGCTTAGCAGCGCGGTCAGGATGGAGTGGTCAGAGTTGTTGTACTTGAACATTCCATACCGTCCCATCGGATGCAGGTTCTTGTGTTCGGCGACAAACTCGACGAGCGCAGACAAGTGGCGTTCGTACCCGCGGCTGTACACCGGGTAGGCCCGTGGAGCGCGAACAA
>DEBL01000271.1 GCA_002348535.1 Deltaproteobacteria bacterium UBA2957 | reverse complement strand
TCCATGAGGATCATCCTGACGACTCGGAGGTCCTCGAAAATCTTGCTCGAATCGCCGGCGCCCGAGGAGAATCAACGCTTGCCATTCAGTTTCTGGACGGCCTCTCCAATATCGCATCCACCGCCGAGGAAGCCGCACGGTATCAACGGCGTATCGCCGAGGTCCACACGGCAAACGCTGCCCCAGACCACGCTAGAGAGGCCTTCCTACGCGCACTCGATCACAACCCGAACGATCTTGAGTCTTTGGCCGGACTCAAATCCATCGCGGAGGCAGCCTCGGACTGGCAGGGACTAGTGGGCGCGCTGACCCGCGAATCTCAGCTGGTTCAAGGTGAAAAACAACAGGATTGCGCACGACAGATCGCGCTGCTCTGGGAAGAGAAGATCGGCGACAGGGCAGTGGCAATCGAGTCGTGGCGTCGCGTGCTGGAGTTGTCGCCCGGAGACCAGACCTCGTTGTCACGGCTTGTCGCCTTGGCTGAGGCCGAGGCCGACTGGAACAGCTTCATCGACGATGGCAAGGCCTTGGTGCACTATTTGGAGGGAGAAGACCGGTCTGAACTCCTCGCTCGAATGGGTCGTGCGGCGATCCAGCATCTCCGGAGAGAAGAGGAGGCCATTCGATTCCTCGATGAAGCCTCGTCCAACTCGACGCCAAGCCTTCAGGCGGCTGAGGACCTCGAACAAATACACGCCGCGCGCGGTTCTTGGGACAAAGTTGTCGAATGCATTTTGAGGCGCGCCACCGCACAAAGCGGCGACGCTGCCATTGAACTGTATCAACGGGCCGCAAAAACTCGGATCGAACAACTCCGAGACCGAAACGGTGCCGCGAGCGTCTACGATTCCATCCTCGCTCTTGACCCAACGAACATCACCGCACTTGAGTTTAAGGGTGATTTTCTGTTTGAAAACGATAATTTAAGGGGTGCTGTTGAGGTTTACGAAGCCATTGATGGCTTGGGAATCGAGCGGGACTTGGATGATTTTGACGAGCAGATGGCGCAGAGTCTCTATTGCTTCCGATTTGGTGAAGCCCTTCGTCGCCTCGGGCGCTTACAGGATGCCGTCCAGCGCTACGAACAGGCCTTGGCCCTAAACGGAAGCCATTTGCCTACACTGGAAGCCATTGGGCCCCTGTATGTAGCCGAACAGCGGTTCAGCGATGCAAGTTCGGTGTTTCGCCAGGTGCTGCAGTTGACGGGCGGGCAGGGCGATCCGGTCCGCCTCGCTCGTGTGTATGCGGCACTCGGTACAGTCGAGCACGCGCAAGGCAACGACGAGAAGGCGGTGCGACGGTTCAATAAGGCGCTCGACCTGCAGCCCAACGATATCGAGGCGCTTCAGGGGTATGCGTGCGTGCTGTACGAGCGGCAGGATTGGAACAACCTGTTGACGACCTACAACAACATCATCTACCACGCCAAAGAGCGCGAGGCGTTCGTGAAAGCTTACCTGATGAAGGGCTTTGTCCTCGATTCTCACATGTCATTGGCCGACAAAGCGGGGCAACACTACGAAAAGAGCCTTTCCTTCGATGCTGCAAATCCGTATGCACTCTTGCGGCTCGGTGAGCTGGCACTCCGAAAGGATGAATGGGACCGAGCGGCGTCGTTTGCAGGGCGGGCACTGGCAATCGGAGAAAATGTTACGAAAGATCTATCTGCGTTGCTTCATTCCGTCTCCGCCGTCGCGGCCAAGGAGACAGGTCGCATGGATGAACTCGAAGCTGCGTTCACGGGAATCAAAGCGGCAGGCACTGAGTATGCCTCCGAGGCAATCAAGCTGGGGCCCTCCGCTGAGGGCCTGCATGAACTCCTCCGGTCGCGACTGCAACGCGAGCCGTGAGGGCAGCGCCTTGAGCCGTGGTGGTCAATGGCTGTTCGAGCATCGAGCATGGATTCCAGCCCCCTGCGTGGTGGGGTGCTTCTGGCTCATCAAACCACTTCAAATTTGGACGGGGGTTGGCATCGGAATGGTGGCGATCGCCGTGGTGGTTCGGTTTTGGTCCGTTGTCCACATGGGGCCCGAGGCGCGAATGCGAACCGCGAACGTCTCCAAACTCATCTACACAGGCCCGTATGAACTCACTCGGAACCCGATGTATCTGGCCAATATTGTGTTGATGGCCGGGTTTGGGGTGGCAGCGGGCGGCCCAATGCTCGGTGTTGGACTGGGCGTAGCAATGGTGGCAATCTACAGCGTGATCGTTCGCTTCGAAGAAGATTTCTTGGAACGACGTTTGGGCGAGATTTACCGCAGCTATCGAAATCGTGTGCCTCGATGGCTCGGTGAGGCGGCCCCGGTTCATGCCGCTGCACCCAAAGGCATCATGAGCGAACGAGTAGGGGATGCCTATCGGGCAGAGCGGTCTACCCTGATTCTCTCCTCGATCGTCACATTGATGGTACTGATTCGAGCGGCCACACTGGGTTAAGGGCGCCGCATGTACTTCGACCACAATGCCACCAGCCCGATGCCTGAGGTTGTTCGCTCGGCCATATCCGACGCGATGGCCAACCATTGGGCGAACCCAAGTTCGCCGCACCGCCTTGGGCAGGCAGCAGCAATCGCAGTGCAGCGCGCGCGCTCGATTGTGGCGGATCGACTCAGTGTTCGACCTAAAGATGTGACCTTTACTTCCGGTGCAACCGAAGCCAACGCATGGGTCCTTGGAAAGTCGAGTCTGCCCGTTTTGGCAGCTTCAACAGAACACCCATCGGTACTGGAGTGGGCCGATGAGGTAATCCCTGTGGACACCAACGGTGTGGTCGACCTTGATGCGATTGAACGTCGCCTCCGGGCAGGCCCCGTCTTGGTCAGCGTTATGGCAGCCAACAACGAAACTGGCGTAATTCAACCAATCGCCGACGTTCGCCGGTTGTGCCAAGCCGCAGGGGCGCCGCTTCACTGCGACGCAACTCAGTGGGTGGGCCGTATGCCAAACGCGGTTGCCGCTGACTGGCTGACCGTTTCGGCCCACAAACTGGGCGGACCACGGGGAGTCGGTGCGCTGATTGGTGAGGAGCCACCTCCTGAAATGTTGCTCCGGGGCGGGTCACAGGAGCGAGGTCGTCGGGGTGGAACCTTGAACGCCCCGGGGATTGTCGGCTTTGGGGTCGCCGTTGAGCACAGCGAGCGATTCAGCTCAACCGAACGCGACAGACTTGAGGGTTTCTGCCGGTCGCGCGGGGCCATTATTGTCGGCGGCGGCGCTGATCGACTTCCCAATACCCTGTGCGCGCTGTTCAAACATCCGGGAGACATGGTGGTGGCAGGACTCGATTTGGAAGGGATCTTTGCCTCGACGGGGTCGGCCTGCTCTTCTGGATCTGCCCAAGCGAGTCATGTGCTTGATGCGATGGGAATCCGCGGCGTCCCTGTGCGATTCAGCCTCGGACCACACACGCCCGCACAGCCCGCAATCGATGCACTGCAGCGGGTCCTCGATAGACTGGAGTCGGCATGCGCGTAGTGGCGGCGATGAGCGGCGGAGTGGACTCGAGTGTGGTCGCGGGCCTGCTTCTCGAGCAGGGGCACGAAGTGATTGGTGTTCACATGAAGCTCCACGATGTGGTGGAGGGAGAGTCGGGGCATTGCTGCGGACTTGATGATGCGATGGATGCTCGAATGGTGGCGGACAGCCTTGGAATTCCTTTTTATGTAATGGACTTACGAGAGGCGTTTCGCCGGGCGGTGATGGACGATTTTACCCAAAACTACCTCGCTGGCCGAACGCCCAACCCCTGCATTCGATGCAATGGTGTTCTCAAGTTCAACGTGCTCCTGTCGCGAGCGAAGGCGCTCGGCGCTAGCCACCTCGCTACCGGCCACTACGCCATTTTAGACCAGTCCGGATCATTGTTTCGGGCCGTGGACCACGCGAAGGACCAGACGTACTTCTTGTTCCCCGCGCGCCGTGAGGCCTTCCAAAAAACGTTGTTTCCGCTTGGCGGAATGACCAAGGCAGAAGTTCGGTCTCATGCCGAACGAATGGGGCTGGTCACCCATAGTAAGCCAGAGAGCCAAGAAGTCTGTTTTATCCCCGATGACGACCATACGCGTTTCGTCAAGGAGCACGCTCGAGACACCGAAGCAAGTGGGGACATTGTCGACGAATCCGGAAAGGTTCTTGGCCAGCACGATGGCTACTTTCGGTACACAATCGGGCAGCGTCGAGGGCTCGGAGTCGCGGTCGGGTATCCGTTGTACGTGTTGCGCATTGAGCCCGTGACACGGCGAGTAATTGTGGGGCCAGCGGACCGGCTGCAAGAGCAAGGCCTGCAGGCCAGCGGCATGAACTGGTTTCGGTACCCGGAGCCGGGCGAGCCAGTGTATGCGCGCATTCGCCACAACGGTGGCCTGATCGAGGCGACCATTGAAGGGGATGATCCGGTGACTGTGCGGTTCAAGGCGCCCGCCCGGGCCGTCGCGCCTGGCCAAGCCATTGTCATGTATTCAGGCGACGAAGTGCTTGGCGGCGGCTGGATTGACAAGGCCGTTTAATGGACCACGTATTCGAGGACCCTTCGCTTCTCGAGGAAGCACTCACGCACACCAGTTTCGCCTACGAAAACGGTGGCGCCCACAATGAGCGCCTTGAATTTCTGGGGGACGCCGTTCTACAGGTATGCGCAACACATGTGTTGTTTGAACGGTTTCCGATGGACCGCGAGGGGACCCTTAGTCGATATCGGGCACGTCTCGTCAGCACCGGACACCTCGCGTCCTTGGCGCGCAGATGGAAGCTTGATGAGCAGGTGAGGCTGGGAAAAGGCGAGGAGCAATCCGGTGGCCGTACCAAAGAGCGCCTACTGGCGGGCGTTTTCGAAGCGGTCCTCGGGGCGATTTATTTGGATTCGGGGCCGGATGCTGCGCTGCGTGCAGTTTCCAACGCCCTTGAGCCTGACATCGATGCCCTTCCGCTGATTGCAGACGCACGAAAGTCACTGCATGAGTGGTGCCAACGCACCCACGGGGAGCCACCCCAGTACCGGATTGCCGTCGAAAGCGGGCCACCCCACGATCGAACCTTTGATGTCGAGGCAATGTGCAACGGCCAAGTCGTTGGTTCGGGTCGCGGCAAATCGAAGCGCACAGCAAGCATTGCCGCGGCGGAGAGCGCGATGGTTCGGATGTCGACGGAATGAGAAAGATCATACCTTTCGACCTCGGGGGAAGTCCGACGCCCTGTGCCGTCGCGCCGCCCCAGCGCTCATCGCTGGATGTGGCCACCATTGACGCGTTGATTGCGCACTACCGGAACCGATGGTCTGGACGCGAGTTTGAGGCTGCATTTTTCCATGGAGGCGCACCCACAGCAGCGATGCTTGATGCTGTATCAGGGTTGCCGGTCCGGATTTCGTTGCACCCCGCTGACCTCTCGGCCGACCACGCGCTGCGCCTGATCGGAATGGGTGTCGAGACGATCGAACTCGAGATTTTGACCTTCGACCCCCACGTTCTTCGCACCTGTCAACGCGCCTATACGACGGGTCGTGCGATAGACATGATATCGACTCTACGAAACTACGGTGCCCGTGTGGGAGTACATGTGGTTCCAGGTCTGCCCGGCGCTGGCTCTGAGGTGCGGGTGGAGGATCTGCGCGCGGCAAAATCTGCGGGGGCAGACTTCGTTCGGGTGTGGCCGGCGATCGCGCTGGAGGGCGCAGTATTGTCCTCGTGGGCCAAGCAAGGCCAATGGGTGCCTTGGAGCGTCGACCACGCGATCGAAGGTGTCGTCACGCTTATGGACGCCGCCGAAGCTCTCGAGTTGCCGATCGTTCGGGTGGGCATTCAGCCGGGTCATGACATCCCTGTTCAGGCCACGGCAGGACCGGTGCATCCCAACATTCGGGGCCGGGTCGAGGCGATACGGTTTGGAACCAAGCTCGAAGCCGCGCTTCCACCAAATGCCGCGGGCGAACATGTTGTATTCTTGGTGCACCCTAAGGACCTTTCGCTTGCGAAAGGCACGTCAAATGCCAATGCACGACGACTGCGGGAATCCAAGGGTCTGAGCAGTGTAGAGTTTCGTGTGGACCCCTCGATAAAGCGGGGGACGGTTCAACTCGACGGAGGAGCCGCATGAGTCACAAGTTTGGTTCAGTTGCCATCATTGGCCGTCCAAATGCGGGTAAGAGTACGCTTTTGAACCGCATTTTGGGTCAAAAGATCGCCATCACTTCCGACAAGCCGCAGACCACGCGGAATCGCATAATCGGTATCCATTCCGCGGATGGAATGCAGGTCGTGCTGGTCGATACGCCTGGAATTCATTTTGCGAAGACGCGGCTCAATCGGGCCATGGTCTCGATCGCGAAGGACAGCCTCGAAGGGGTGGAGGCGGTATGCGTCGTCGTGGACGCCGAACGGGCACATGCTCAGTGGCCAAAAGGGGCGACGGGTGTGAGTCGGGCGCTGGAGCACATTGCGGTTGTCGTTGATGAGGCCGGTAAACTGCCAGTTTCGATTGCGCTCAATAAAATCGACACCCTACCAAAGGAAAAGTTGCTTCCCCTGATGGCAGGACTGCATCAGCGACTTCCCACGGCTGACATTTTTCCAATTTCAGCACTGAAAGGTCGCGGCATCCGGCAGTTGGTTGCCCACTGGAAAACCGTCCTGCCCGATGGGCCGCCCATGTTCCCCGAAGACCAAATCATGGACGGCACGGAGCGCTTTTTGGTGGCAGAGCTCATTCGCGAAAAGATCTTCCGCATGACCCGCCAAGAAGTTCCGTATTCGACGGGGGTTGAGATTGAACGGTTCACCGAAGAGGAACGGGAAGACGGCATTCCCTTCGTGGAGATTTACGCAAAAATTATCGTAGAGCGAAAGCCTCAGAAGGGCATCGTTATCGGCAAGGGCGGAACCATGCTGAAACGCATCGGAACGGCCGCTCGCAAGGATATTGCGCGCCTGCTTGGAGCCCGCGTTCACCTCAACCTTCACGTTAGTGTGGTGCCGCGCTGGACCGAAAAGCCGCACATTCTGCACGAGTTCGGAATCGAATAGTCGACCAGCAGACCCCGGCCAAACCGATTCGGGCCAATCTACACCTTCAAGGATAAACCTTTGTCATGTTACCAATCGTTGCCATCGTGGGGCGTCCAAACGTCGGCAAGTCCACCCTCTTCAACCGATTGACTGGGACGCGTGACGCTCTGGTGGATGACCGTCCCGGGGTGACGCGTGACCGCCATTATGGGGTTGCGTCCAACGGCGTAACAGAGGTCATCCTGATCGATACGGGTGGCTTTGAAATCAACCCCGACGATGATCTGTTCGATGCAGTTCGCCGTCAGGCAGAGGCGGCCATCGAAGAAGCGGACCTTGTTCTTTTCGTTGTGGACCAGGCAGCAGGAAGGACTCCCACCGACGATCAAACCGCGGACGTCCTGCGAAAGGCTGCAAGCCGGGCGCGTAAGGACCCGCCCGTTTTATTGATTGTGAACAAGTGCGACAGTCCGGATTCGGAGATCCATGCCGCAGACTTCTGGGGCTTGGGAATCGACAACATGTTGTGCATCTCCGCAGAACACGGGCGGGGAGCGTACGACGTCTGGGATGCCATCGAGGAGCGCCTTCCGGATCCGCCCGAGACGACACCCGACGATGATGATGAGATACGCATCGCCGTGATCGGTCGACCAAACATCGGCAAGTCGACTTTGGTGAACCGCCTAGTTGGCGAGGACCGACACGTTGTGCATGACTCACCCGGAACCACCATGGACTCTGTGGACTCCGTGGTTGTCGTTGACGGTAAAAAGTTCCGCCTTGTCGACACCGCGGGAGTTCGCCGGCGCGCTAAGATTGGAGATAAGCTCGAGGTCTTTGCCGCAACTCGCGCCATTCGGTCCATTGAACGATGCCACATCACCTTATTGATGATGAACGCGACTGAGCCGGTCAGCCACCAGGACGCTCGGCTTGCGGCCTTGATCGCCGATCGAGGGAGAGGCACAGTGGTGCTGTTCAATCAGTGGGACAAGGTAAAACAAGACCCCGACCGCAATGTACGGGTCGTGAATGACGAGCGGGATAAAAAGCTGCCGCACTTGTCATGGGCCCCCTCGCTGTACATCTCAGCGCTAACCGGAAAAGGCTGTTCTCGAATTCTTACCGAGGTTCTTCGCATCTACGAAGAGTTCAATAAGCGAATCGCAACATCCGAACTCAACAACTTCTTGGCGGCAGCCCTCGACGCGTACTCCGTACCCCAGAAAAATAACAATCCGGTTCGACTGAACTACATGACGCAGACGCGAGTCCGGCCGCCTACCTTCGTAATCTGGGCGAATTCTCCTGATGGCGTCCCAGTCTCGTACAAACGGTACCTTGAGAATCGCCTGCGCGACACCTATGGTTTCGAGGGAACACCGCTCCGCATTCACGTTCGACAAAAGCGGAGACCGGGGGAGGCGAAATCCGGATGATTCGCGTCCTTGAAGATCGTGTCATCAATAAGATCGCGGCCGGGGAAGTGATCGAACGGCCGGCGAGCATCGTGAAGGAACTCGTGGAAAATGCGATTGACGCCGGAGCGACCGTCCTGAAGGTCGAACTCAAGGCCGGTGGCCGAACGCTCATCCGTGTTTCAGACAATGGACTGGGAATGGATCGGCACGATGCCACATTGTGCATCGAGCGGCACGCCACATCGAAAATCCGGTCGGATGAAGATTTGTTCGTGGTCAACACGCTTGGGTTTCGAGGAGAGGCGCTCCCAAGTATCGCCGCGATCGGACGGTTTGAGATCCGGACACGAACAATGGACTCGGACGTGGGTACTCGTGTGGCCGTCGAGGGTGGCCGATTGGTCGACATCTCCGACACTGGGTGCCCAAAAGGCACTGATATTTCGTTGCGGTCGATATTTTTCAACATACCGGCGCGGCGGAAATTTCTGCGAACCGCGGGTACCGAGCTGTCCCACTGCCTCGAGGCGGTGACCCGGCAGGTGCTACCTCGGCCTGAAATCGATGTTGAAGTCACTCACGATGGAAAGACTGTCATCCGTGCGCCAGCTGTCGACTCGATCGCGCGCCGCGCTGCGGACTTGCTGGGGCCGCACGGCGCAGCCCTTGTCCCCGTTGAGTTCAGCGAAGGCCCACTTGAGATGTCGGCCCTGATCAGCCCCGTTGGGGTCCATCGCGCATCCGGACGGGGCGCTTCATACCTGTACGTAAACGGTCGCTTTGTGTCTGACATGGTTCTCCGGCGAGCGGTACGGGAGGCCTATCGAGGACTGGTCCCGAAGGGTCGACACCCGACCGTAGTCATGGACCTCCGAATTCCTCCAGACCATGTGGATGTGAATGTTCATCCCGCGAAGACCGAGGTTCGGTTTCGGTTTGCCTATGACTTGACGGAGGCCGTCGGCCGGGGCTTGCGAATCGGATTGGAACGCCACGGGATCAAAAAACCTGTTGCCACAGAGGCCCGATACATGCCCGCCGGCACTGAACCGCAGAGCCAACCCGCGTTGCCCCTTGCGCGAGCCAACTGGGAACCTGCTGGCGTGCCGATGCCCAGCCCACCACCGTACGCCTCAGGTGAAGAGATTCCAGCGTCGCACGCCGAACTGGGTGGCTCCGCAGCAGAGGTCAGCGCCCTTCCGACTGCAGCGTCGTTTGCGGTACCCGATACGAGTTCGACGGGCCGGGTGGGTGCAGACTCACGGGACTTGTTGCCGGTTCCACGCTTTGCTGACTTGAAGGTGTTGGGCCAACTGGGAAAAACCTACATTCTTTGTGAAGGGGCGGGGGAGTTGGTCGTCATCGACCAGCACGCCGCGCATGAACGGGTCATGTTGCATCAGTTGATGAAGGACCCCGACCGACATCTCGGCACCGGCAAACGATTTCTCACTCCGGCCGTAGTTGATCTCTCGCCATCGCGGGCCGCTGCCCTGTCCGCTTATCTTGAAGGCCTGGGACGATACGGGTTTGAGTTGGAGCCATTCGGGGGTTCCTCCATTGCCGTGAAGCAAGTTCCCGCATCTCTCAGCAAGATCCCACTTCAGCAACTGCTGGAAGACGTAAGCGATGACATTGTGGAAGGAGGAAAGGGGCGACCAGTCGATGACGTTGTGGAGAATGTGCTGGCGACGATGGCATGCCACAGCGCGATTCGCGCAGGGCAGTCTCTTTCCACGTATGAAATGCGGGCGCTCCTGACAGCCATCGATCGGGTTGATTTTTCGGTTTGCGCCCATGGGCGACCGGTCTCGATACGCATCAGCGCAGCCGAACTCGAAAAACGTTTTCACCGGACCTGACGTGGGGGTCTTACTGCTGGGCGGCACAACCGCGAGCGGCAAGTCGGACCTTGCGGTTCGACTCGCACTGCGTCATGAAGCCGTGATCGTCAGCGCCGACGCAATGACTGTCTATCGAGGCCTTTCAGTGGGCACGGCAAAGCCGACGATGGCCGAACGCAAGGGCGTGCCTCATTTCGGGATCGATGTCCTGGAGCCGAACCAAGTTTTTGACGTGGCCGAATTTGTTGCGCTTGTCGATGAGGTCATCGAGCAACATTCGAATGTAATTATCGTTGGTGGTACAACCTTCTGGTTGTCAGCGCTTGTACGACCCTTGGCCGACCTGCCGCCCTCCGACCCAGAGGTCCGAGCGGACTTAGAGGCCCTCGCTGACCCGCACAACACACTCGCCGGAATCGATCCTTGTGCAGCGGAACGCTTGCATCCAAACGATCGGGTCCGCATCGTCCGCGCTCTGGAGGTGCATGCGCTCACTGGGCGAACTCAGACCGAACTTCATCGAGATGGACCCAGACGACAACCCATCGATGCAACTGTAGCGTGGATGGACCGTGCAGACGTGTACGAGCGCATCAACCAGAGGGTCGAGAAGATGGCAAAATCTGGGTACCTTGAAGAAACGCGCGCTGTGTTAGACGGGGGCTTTAGTCCCACGATTCGGCCGCTTCGAAGCTTCGCGTATTGCTCAATCGTTCAACATCTTGGCGGTGAAATGGACCTTCAAGAGGCGCTGCGACGCACCGCAAGAGACACTCGGCATTATGCAAAGAAACAACGAACGTGGGCGCGGAATTTGGGTTGGGGCGAAGCGTCGGAAGAGCAAATAAAAGAGCTTTGCAATGGCGTTTTCGGTCGGCCTAATGTTCCAGGCTTGCCCCGATAAGCGTACTTCTAGAAATATTCGACTATAGCTGTTGACGCGTCAATAGCTTTATGATTTCCTTGGAATACCGATGTTTCGCCGTCTACCCCTGAAGGGTTTTGGGTGAATGTCCGTTCCCATCAATGGAGGTTGTGTATGGCCGGTATTCGTTCTCTCTGCAGTTCCCTGACCCCCGCCTGCGCGCTTGGGTTGTTGGTCGTTGGCTGTGGCGATGTTCGGTACCGTGATGGCGTGACGGCGGAGCACCCTGTCGAGAAGATTCATCTCTCCGGCGACGTGGGGGTCGTTGACATCGTTCCAGGTGAGGTGGCCAAAATCGAATATGCAGTCCGAGCCCCGGACGGGGCAGCAAATGTCCAGTCAACGGAGTCGGGTGGGCAGCTGTCGACCGCTGCACGGTGCCACACACCGGTTCTGTGCTCTGTTGACGTGCAGGTCCACGTTCCCGACGGTGTCGGGGTAGAAGTGGATTTGGGGCTGGGCGAGGTGTGGTCGACTGGCGTCGGAGATTTGAGCGTCAGTGTTGCTCAAGGCGACGTGGATGTGGACACGACCGGGAACGTTACTGTGCAGGTCGGGCAGGGGTCTGTTCGCGTAAAGACGGCCGGGTCTGAGAGTGTACGCGTCGCCGTCGGTGATGGGGACATCATGGTCGACGCCTCTCCTGACCAGTGGAACCTCAACATTACGGCGAAGTCTGAGTCGAATGATGGGATCATCGACAATCGCGAGGCGCGGGGACAGATGGAATTAGTTGCACCCTCTGGAACCGTCACACTGCGCACGATTCGTCGCGCCTTCGACTCCGGTACGCCTTGACCCCAGAACCGACGCCCCGTAGGCTTGAGTTTCGGAGACGGAATGTTCGCCTGCACGTTATTTCTGTTCGCATCGATTGCGGCTGCCGGGCCGGGCACGGATGGCATCGCTGCCGCGCGGGAAGCCCTCGAATCGGGCGATACAGAGCGAGCGTCAATTTTACTGGCACAGGCTCGCCTCAACCTGCCTCGCGAAGAGTCCGTGTTGAGCGCCCGCGTGGTTGCCGAACTCATTTATCTTGAGGGCATGACCCCGGTAGTCGCTGGGGTCAATCGTGAGGAGGACGTGGACCGGTGGCGCGATGCGCTGACGGTGTTTCCTCGGCTCAAGTGGAATCGTGAAATCTGGGATGACAAAGCCTTACGCGGATATTTTGAAGCCCTTCGCGCCGAAGTGAGCCAGCGCGACCCCGTGCCGAGTCGTGTCCCCGAGCGACGGGGCCTCATTAAAGCATTTGTCGACGGCGTGGAACATTCGCCAGCCCAAGCCGTCCGTGCCGGTCCGCATCTTATTCAGGTAGAGTGCCCCGGAGGGGACGTTCGAGGCGCATGGAGTGACCTGACGGACGCCCCGGACTGGATTGGGATGTGTCCGGGCACGGTTGACCTCGCCCAAGCCCCTGAAAAGACAGATGACGAGTTTGCCTTTGACGAGGTCGGGCCCAATCAAGGACCTGAGCCTCTGGCGTGGGTTGAGCCGCAGGCACCGGTTCGTGTCCGTCAGCCGATTCGGGTGCCCGAACGGACGCTCTGGATTGGCGCAGGGGTCGCGAGCGCGGTTTCACTGGTTGCCTACACCGCGGCCCTCGCGGCGAGGGGTCAGTACGACAAAGTTGACCCACCAGCGTTCAACTCCGTCAGTGAACTCGAGCGCCAGCGCGCGAAGACCAACCGGCTGGTTGGAATATCGGGGGGCATGTTGGTCGTTGCGGGTGGCCTCAGTGTTGGCGCCGTCGTTGGGGTCGAATTCTAGGCCTTCAGGTTTTTTCAGGACCGTAGACATTGAACGGAATAGTCGACTGTCATGGAATTTACACTCGAGTTTGAGCGTCCCATCGTTGAGCTTCGCAAACGGATTGATGGACTTCGAGAAATGCAACGCTTGAAGGGCGCGGACTTGTCAGGCGCTATCGAGCAACTGGAGCACCAAGCCGACCTCCTTCATCAGCAGGTCTTCTCCAGCCTGACACCTTGGCAGCATACGCTCCTTTCTCGGCATCCCGCGCGGCCCTACACATACGACTATATCGACCACCTCATCACCGATTGGACGGAGCTGCATGGAGACCGTGCGGGTCACGACGACCACGCCATCATCGGAGGGCTCGGACGTTTCGATGGCAAACCGGTGATGGTCATTGGGCACCAAAAGGGAAGAAATACCAAGGAAAACATAATCCGAAACTTTGGAATGGCTCGACCTGACGGATACCGAAAGGCGCTTCGTCTGATGGAAATGGCCAATCGGTTTGGACGGCCCGTCTTGGCGTTTATCGATACACCCGGCGCCTATCCCGGAATTGACGCAGAAGAGCGCGGCCAAGCCGAAGCAATTGCGCGCAACATCATGGAGATGTCGACCTTCAATGTCCCCATCATTTGCACAGTGATTGGCGAAGGAGGGTCGGGTGGCGCCTTGGCCATCGGTGTGGGTAACCGGGTCTTGATGTTTGAAAATTCGGTGTACTCTGTGATCTCTCCCGAAGGCTGCGCTGCGATTCTTTGGCGGGACAGGGCCGAGGGTCCAAAGGCGGCAGAGGCCCTAAAAATCACCGCAGCAGACTGCCTGTCGCTTGGGGTCGCCGACGCCGTTGTTGCCGAACCAAAAGGCGGCGCACACCGCAACATCGAACAAACCGCGGCCAATCTTGGTGAGGCGCTCCGCTTGCACCTGAATGAACTGTGTGCACTCGATGGAGATGCGCTACGGCAGGACCGCTACGACCGTTTCCGACGGATCGGGGCGGTTCTCGATAACGTGAAATAAACGTGTCGACTGGACGAACCATCATCCATCCCGTCCGAAGGCTATTGGGCGCGGTGGCCGTACCGGGTGACAAGAGCATTTCCCACCGCGCGTTGATCCTCAACGCAATCGCCTCTGGGCGAGGGACAGTATCGGGGCTGCTGGAATCGGCTGACGTTCAATCAACGCGGCGCTGTCTCCGCCAGCTGGGCGTCACGATTCAAGGCAGCACCGTGCACGGGCGGAATGGTCGGTTGTCGCCACCCCAAGGGGCGCTCGACTGTGGGAACTCGGGAACCACCAGCAGGCTGCTGCTTGGTGTGCTCGCCAGCCAGGCGTTTTCAGCTCAGGTAGTCGGAGATGAGAGCCTTCAGCAGCGCCCAATGGCTCGGGTCACGGATCCACTATCCACGATGGGGGCACGGTTTCGGAGCGCCTCTGGTCGCCTGCCGATTACCGTCACGGGGGGGGCGCTGCAATGTGGCTCTTCGCAGCTCGCAGTCGCGTCCGCTCAAGTAAAGAGCGCCCTGCTGATTGCAGGCCTCCTTGGTGAGGGAACACTTGAGGTCACCGAGCCCCGAATGAGCCGAGACCACACCGAAATCATGCTGGCCGCGATGGGTGTTCGCATTGATCGCGTACGAATGCCGAACGGAGAACACCGCGTGACGCTACAAGGCGGACAAGACTTCGAGGCGCGCACATTTAGTGTTCCGGGCGATATTTCCAGTGCCGCGTTTTTCATCGTGGCCGCGACCATAATTCCCGGCTCCGACGTGCTCCTCGAAGGGGTTGGCCTCAACCCATCCCGAACGGGCATTTTAGATGTACTGACCCGCATGGGAGCCGACATCTCGATTACTGATGAGCGGGTCAGTTGCGGAGAGCGAGTCGGTACAATCCGCATTCGGCACGCGGAACTGGTTGGCACAACCGTCGACGATTCAGACATCCCGAGGATGATTGATGAGATTCCCGTTCTTGGCGTTGCGGCCGCATTCGCCTCTGGCGTCACGACCGTCAAGGATGCGGCAGAACTCCGAGTGAAGGAATCTGACAGGTGCGCGCAGACGGTGGACCTTGTCCGCCGCATGGGGCGCAACTGCGACGAGCAGGCGGATGGGTTTGCAGTCGAGGGGCTCGCCAATTGCGATGCCAAGGGCTTTACGTTCGATGCCGGGCTCGACCACCGTATGGCTATGGCGGCTGCCGTGGCGGGCCTGCGTTCCGAATCGGGGGTTACCGTCCTCGGAATGAATAGCATTCAAACCTCGTTTCCCGACTTTACGTCGACGCTGGAGGCTCTGTATGGATGACGGGATCCGAATTGCAATCGACGGCCCTGCATCCTCCGGAAAAGGGACGGTTGCCCGCGGCGTTGCGAAACAACTCGGGTATGCCTACATCGACACCGGGGCAATGTTTAGGGCGGTCGCGCTTGCCGCGGAAGACGCTGGAGTCGACTGGCATGACGAGGAGTCAGTCGCGGCACTGGTGGCAGATCTTGATGTTGGATTTCAGTGGTCGGAAGGGGCGGTTGAAATGGTGGTTGATGGGCGGGCGATCGCCCACCGTATACGGAGTGAGCGAATTGGCGGCGGCGCCTCGGCTGTGGCGCGATATCCCGGCGTTCGATCCGCATTGCTCGATCTCCAGCGGTCACTCGCACAGCGCGGGGGAGTCGTGATGGATGGGCGCGACATTGGGTCAGTTGTACTGCCCGATGCCGAACTGAAGGTGTACTTAGACGCTAGCGCCGACACGCGAGCAAAACGGCGCTTCGACGAGATGCGCCATAGGGATCCCGATGTGACCTATGAGGCGATTAAGGCGGAGATTCAAGCCCGCGATACCCAAGATTTAAACCGGTCACAGGCGCCCCTTGTGCGGGTGCCCGATGCGGTGTACGTCGACACGAGCAATATGACGGTTGAACAAGCGGTGGAACAGATCCTTTTGGCCGCTGCCTCACGCATTTGACGAACAGCTCCAATCGTTTTAAACCCGGTCCGCTCCGCACGTGCGCGGCCCCATGGGGGGGTTTCGGCAGCGGTGCAACAACCTCAACCTCAACACGCACGGCGACTCACGAATCAATACGTCGCTCGCGTCTAAGATTACATGACCAATATTGACACCAACGTTGCGGAACTTGACCGCGACCAGTTTGCCCAGCTTTTCGACGCGTACCTTGACCAAAAGAGCATCAAGGAACAATCAGTAGTGACCGGAAAGGTCATCTCCATCGAGGGAGACTGGATTACCGTCGACATCGGATACAAGGCCGAGGGCGCAATCCCACGCAATGAATTCCTCAACGAAGAGGGAGAGATTACCATCGAAGTTGGGTCGGATGTTGACGTCTACCTCGACTCGATGAGCGAATCGGATGGGAACCTGAAGCTTTCCAAGCGACGCGCAGACCAAATGAAAGCGTGGGAAGAAATCGCAAAGGCCCACGAGGCCGGCGAAACGGTAAAGGGCACCATCACATCCCGTGTGAAGGGTGGACTGAGCGTAGACATTGGTGTCAAGGCATTCCTCCCGGGTTCGCAAGTGGATCTTCGACCTGTGAAGAACCTCGAGAAGCTTCTCGGATTGTCACTCGACTTCAAGATCATAAAGTTCAACAAACGCCGCGGAAACATCGTGCTTAGCCGTCGGGTCCTTCTCGAAGAGGACCGCAAAGTGAAGCGAACCGAGACCCTCAAGGGCCTCGAGGTGGGCGCCATCATGATCGGCGTGGTGAAGAATATCACCGACTACGGTGCGTTCATCGACCTCGGCGGAATCGACGGCCTGCTCCACATCACTGACATGACCTACGGCCGCATCAACCATCCTTCCGAGATGGTCGAAGTGGCACAAGAGATTGAAGTAAAGGTCCTCAAGTTCGACTCGGATTCGCAGCGCGTCAGCCTGGGGTGCAAGCAGATTCGGCCCGATCCGTGGGACGAAGTGGATCTCAAATACCCCGTCGGCGCAATTGTCCGCGGAAAGGTTGTCTCGATGCCCGATTACGGTTGCTTCATCGAGCTTGAAGATGGAATCGAAGGGCTGGTTCACATCTCAGAGATGACATGGAACAAACGCGTGAAGCACCCGTCGAAGCTGGTCGAGATGGGCTCTACGGTTGAAGCGAAGGTGCTTGGCGTCGATGTCGAGAACAAGCGGATCAGCCTCGGCATGCGCCAGCTGGAGTCGAATCCTTGGGATGTGGTCGAAGAAAACTACCCGGTCGGCACCATCATCAAGGGTGCCGTACGAAACATCACGGATTTCGGGATCTTCGTTGGCATCGAAGAAGGCATCGACGGACTCGTTCACATTTCGGACCTGTCTTGGAGCCAGCGGATCAAGCATCCATCCGAGGTGTACAACAAGGGCGATGAGGTTGAGGCTCGAGTATTGAACATCGACCGCGATAACGAGCGTTTCAGCCTTGGAATTAAGCAGCTTTCGGACGACCCATGGCTCTCCGTACAGTCCCGCTACTTCCTTGGACAAGTGCTCAAGGGTCAGGTGGTGAGCCGGACGGACTTCGGCATCTTCGTCGAGATCGAGCAAGGCGTTGAAGGTTTGGTCCACATGTCCGAACTCAATCAGCCAGAGGGTGACTGGGCGGAAACCTACACGGACGGAACCGAGTTGTTTGTCGAGATTCGTCGGGTCGACCCGCACGACCGGAAGCTGAGTCTTGCGGAAGTCTCCGCCGACGACATGGACACTGAAGGTGAGTCTTCGGGCGACTTTATCGCCCAGCAAGCTGAAAGTTCCGGTGCTCGTTTGGGTGATGTCCTCGGCGACCTCTCTGCCAAGCTCGGTGTGAGCGCGGAGGAGGCGCCAGTCGAGGCAGAGGAAACTCCTGCAGCTGAAGAGGCCGCAGGCGGCGAAGAATAAGGGCGCGTAGCCGAGGAGGTAGCCGTGGGCTCCGCAGGACGTTGGTTCACACTTATTGTCATTGTGGTTGCGGTTGCCGTCGGCGCTTTGTTTACGCTGCAGAATATCGAACGAGTCACCCAC
>DEBL01000145.1 GCA_002348535.1 Deltaproteobacteria bacterium UBA2957 | reverse complement strand
GTGGATGTTTCTCTGTTTTCGAAAAAGCTCACCGACCTGATTGTCGAAAACCCCAACATTGAATCCGCGGATGACCCCTTCTTCATTAATGGTGGAGAAGGACGCGTACGGGGGCTGGAAACCATGATCCGTCACAACCCCGTGGGCAACTTCTTTGGCTGGATCAGCTACACCCTCTCGAAGGCCGAACGCGCCGCTGTGCCGCTGCAAGACCGGGGAGGCACGATACCCTCTGATGCAGAAGAGTGGCGACCATTCGAGTTTGACCAGACCCACATTTTGGTGGCACTCGCCGGATTCAAACTCCCTCGAGACTGGGGCGTTTCAGGCCGATTCCGCTACGTGACGGGTAACCCCTACACCCCCTACGATGGTGCAGTCTACGATGCCGACCAAGACATCTACTACCCATTTCAGTCGGGTGAACCGCTTGGCGAACGGATGCCGCCTTTCATGGCGCTCGACCTGCGTGCTGACAAGCGGTACACGTTCAAGCGTTGGTGGCTCGAGACCTACGTGGACCTGCTCAACGTGGTCCGAGGCGAGAACCCCGAGGGCGTCCAATACAACTATGACTACACCGAAGAAGCATATGTGAGGGGACTGCCCTTCCTGCCGTCCTTCGGTCTTCGCGCGGAGGTGGCCCTGTGAGGCTTTTCATTGCCAGCTTGGTCTTGAGCGGCTGCACCCAAACGGAACTCAGCCAGCCCTACAATCTTGACCGCATTCGGTTGCTTGGCGTTCGCGCCGACGTGGGCGAGGAGTCAGACCCGATCCTCGGCACCCTCGCAGAGGCGCGGCCGGGCCAAACTGCGACGTTTTCGGCCCTCTACTACTTTCCAGAAGACACAGATTATGGTGGTGCTTTCTGGTTCGGGTGCGTTCCTGAGGAAGAACTCTCGGCAGGGTGCGAAGTAAATGAGTCGGCATTGAGTGCCTTCGATGACCTCGATGAGAACTCAACGACGGAGGAGTTTTTCGCCGCTGTCGAAGCCGCCCAAGACCTCGGAGTACTTGGGTTTCAGCCGTTGTACGACCCGTTCTGGACCATCCCTGAGGACGCCCTCGATGGGCTTTCGGAAGCCGAACGAATCGAGGGAACCAACGCCTTCATCAATGTGTCGCTATTCTCGAGCCAAGAAGACACCGGCGGATTTGACGCCGACGTGTTCGACGGCGGAATGCCGGACGCCGGCTCCTTGGAGGTCGGGTTCAAGCGTATGCCGATTAGCGAGGCGCTTACCCCCAACCACAACCCGGACATCACCGACTTCATCGTCGCCGGCGAGGCCCTCGATGGAGCCAACGGTTTCACGGCCCGAACAGGCCGTACCTACATCATCGAGCCCGTCGTCCCGGATGGGCACACTGAAACATATTCATTCATCAACCGGAGTGACGAGACTGTGTTCCGCACGGAAGAACTCTACTTCCAATGGTACACAGAGCCGGGAGCCGACAAGCCAGAGCACTTTGCCTCTTTTGACCAGCCCCTGTCGCTCGCCCCCTTCTCGAGCGTGGAGTGGACTGCACCCCCGGAACCGGGACTCATCACGGTGTTCGCAGTCGTACGCGATCGCCGCGGCGGCATGGGCTGGCGGGCGCTCAAGGTAAACGTTTTGTAAGAACGGCCTTACCCGCCGCCGCCAGTCGTAACGGGCACTCCCGCGCCTCGATTGCGCACAAGGATTTGAGGGCCATCTACCGACTCGATGCTCTCGCATTTTGCGAGTGGAAACGGTGTTTCATCCTTACATTTCAAACCGTACACCACCGTCGGCCGCAGCAGGTGAAACCCCACATCCGGCAGCGGTGGAAGCGGCATGTCGACTTCAAACTCAACCCCCGCAGCATCCACGCGTATTGCGTTGGTGAGCGGCCCACATCCTGTGGCAAATGTTGGCTCGAATTTGCCCGCTTCGGCATCGAATCGAGACCAAGTGACCCCCCTGCACGCCGGGACAAAGACAATCGCGCCAAGGGCTTTCACAACAACACTGTCGGCTTGACCAACATCGATTTTCACGTCAGCAGCGCCAGCTTGAAGACACCATAAAAGCAACCACATTTCTAAACCTCTGCGCTCGATTGCTGCTAAGTTTACAGCATGGCAAGGACTGGTGCCTGACGAATCATCTACACCCGCTCGATGAGGTGTCGTGTTACAGTCCGCCGCCGTAGGCCCTATTTAAATTCGTGCGCGTGAGGCACACGAGGCGGGTCGCCGTCTGGGAGAAGATTGATGCGAACATTAACGGCCCTGAAAACTTGGCTCGTCTTAGCGACCCTCGCCTTCGTGCCATCCGGCGTAGCGCTAGCAGAGGACAACCCTGCGGCGGTTGCTCTGCAGGAGGCCCGCGGAGACAATGCGCCATTCAACGTGGTGCAGAACCGGTTCTTTCTGAAAGAAGGACGCTTCGAGGTCACCCCAATCCTCGGGTACGTACCCAACAACCCGATGGTGAAGCGCTATGTGGGTGGCCTGTTGGGCGCCTACCACTTGTCGGAAACCTTTGCTGCTGAAGGCGCATTTTTGTACTCGCCGGACTTTGATACCAGTGACCTCAAGGGGCTCACCGAGACCCTCGTCACCATCCCTTACCAGTCGGACCCGAACACAAATTTCCAACAGCCCCTTGACAAGATGATCATGGGAGCGACGTTTGCAGCGAGGTGGGCTCCCGTCTACGGGAAAATCAACCTGATCGGGGAATCCGTCTTGAACTTCGACGCCTACGGGGTTGCAGGAGTTGGAATGCTTTCGCTGCGCTCTTACGCCGCCACCTACAACGACGAGGCCGGGGAAGGGCAATCGAGTGTTAGCCTCGATCCGAAGGGTGCATCCGCAAAGCTCACGCCGAACATCGGAATCGGATTCAATTTTTTCCTCAACCAGACCCTCGCCTTCAAAATCGACGCACGAAACTACTTCTACATCGGACCCAAACCCCAGTACGACAGGAGCGAAGGGGTCACAGAGGACCGTCTCTACAGCAACCTGGTAGCCTCCGTAGGGCTCAGCTTCTTCGTGCCCGAAATGAAGAAGCGCATGTACAACTTCTAAGCCGACCGAGAACAAACCATGACGACTTTCCGTACCCTACTGTTCTTGCTTGTTTCTGCCCTCAGTGGACTCGCGTGGGCCGACGACGCCCACTACGACGACACCCATGATGGAGTCGCACAGGATGAAGACTCATCCACCGACGACGAACTGGGCGATATCCTCGGCGGTCCAACCGGTGATGACGAGGGCAACGCAACCGAAGAAACACGAGACTTCGAGCGTTCATCCGCGAGCCCCGCAGACAGCGATGTCATTTTGGTAGAAGATAAGGACCGTAAAAAGCGCCTCATCAAAACCATCCAGAAAAAGAGCTTCTTCAAAAAGGGCCGCTGGGAAGCCTCCCCGCACATTGCATTTGTGGCCAACGACCCATTCCTCAATCGCTATGTCGTCGGCGCTGGCATCAACTACAACCTGACCGAGATCTTCGCGGTCGAGGCCAGCCTCGACTTCTCGCCTGACTTGGGCGAAGCCGACTGGAAACCCATCACCACCCAGCTGATTGAAAAAAACAACGTCAGTCCCGACATCTCGAAGCTGACACTCTTTGGGTCCGCCACTTTTTTGTTCTCACCCATTTACGGCAAGGTTGCGATCGTCGGACGTGAAATCATCAACTTCGACATTTTCGGCGCCTTCGGCATGGGGATGACCCAAACCGCAGAAGACCCTGATGCGCTGGATGTTGACCTCACCGACGAGCGAGCGGGTTCCACACTCAACCAAACACACCCAACGACCAACTTCGGTGGCGGGCTCCGAATCATCTTTGGAGAGAACCTCGCGCTCCGTGTCGACGGCCGGTCCATGGTCTACATCGAGACCGTACAGGGTGTTCAACTCGAAATGAAGAACAACTTCCTGCTTCAAGGCTCGATGTCTGTCTTCTTCCCGCGCATCAAGTGAACCCGAAGGAATGACCATGCAGAACAAAATGTACCTTCAAGGGAAACGACTCATGAAGCTCCCACTGACAACTCTCACTGCAGCGTTTGCGATGCTATCGATGGCCCAATCCGCCCACGCTATTCCGTGCCAAGAAGTCGCCAACATGCTGGATGCTGGCGTTCCTGCCAACATCGTCGCGAGCGCCATTAAGGATTCTGGGGCGCAGTACACCGCTTCTGATATCAGTTGCCTTGCGAAGGCGGGGGCCCCCGCCCCCGTACTCGCGGTGGCGAGAAGCATGACGGCAGTCGCATCTGAGCCAGAACCCGCCCCCACACGCCGCTCCGCCCCCGCACGCGCGCGCGGGATTGATGATGAATCGGACCTCATGGGCTCCCGCGCGTCTTCGCGACGCACACTGGAAGATGAAGGTGACCAAGGGCGATCTGCGAGCCCGTCCGCAGTCAAGGATGCAGTCCGGCTCCTCCGCAACAACAAGCCTCTGAGCGCTTCATTGCGCCTGTACGACTTGCTTAAATCGGGCCAGTTTCCCGAAGAAGATACAAAAATCAAGTACTACCTCGCGCGGAGCCTTGAGCAACTGGAGATGTACCACACAGCGCAGTACTTCTTTCTCAAGGTCGTGAACAAGGGCTCCTCCACACCGTATTTCAAGTACGCGCTGCCGAAACTGGTCAAGATGGCCCGATACACCGGTGACGAAACTGAGCTTCTCAAGGTCGCCCCGAAGGTCCCGGTGGAAGCCTATCCTCGCGGCTCAAAAAACAAGATGTACTACTTGATGGGGCTTCGAGCGTTGTCGCAAAGCGACCTGACCAACGCACGGAAGTACTTCGGGCAAATCTCAAGCAAGTCCGACCTGTACATGCGCGCTCGGTACCTCGAAGGGATCATCTACAACAAACAAGGCAAGTTGAAGAGTGCGAAGCGTGCATTCATGGACGTTGTCCGCAGCCCGATTGAGGCGGACACGCGGAAGGGACTTGAGCGCAAGCAGGCGCTCAAGGACTTGAGTCTCGTGAACATTGGACGGATGTACTATAAAATCGAGCGGTTCGAAGACTCCTCCAAGTACTTTGACTTGGTCAGCCACGACTCCGTGTACTGGCCAGACTCGTTGTTCTCCGCGGCATGGGCCAACTTCATGCAGAACAATCTCAACCATGCACTTGGCCAATTGCTGACCGTCCGCTCACCGTTCTTTTCCGAGAACGACTTCATCCCCGAACTTGAATATCTGCGTGCCCTCACCTTCTTCAACCTCTGCGAGTACAAAGAAGTTGATACCATCCTGAAGGGCTTTGAAGGCCGGATGAAGCCCGTCCAAGGCGAACTCAAGGACTTCGTAAAGGGCTACGCGAGTAAAGAGCAGTTGAAGGTGGCCGAGCGAGCGTGGGACACCTACTTCGGCGTCCGGGCTCAAGAGACACAGATCCCGAAGGCCCTGTTTTCGAAGCTGCTCCGAAATGAAGACATCGCTGGGATCGTTTCTCACATGGACCTGATGGACGAAGAGCTTGAACTGATCGATTCCCAAAAACCGGAGTGGCGCAACACGGTCGGTGCCTTGCTCAAAAAGGTCATCGAAAAGGATCGCCAAAAGCTCAAGCGGCGCGCGGGCAAGTTCATGCTGGCCGAAATGGCCAGGTGGGCAAACACCCTGCAGGACCTGATCAGCAGCTCTGAGATCGTTCGGTTCGAGGTGATTGACGCTCAGCGTGTCGACTACCAATACAAGTTCCAAAACCCCGACCTCTCGAACTTGTCCAGCAAAGTCGACCTCGACTTCGCGACGGCAACCGACTTCATCTACTGGCCGTTCAACGGTGAGTTTTGGAAGGATGAGCTCGGCTATTACCACTACACCGAGCAGGGTTCCTGCAAGTAAGTGATGCACCTCGGGCAGTATGCCCTCCTCTCCCGGAGAGACTCCACATGAAGCGTTTTGCACCCACAGTTGTTGCGCTAATCGCCCTGACCATCGGGTCTACAGCCTTTGCGAAAGATGACGAAAAGCGCCGAGTACTCAAACTCGACGACGTCGGCATTGAAACTCAATCGGACTTCTATCGTCAGAAGGCGCGCGAAAAACGACACCAGTCGATTGATTTCTTGCAGGACTTGCTGAAGAACAACCCTCCGCGCGGAGAACAGAAAGCGGAGATGCTGCTGCGCTTGGCTGACCTGTACTTCGAAGAGGGGCGCGACGTATACCTGACAGAGATGGATGCATTCCGAACCAAGTTCGACGAGTGCTTCAACACACCGGGCTGCAGCACCGAGACCATGAAAGCCGACAACAGCGGCTCGGGCGTTTGGCAGAACAAGTCCATCAAGCTCTACAAGATTATTCTCAAGACCTACTCGCAATACCGCCGGGCGGACGAGGCCACCTTCTACCTCGCAAGCGCCCTGCAAGACACCGATCGACGCGATGAGGCCGTAAAAGAGTTCACGAAGCTGGTCCGGAACTATCCTCAGAGCGCCTTTACGCCAGATGCGTACGTCATGATTGGCGAGTACTACTTCGACAACAACAATGCCTACAAAGCACTGTTGGCCTACCAAAAAGCGACCAAGTACAAAAACTCTCCAAAATACGCCTTCGCGCTCTACAAACTCGCTTGGTGCTACTACAACGTCGGCGAGTACGGAAAGGCCATCGACACCATGAAGTCGGTCGTATCGTTCTCCATGACCGCCCAAGACGCCGGGTCTAAATCTCAACTGACACTCCAAGATGAGGCGCTCAAAGACTTGGTTCGCTTCTTCGCAGATGCTGGAGAGATGGACGAGGCCTACGGTTACTTCACCAAACTCGGCAAGAAGGACCTGATCCGTAAGATGCTGACGCGGCTGGCCTCGACCTACTTCGAGCAAGGGAAGTTCGAGCAGTGCATTCAGACCTATCGTCGTCTCATTGCTGAAGATCCGCAGTCTGCGAAGGCTCCGGATTACCAAAACGAAATCATTCAGGCCTACCAAAAGATCGGTCGCAAGCAAGACACGCTGAACGAAATCAAGCGCTTGCTGGACACCTATGGGAAGAACTCGGCTTGGGCGCGCGCAAACTCAGCGGACCAAGACGCCATCACGGAGGCGACCACCTACATCGAGAAGGCGCTGCGCACCGTGGCCATCAACAACCACAACGATGCAAAGAAACTGGGAACCGGTCGCACGGCGCGTGAAGCCTACAGCCTCGCGGAAAAAGCCTACACCGTCTATCTGCAAGAATTCCCTTCTTCCAAGTACAGCTACGACATCCGCTATGCCTTCGGCGAGTTGCTCTACAAGCTCAAAAAGTATGATCAAGCATACGACCAATACATGAAGGTGGTGCAGACGGACCCCAAGGGCAAGCACTCTCGCTTCTGTGCAGAGTCAGCCATCTTTGCCGCGGACAAAATGATCGCGGTTGAGAAGAAGGCGGGCCGGATTCCAAAGGCGAAGACCAAGACCGAACGGCTGGAGATGGTTCAATGGGAGCAGAACCTGCTGAAAGCCTGCGACCAGTGGTCGCAACTGTTCCCTGACGACAAAAAGACGCGGAACATTCTGTATAAATCCGCCTACCTTCTCTACAACAAGAACCAATTTAAGGAGGCCTCTGACCGCTTCCGGACCGTTATTGGGATGAACCCAGGCTCAAAAGAGGCCGAGCAGGCCGCCAACCTCATCCTCGACTCGTTCAACTTGGTTGAGGATTGGAAAAACCTGAAGGATGTTGCCAAAGCCTTCTACGATCAGAAAGGCCTCGGCCGGACATCGTTTAAGAAGTCTGTGTACAACATCTACGAACGAGCATCCTTCAAGCTCATTGAGGTCAACCTCTCAAAGGACAAGGATGAGATCAAGGCCGCCGATGCATTCATGGCGTTCTACGACGAGTTCCCGAGCTCCGAAGTTGCGGATACTGCGCTTAACAACGCAGCGGTGTACTACCACCAGAAGAAGAAGCCCCAAAAGGCCATGGACACTCGCCTGTTGCTGGTTGGGAAGTTCCCCAAATCCAAGTACTACAACGACACGATCGCCAACCTTGGATTCGACTACGAGAACATCGCAGACTTCGGCAGTGCGGCCAACTACTACGAAGAGCTCTTCTCGCTCGATAAAGAACACGACTCGGCCAAGGAAGCCATCTATTCAGCCGCGGTGTTCCGAAAGGCGATGAACGACTCCACGGCCGCGATCAAGAACTACCAAGCCTTCATCAAGACGTTCCCAGACGACGACCGGATCACCGACGTGAAGCTCACCATCGCCAAGATTCTCGAAAAACACGAGAAATGGCCGGAAGTCGCCAAGCTGTATCAAGCCTACGCTGCCGATACGGCGGGCAAGACACCTGAGCAGATCTTCTACGCGAAGTTCCAGTACGGCCTCGCGCTGGAGAAGCAGGGGCGTTCCGCGACAAGTCACTGGAAAAAACTCGTCTCGGATTATGAAAAGGCGAAGGCAGCGGGAACCGAAATGGGTCTGGCGACCGAGTTCGCCGCACGCGTGATGATGATGCTCGCCAAGCCCAAGCTCGACGCGGCATTGGCGCTCAGCATTAGCGGTCCCGACCGACCCGTAACAGACAAAAAAGAGGCTGAGATTCTGAAGAACCAACTGGTCGATAAAGCCAAAGCCGTTCAGGAAATCGAGTCGTCGTACCTCGAGATCATCCAGACTGGAGCCGGCGAATACGGTCTTGCCGCATTGGTGGACCTCGGCGGATTGTACGAGAACCTCGCATCCACCCTTCGCTCTGCTTACGTTCCGCCGAAGCTGACTGAGGACCAGATCGAGTTGTATAAAATGGGACTCGAGGACAAGGCCTACCCGAACGAAGAGAAAGCCGTTCAAGCGTACACGCAAGCGCTTACCAAGTCCTACGAACTCAACTTGTACAACGAAAACACCGCACTTGCCGTTCGGCAACTCGGCGTCCTTCGTCCATTCGACTACCCCGGTTTGTCCGAGGATCTGATCACGCCGAGGTTCACATCGAACTCGGTATTTGAATCCACCTTCGAGCCAAACCTCTAAGGGAGTGTACATCATGTTTCGCAACACACCAATCGCGCTGCTGCTCGCAGCTTCCCTGATGGGCTGCCCAAAGAAGGGCCCGGACCTTGACAGCCCCGTAGAGACGTTCAATGAGGGGGTCCGGATTCTGCAGGTTGAAGGCGATGACGTCGACTACGCAGGCGCGTATGCGATGTTCGAGGCCAGCATCACTGCGGACCCAAATCAAGCAAAGGTTCAGTACAACGCGGGTTGGACGGCCGAGCAACAAGGGTTCGTCGACAAAGCCGCCCAGCACTACCGGACGGCTCTGAATCTCGATCCCTCGTATTCCAAAGCCCTGTTCAACCTTGGCTTGGCGTTGACCAAGCTCGGACGAGGCAATGAGGCAGCAGAACTCTACAAGAACTACCTTGAGTCGAACCCAAGCGACATCAATGTACGAAACAACTTGGTCGAGGCCCTCACAGGCTCCGGACAGTTCGACGAGGCCATCGACAACATTCGTGTGATTCTGCGGGCCGACAACAACAACGTTGGCGCGTATCGCAACCTCAGCCGAATCTACTTCCAGAAAGGCGAGCTTGAGATGAGTCAGCTGTGCGCCGAGAAGGCCAAGACATTGGCGAAGGGCGATGCCGGGATCTACAACAACATTGGCGTCACCTACCTCGTGATGGGCGACAAACAAGCGGCCATTTCTGAGTTCAAGACCGCCGTCAAGTTGGACCCAAGCAACGTTCCTGCCAACCTCAATCTCGGGTATCTGGCGCTGGACTCCGGCGACTACGTACTCGGTCAGCGCTCTTTCAGTGCGGTTGCATCAAGCGACCCTGGAAACATCGACGGAAAGCTGGGATTGGCGGTATCTCTCCGGGGCGTCAAAGACTATGACGGAGCGGGCAAGCTCTATGATGAGATCATCGCTGCCGATCCACAAAACGAAGCGGCGTATTTCAACGCTGCCACCCTGCACCGGAAGTACACAAAGAACTTCAAAAAGGCCAACAAGTACCTTGATGCGTACGTCGCAGCCTTCCAAGGCCAGATTGAACCGGAACACGAAGTCTTTGCTAGAAAGGCACTTGTTCAGAAAGCAATCGACGAAGAAAACGCCAAGAAGGCCGAAGCCGAACGTCGCAAAAAAGAAGCTGAGGAGCGCAAACGTCGCCAACAAGAAACCTTCAACGACCTGAAGACGAAGGTTGCATCACTCGATGCCCTGCTCAAAAAGTATGAGACTTGCGAACTCATGATCGAGATGGGCGGCATCGACATGGGGCAAATGGTCTTGGAACAGGCTCAGATGGTCGTCCAAGCCGAGGAAATCGACATGGCAGCAGACGTTATGACCTTCGTCGATGACCTCTTGCCTCAGCTTGAGAGCAACACCCCGTACTGCGACGAGGAGTTTGCAGCGAAGGCCGCGGAAGCCCAACCTGCAGCGGGCACACAGCCAGAAGCTCCACCCGCATCGGAAGGCGCGCCGCCGGCCGATGCTACGCCAACGGTGGACGGTACCAATCCCGCAGCGGAGCCTGAACCTCCCGCCGATCCCGCGCCCGCAACGGAGCCCGCTCCCGAGGCAACTGAAGGCGCACAGTAATCCTTTCCTCGATGAATGAAAGCACCTGACTGCCGGCAGTCAGGTG
>DEBL01000184.1 GCA_002348535.1 Deltaproteobacteria bacterium UBA2957 | reverse complement strand
TCGGAAACCACGGTTTTCGACCTGGAGGCGGCCCGGAGCCAGCGCAGCCATCGCTGCGGATAGGCCCGCACCCTCGGAACTGCTCACCAGTTCTACGTCAAAGAGCGCTGCGAAATCGATTTCGGGGTCGTTGGTCGAGGGTGTGACCACCCAGGGGTTGCCCGTCAGTACACCAAAGGAATCGCTCTCCGTTTCCGTCACGATCAGACCCATTTGCCACGACACTTCGAGTTCATCGAGGGTCGCGACCACAACTCCAGAGTGTTCAATCAGATGTTGGAGTTCACCATCCATTGATGCGGTATTGTCGAGAACCCACAAGACATCGACTCTTGGACGAGGGTTGGGAACGAATGTGGACTCGACGGCGACCGTTCTCGACACCGTGCGGTCTTCGTCATCGACCGAGAACTCGGAACAGCCCGAGAGCGCGAGAGCGAAACCTACGGCTATTGGCGTTCTCGGGGTAGCCACCGCCATGCCTCCACGTGATTGACGAATTCCGAGTCGCGCTCAACGCGAGTCATGCGAATCCGGCGAAAGTCCCATTCATTGTTCATTCGGTATTCGCCGCTCAGTTGGATGGCTGACCCTGAGAATGCAGGGAAGCCAGTTCGCTCAAATGCCACGCGTCGGTACATGGGCTCATTTAACGGAATGGACATCATGTACACCACCCCATTGAGCACGCGAACACGGCCTCGCTCGTATTGAATCTCACGCCCGCGGACGGCGTCGAGTTCCCGGACACGGAGTTGCGGGCCAAGTTGGTCCAGCAAGTCAGCGCGGACGGCTGTGAGTGGTTGTCCGCACAGGTAACGAATGTCGACCCACACCTCCGGAGGCTTGGTGTACGGCGTGGGGAGGGGCTCTGCTGCTTCCGAGACCCGATCGGGAGCGGCGAGGAGCGGATCCTCTGGAATGCCGCTCAAAACCGGGGCAGGGGACTCGCACGCACCCAAAAGCAACACCAGCAACAACACGTTCATGCATGGATTGTATTCGGCGACTGGTTAGTTCGCTTGCATGCAAGTCAACGTATTGTTCTTCGCCGCCCTTCGCGAACAGACAGGTTGCTCAGAGTGTGTGGTTGATCTTCCTGCCGGATCAACGGTTTCGGACGCGATGGAACGGAGTGGCTTCAGTGATGCAATGCCCTTCATATTGGTTGCGGTCAACGAGACCTATGTCGAGCGTACGCACCCGCTGGTGGATGGCGACACAGTGGCGCTTATTCCCCCATTGGGAGGTGGATGATGTTCAGTCTCATTGATGGTGTCATCGACCCGACTGTGGTGCGTCACGCGGTGCAACGGCCTGAGGCTGGGGCAGTGGTCGTCTTTGAAGGGGCGACACGGAACCACCACAAGGGCCGCGAAGTGGTTCGCCTCGAATACGAAGCCTATGCATCCATGGCGGAGTCTGAGATGGCTGACATTGGGCGCCGTGCAAAGCGGCGGTGGCCCGAGGTTCGGGTGGCCATTCAGCATCGTGTTGGGGTGGTGGCAATCGGCGAAACCAGTGTCGCGATTGCAGTCAGTGCGCCGCATCGAGGGGCAGCATACGAGGCCAGTCGATTTGCCATCGACGAGTTGAAGTGTCGAGTGCCGATATGGAAACGGGAGGTCTACGCGGACGGGTCGACCTGGAAAGCCAACACAGAGGTGCTTGAATGAAACGCCCGGTCGACGGTCCGTTCCAATTCCGGGGAAAGCGGCCCGATGAGTATCCATTGCCTGACTTGAACCCGCACATGAAATTGCACTACGAGTTGGTGCCCCCCGTCGTGGTGGCCGAGGAAGCGCCAAACTTTCGCGGTCGATGGGGAGACGCGTTTCCAGAGCCCGATTTGCCCGTCCATTTGGAGATCGGACCGGGCAATGGTTTCTACCTCGCTGGGATGGCCGACAGGCACCCTGAGTTCAACTGGGTTGGTGTAGAAATTCGGTACAAGCGCGTCGTGCTGGTCGCCAAGAAAATCATCGCGGCGGGTGTCTCCAATGCTCGTGTCGCACGGTACGACGCATGGCAGCTGGATGACCTGTTTGAGCCCGGAGAGCTATCGGGCCTTCACATCAACTTTCCGGACCCTTGGAAACGTGAAATTAACGCCAAGCATCGGCTGGTGAATGCAGAGTTGGTCTCTTGGGCTGCTTCAGTCCTGCGACCGGGTGGTGTTGTTCGCATAAAGTCGGACCATCGGCCCAATGTGGCACGGTTTGTCGATGCGGCGACGAATCACCCCTTTTCCATGGTCAATTTTATCGATGACATCGGTCGCAATGGTGCGCCTTGGCCAGATGACCTTGTGACAAACTATCAATCGAAGTTCATTGCTCGCGGCGAACCAATTTTTGCGGCCATGTTGACCCGCGACGACGACTGAACGCCACGATCATTGGAACCAACAGTGCCCACCCAGCGGGTGCGGTTGTCGCAGTGGCACAGCCGAATCGTCGCACGATGACCCAGTATCCTTCTTGGCGAAGGGGATCGGACTTCATGCGGTACTCCGTGAGATTGTTGAGACCATCGCCATCCGGGTCCTCTAGTGCATCGTTGCGTTGAAGGTCGAGGCCATATTTTCGCTCCCACCGGTCTCCCATTCCATCATGATCGCTGTCGTCCGGCATGGTGAACAGCACCTCATTGATGGCGGGGTCAGTAGATTCGAGGAATAGCCGGTCGGCCATCAACGGGTCGACGGTGTTGGGCAGATACACCGCAACGTGGCCGGGATCCGCAGGGCAAACCGGGTCGGCCTGGACCCGTATGTTCCACGTGCCGTCCGGGATTCCAGAAGCGATGAACTCGCCGTCCGAGTCGGTGGACTCCACGTACAGACCACCGGGTTGGGCGTCATCAATGCCTGCGACGCGATGCTCGCTGATCACGACATCCACCCCTTGGATGGACTGACCCCCCTCATCCACCACTCGGCCATGGATGGTGTGGGCGATGCCGAGTGGAACGTCGAAGTCATTGTCGACGCTTTCCGGGGCAACCCGAACGGTTGCAAGTTGCCCGCTTTGTTCGCGTGCCCAATCGTCGGCATGTCCGGCACGTGAGCCGTAGACGTAGACCTCATAGTTTCCGCCGTGCAAGCCGCTGAAATGGGCGACACCATTGGAGTCAGTTTGTTCGCCGCGCCCGACGGTCCGCTCATCGTTGTAGAGGACCACACTGATGTTTTCCAGCGATCCGTCGGTGAGCGGTGCCGACCCGGTCAGTTGGACACGGAGGGCCGATTCGCTCGGCATGGTGATGTCG
>DEBL01000380.1 GCA_002348535.1 Deltaproteobacteria bacterium UBA2957 | reverse complement strand
CCCTCGGCGTATCCCTCCCAAAAAAATGACTGGAGCGGAAGCGCCAAAGCCGCCGGATCGGGCAGCACGACCGATTCACGGCTTCGCCAGCGGGTGGTCGCATGGGCCCATTTGCGCCCGAACGCCACGGTGAGCCCCTCTTGGACTGTTGGATGGAGAGCCTCGATGCGAAGCGCCCAGTCCGCGATTGCGGCTGGTCCATGACCGGTCCGAGACTCGGTCCAAGCCCGGCGAAAGCCACTCGCGGCGATCAGGATCCGTTGAGCGTTCACATCCAGTTGGGCGCTGCGCGCGAGCAGGTCGTGAGTCAACGCAAGGGTGGCCGATTCAGAACCATCCAGATGGCTCAGAAGCGCAGAGCCCACACCCTCCATCGCGGCGCGATTGTTGGGGGTGGGCGTCGCAATGAGCGCGCCTGGATTGGCGTCGAGCAATCGCTTGGTTTGTGCCCATCCGCTTCCGAAGGAATGAAAATCGCGCGCATCGAGTGCAGGTGTGTCGCATTCGGCATGTTCTTCGAGTGAGAACAGGTAGGCGAGTTGGTCTCGGGCGTATTCAAAATCCGCGGCGGCCATCGAAACAACCGACGATGCGGATCCGGGCTGTTCTGCCATCACGGCGACTCGTGCCGCAAGGCCAACGGTCACGGAGGGGAGAAGGAGTGCAATGGCGAGGGCGCGCCGCCGGTGCCGCCACGCGTGGCCGATTCCCCCGGCCAACAGGAGAAACCACAAGCCGTAGACGGGTGCGGCGTACCGCATCGATCCCGGTGGGGCGATCTCCGGTGCGGGAGGAGCCCAGACGGTAAACCGGACCACTGAATAAATCGCAAGATAAGCGATCAACAGGGCGCCAGTTGCACGTTGAGCGCGGCTGTTGCGGTTAATCCACGCGGCACAAATGCCGGAGGCCACCACCAACCAGCCTGCCAACCAACCCCACGGAGCAGACTTCCAGCCGAACAGGGCCACCAGTTGTCGTGGGGCCACTAAGCTCCAAATTTTGAGTGGGACTCGTGTGAGTTTGGGAAGCGCCTCTCCGGGTTGGTAAATCGTGTCGAACACGGACGAAGGCGTCTGGATGGCTTGGACCATCCAAATGACACTGACGCTGGACAGCGCCAAAGCGGCAACGGCACCTCGCCGGGTCCAGAGGTGCTTGCGGAGAATCCACGCGATGCCACCGATCACAAAAACAGAGGAAAAACCAATCCACAGGGCCCATGCGAGAATCAATCCTAGGGCCATCGCCCGACGACCACTGGGCTTTGCTTGGAACGCGAGGGCAGCGGCAAGGCAAACGACGGCGGCGACGCCGGACTCGAAGTGATTCCCCCACGAGGTCATGGATAGCTCTAAAAAGGTTGGGGGGACAAACACGAGGAGAATCCCAAATGCCCATGCCGCAGGCGGCCCATTGTGGCGACGAAGCAGGCTGGAACCGGTGTACGCAAGAAGCCCAAGGAACATCACGGGAACCAGCTTCCAAACAAAGAGACTGGGTCCAAATACCGCAAACAAGACGGATCCGATGAGAGCATTGTGAGTGCATCCGCCGCAGTGACCTCGGTACTGGAGTGTCAACCATTTGTCGGCGTGCTCAAGCTGAATGAGGCGAGCATGGGCCGCATTGTACAACTCCTCGACATCGTGGGGAATTGCAGCGGGCTGGAAGATGGACACGACCCCGATGGCCATGACGATGATGGCTATCGTGGTTGCGGTCCAGTCGAAGCCCTCACGGGCTGGAGACGCGGACACGATGAGGGGCATTGTTTCGGCCGCTCTTCAACGGGATCAGTCGATCTGCAGTTGGGTCCGAGGCACTTGCTTTGATGAAGTACTCTACGCCCAGTTCCATATCGGATCCGATGGGAATAGACCCCGACCACGTCCGGCGGGTGCGAGAGAGGGCCTGCGTGGAGTACTTCGCTGTTCCGCTTGCCCGATAGTAGACCCGAACGCCGTACGATTGGGTCTCAAGCGGAGTGAGATTGGCGATCTGAACACTGAGGGGAAGCCTTGAGTTCATGCGTGCGGTCGTTGGCGGCGTATGTTCGATTTCTGGAGGGCCCAACGAAGCCGAAGAACCAATGCCTGATTTGATTTCGGCTTGGGGCGGCTCAGCTACGGGTTCAACGGTTGGCGCGGTGTTCTCCGCCTCTTCGGGCTCGACGGCCAACGCTTCCGGCGTCTGCAGTGCGGCGGGCTTGGGTCGAATCTCCTGTGCCTCAGTGGGCTGCTGGGCGGGGGGCTCTGATTGTGGCGCGGCGTTCTCAGCTTTGATGGCGTCGCCCGACGCCGATGACGGCTGTGTTTCCTGTCCCGCGCTGGTGCGGTACGGTGCGACCGTTTGGAGAGGGGGCGCTTCTGCGGCGGGTGAACCTGAGCCCGGCTCGTCCAAGGAAGCAGACCGCTTTTTGAACCCCCCGTAGGCAAGCCCTGCAATCAATACAACCGCGACGGTCGCCACCAACCGATCGCGCAAGCGGCGTCGGGTGGCCGCTTGCGCCGGTCTGGCCTTCGAGACCGGTGTTGAATTGGGCCGGTACGGGAC
>DEBL01000205.1:20573-29669 GCA_002348535.1 Deltaproteobacteria bacterium UBA2957 | reverse complement strand
GACCGCAACCCCTGCGCCCAGTGTCAGCAACGCGTGATCCCGCGCGTCTCTTAGCACCGGTGGAGTGACCCGGGCGCCGCGCATCATTAGCGTCCACGCGACCCGCACTGTAACAGCGGTCCAGACGGACGGTCCGAACTCGGAAGCGGTGTGGGGGCTGGCGCCGTTGGTCATGGCTACGCGGGATGGGCAGAGGTGGGGAAAAGCAGCAGAACCCCATCGTAACGCGGGACCGAGCGTTCGTGCGCCTCGCGACGCCAAAATCAGTCGATGCAGCCCCGATTAAGCTGCGGCGATTTCTTGATCGACGTGGAGCCCGGCGAGTATCATCTCGTTTACCAAGGTGGCTGCGACCACCTCGGCGAGGTTTTCGTCTTTGTATTCGTTGACGAGTTCCGCGTAGAACACCTCAATCAAATCGCCCAAAGTCGTGTGGTTTTTATTCATTGTTTTGTCCTTTTGGTTGGTCCCCGACCGTGCGCATCAACATGCTGCAACAACCGTGCCATTTCAAGACCCCTGAAGGCTCCGGATATTCCTTGTTCCACAACCGTCACACGTAAAAAAATTTTTACTCTCGTGTACAGAATCCTTTACCTTCAACGTGGACCACAGAAATTCCCCGAACCGAACGGGCCCCTGCAGCGACTACCGCTGACGCTGCAGCTCGCAAGGTCGCCCCCGTGGTCACCACGTCATCAACCACGACGATGTCCATTCCATCCAACGAGGTACGCGAGCGGATCGCCGATGCATCCAGCATCCTCCGTGAGGCCGCAGTTTTTCCCACCTGCCTGACGGAAACTGACCATTGCAACGGTGTCGCTACCGGGGTTCCGGCCTCGATCGCAGCGGCTCGAGCCAACCGAAAACCATGATCAAATCCACGAATCAGCCGTCGCGCAAGCGGTGCAGGGACGGGCACGATCAGATCCACTCCGGACCAATCCATCATCCCCTGCCCCAGCAAGCGACCGAGCTCATCAAGCAGCGCGAGATTGCGGCCATATTTTGCGCACCGGACGACACGCCCTAAGTCGCCTTCGTACGTCCCGAGCGACCGGTATTCCATCAATGGACTGCGCAGAGGAAATGGCACCGGCCGCGCCCGAACCGGCCGACATTCATCGCAAATCAGTGCGCCACTACTCGAGTGCGCGCACAGGACGCAGGAGAGTGGAAAAAGAGCGTCCAGCAGGACACGATTGAAACCCATTTCCAAGGTATCGCCACCAATCCAAAGGACACAACTGTTGAATCCTCGGCACCCGTCAGTGCACCCGCCGACCCAACTGGAGTTTGAGCGCATCCAACTGCTGTTGGACGGTGGCTGTATCGAGCGTCTGGAAGCGCTCTGGAAGCATGCGTCTTGAGGAAGACTCAAACACGGCGAGCAACTCCATATATGCCAGCATTCGCGTATCGCGACTCGGTATCACGTCCCCAGTTGCCGCCGTCAGGTCGGCCTGATCAACCATTGCCCGGCCGGCGTCATCCGCAATCGCGGCCGCGGCCAACATGACCAGTTCCAGTTCTGCACTCGAATACCCGGCCGTCTGTTCAGCCACTGCGCCAAGTTGACCCTCGGGCGAAAGTTGAATGCCATTTTTACGGGCGGACGCGGCCAAGATGGCGCGGCGCGTTCCGTTGTCCTCGGGAAAAAAGAACGGAATTTTCAAGTCGAATCGCCCGGGTCGCTTGAGATCTGCGTCGAGTTTATCGGGACGGTTGGTCATCATCAGCATGACCACACGACCCCTGTGGCTTGTGTCACTCATGAATTCTTTTAGTCGAGCAATCACGCGACTCGATGTACCGCCGTCACCGTCCGAACCCGACCCCATGGAGCGGTCGGCTTCATCGATGATCAGCAATACATGACCGAGCCCCTCGACCACATCCAGAATTTTTTCGAGATTGCCCTCCGTTGAGCCCACCCAGCGCTCGCGGAAGTTTTTGAACTTCAGGCACGTGAGTCCACTCTCGGCAGCAAATGCCTCGGCCACATACGTTTTTCCGGTGCCCATGGGCCCGACGAACAAAATGCCCATCGGCACTCGCTTTGTGTTCCCACCCTTGATGGCATTGGCTACCCGCATCAGGTCTGTCTTCAGTCCGTCCAGTCCACCCACCTCGGCAAAGGTGTGCGCTGGCTCCACAAATTCAACCAATCCGTGACACTCTCGTTCGATGATCTCTTTTTTCCGCGCAGACACAGTGGCAAACCGGATTTCTTCCCCCGACTGGCGCGCGCGCCGAAACAGGCTCTGAACCTGAAGCAGCGATAGGCCAGCGGTAACAGCGGCCAGCGTTGCGTTGCTCATCTCCGCGCCAACCCCCTCTTGGTCCTGCGAATCGATGAAGGTTGCCCGCGCGGCCTCGGCCGGCAGAGGAATCCGGAGGGTTGCAAGTTGGGCGCTGCTCACCACCCGGCGGTGCACATCTGAGAGGTGCTCGGAAACCAACACGATAAGGTTGTCGCTCGCGAGAAGTCCTGGATCACCACTTAGTCGTTGCATGGATACCAAGGTGGCCTTGTCGGCGTCAGACATGTAGGACAGGTCACTCATGGGCACAATCGTCTCGAAAAAGTCGATCACCACCGCAATGCGTTGCGAAGGATCCGTGACCAACGACTCAATCATTGGGAGCACTTCAGCAGGAGCCCGCGGAAGCGTATCGATTGGTTCCGTGCCCTCTAATGCTCGGCGCGCATTGATCGCAGCCATGCACCGTGCGCGCATGACCGGCGCAGGAAAGCGGACACCTTGGCTTACATTGTAGGTCAACACAATGTCTTTCGAGCGGGCCAAAAACTGCTCTATATACGTAACCAAGCCCACGTATTGACCGGACTGCTCTTCGGAAGGAAACAGGTCTCGAGTGTTCCCGTGCAACAAGAACACACTGGATTCTCCCGCAAGGTAACGGCGTGCGAGATCCGCAGCCCAAGCCGGTTGGCTCAACTCAGCCTCCACCCAGCAAGACTGGGATGATGCCTTTGCCTTTACCCAAGGGAGCAAGGGCTTTGCCCAAAACGGTGCCCGGCTCCGGATCGCTGGCGCAGCGAGCGTGACCCGATGTCCGACTGGCCACGAGCAAATCTCCGGCTTTTATCGGTGAGTCGGACGCATCGACGCGAGTCTGAACCACCCCCGTTACTGCAACCACCACCAACCCCGTTCGCGGAACACCGCCCAACAGCACGCCGGGCTGGTCCGTAATGACGCCCATGACGCGCGAATCAGCCACTTTCCGAACGCGCACCACACGCTCTCCGGAGTCATTGACTCGCACCACGTCTCCTGGTGAGAGATCGCCCGTCGCGTGAAACAGCTGCGCCATACCGCCTGTGGGTTGAGCGACCAATCCGTCGCTTCGAACGGTTCCGTGGACCGTAGCCCCTTTGGATGCAGCGTCGTTTCCAATGACCACTTCTGCGCCGCCGCGACTGTTCAGATGCAGGGCTCCATCCCGGCGAGCCGATGCCTGCCGGCCTTCAACCGCTCGGACCTGCAGGGACCGTGAAGCAGAATCCACCGTGAGATCGCCCCGGAGTTCTACAGAATCGATAATCGCCTTCGGCGCCTTGATGACGTTCGAGGCTTCGAGAGAGGTCACCGTTGCGCCACGGCAGTTGACACCACCACTCAACACCTCGAGACCGCCTCGGTTGATCACCAGCCCCCCAGTCATGACGTCACCGCTGCGTTTGACCATGGCCGCAGTACCGGTGTCAGTGGCGGCGTTGGTGGCCTTCTTTGGTGCTGCTTTCGTGAGTTCTTCAACACGGTCGGACAAGGACGAAATCTGCAACCGTGCGGCTTCCAAGTGCCGTTTAAGTTCGTCGACACGCGCGTATTCTGGGGCATTTCTCTCGCGCTTCTTCAACGAAGCGATCAGCTCGGGGGCGCGACCTTCCAGTCGGTCCATGCGTTCATTGAGATCGACCACATCACCGTCTGGGCCCACCAGTTCGTGCAACTCGTCTTCGATCCGGTCCAACCGACCATCATCGCGATCCACTTCATCGAGTCGGCCCATCAGACCCTCGACTCGGCGGATGATGGCGGCAATTTCTGTGCCCGACTCGAGCAGCGCAAGCCGCGAGTGCACATTCGCCAAGGTCTCTCCCGCCTGTCCGAGGCGTTTATCGAACTCAGCAATCTGCGGTGAGCCTTCGATGAGCCCGTCCATTCGAGCCGAGAGTCCGTCAATCGAGGTTTGCACCCGACTCAATCCACCGTACAAACGCGCTTCTGCTCCAGCGATGGGGGCTCGGGGTAAATGCTCATCGTCGAGCGTCCCGGACCGGACCACACGCACGCTCATCCAACGAATGCCGCGTCCGAACATGGATTCTTCAAAGGCATGGCTCCGACCGAGAACAACCCTAAAAAAACCACCGGGCGACACTTCGACATTCTCGATCACTTCTTCCCAGTGCACTTTGTCACGCTTGCTCGCCCGCGGCTGCCCGTGCAGTTGAAACTGCAAGCAGTACGAACCCGGATTCGCGGGCCGTTTGTCAGACCGCGTCAACCGGCCTTGAAATTCCAGCAATCCCTGCATGCGTAGATCCCCAACCTCACCCCAGAGGTGAGGGATTAGGCTACAAATGCCACTTTGCGCTGTCAAAAGCTCCTGCGTGAGCCAACCCGCTATGAACACCCCATGAAATGCCCGACAATGGCGGTCATTCCACCGCTTTATTCAGCGTATGCGCCAACCATTTTCCCGCAATCAACATGGAGACGGCATCGGGTTCCGCTTCGAATATTTCGGCGCGAAGCGGCACATACTCAACCCCCGCTGCCGCAATCAGGGCTCGAACCGCAGCCCTCCGAACGAGGGGCGACTCGTCCCGAAGGCTGCCTTGAACTCGGACGATCACCTCACGGGGCAATGGCTGCTCCTCGGCGCGCTTCTGCAGGCAGTCAAGGGCCCAGGCTCTCGTGTCCCGAGCAGGGGAAGAAAGTGCATCGACCCCCACTGATATCGGCCGCTCACCAAGGGCCATTAAAGCAAGTCGCGCGTGCAACGCGGTTGCGCTTTCACTCCGTTTCGCTGCCCGCTCCAACCAACCCCGTGAACGATCCACTGGAGCGTCAATCAGCCCTTCAATGGCTGCAACTCGAATTTCGTCGTCTGCATCCTGCAGCGCAGTCGTGAGGGCTTGATGGGCGCCTTCGGCATCCATGCGCACCGCCGCCAATGCAAGGGGCAAACGCATGGATTCGTCGGCGACATCCACACCTCGGACGATTGTCTCTGCAGCGCCCTCGGGACGCCACTGAATCACCAACTCCAATGCGACGGGATCAAGGGGTGGAAATCCGTCCTTGATCGCCGCCAAGGTAGAGACCATCCACATCGACGCGTTGTTGGTTTCCCCCAACATGATCTGTGCGATCGGATCGGTACCGGCATGAACAACGGGACGAGCGCTCGTTGACGTGACGACCCGCGCAGCCGCGCGCTGAACGTGCGGACTGGGGTCGGCCATTACCCACGGCACCAACCGATGACTTGATGGGTGTTTCGAGGCAATCCAATGAGCCACAGCAGCCGCTCGAATGGACGGGTCTGTGTGCTGCACACCTAAACTCAGCAGGGTGATTGCCGCCTCCTCAGACCACGCATCCGAACGGCTGAGTGCTTCGCTGCTTACGGCTGCAGTGCGCGATTGGCACGCCACTCCACACACGGCGACCAAGACTGCAACGCCGCAGAGGTTCACTTGGCCTTCAACTGCTCGATCAGCACCCGTGCTCGGTCATTATCCGGGTCAACGATCTGAACGTCCATCACCGCACGCAACGCATCGGAGACCGCTCCCCTGCCACGAAGCGCATTCCTCGCCAGCTTGAACGCTTCCTTGCGATCCTCGCGCTGTTCTTCCTCGCTCATGCCGCGCAGGCGAATTCCCCTGTTGAGTGCGTCCAGCACCACGTACTCGCAAGCAACGGCACCCATACGCTCGGCCACCGGATGTCCAGGTGCCACCATCTGCGCACTGTAAAACTGGGAGGCAGACTTCAAGAACTCCCCGTCCGAAAACAGTTCATTGCCCTTTGTCATTTGTTCATTGAACTCCGCCATGCGCTCGGGCGGGATGTCGGTTGCTGCTACAGCAGCAGAACTTCGGGTCTGCGGGTCGGACCGATCGAGCACGTACATGGCCAACAACCCACCAAGTATCATCATGAATACGATCGCGAATCCGCCAGCGGCTGCAAGCGCGACCAGCTTGGGACCCTGCAACGTGGATGGGTGAACGCGCACCTGTGTGGGCACAGCAGGCACAGCAACCGGACCTCGTTCTTCAAGCCGGCGCCCAAGGGCGGGACTGGGCGGTAACGTGGGAATTTCTTGCCGAGAGGCTTCCGTCACCTCCACCCGAAACTCGGTGCTCCCCACTCGAACCCGATCGCCATGCCGCAAACATTGCTCGCGAACACGGTGCCCATTCACAAACGACCCGTTCCCGCTTCCCTGATCGCGAAACCAAATGTCACCGCCAAAGATCTCGATGGCGGCATGATTGCGGCTGGCCGCCGGGTCGAACAAGATGATGTCTCTCGCCTCCGAACGACCGATGGTGAGACCACCCGACCGAATGGGATAGCTCGGCGCGAGGCGCTGGCCTTGGAGAGTGATCAACCGGACCTGAGGGTCACCGCTGACACCAGCCTCGGGAAGTCCGGATGGTCCAATCGGAATTTCCGCGGTGTCGTCATCGTCCACCTCCTCCAGATCGCCCGTCAGGCCATCTCGACTGTCTGAAAGCGGCTCGATTTCTACTTGAAGGCGGAAGGGGTCAATTAAGAACTCGTCGCCATCTTTCACCGATTGCCGGTTCACTCGACTGCCGTCAAAGTACGTCCCGTTTCCACTCCCAAGGTCTTCAATGAATACGGTCCCGGCCTGCACAATGAGACGGGCATGGCGCCGGCTCACCCCAATGTCGGTGAGTACAATATCGTTGTCCTCGGCGCGCCCGAGGTGGGACACGCCTTCACTGATAGCGACCCTTCGTTCTGGGTGCCCAGGCCGCCGGACAACAACCGATACGACATCCATGCTCACCGGAGTGCAACCCACATAGCGACGGCCGTCAACGCCACGACGACACCCACCCACACCAGACGCGATCCTTGCGACGGCTCAGTCGGTCGCGGCACCGGAGCACCGGTCAATGATGGATCCTGCTGGAGCGGGTCGAGTTCCAAAGTAAAGGCGTGATCGCCGACGACGAGTTCATCACCGGGCCCAAACTGCTTGTGGCGCACCACACGCTTCTCGTTGAGGAAGACACCGTTTCGGCTTCCGGCATCTTGTACCCAAATGGCCGCATTGTGAAACACCAGTCGAGCATGAAATCGCGACACATTCGCGTCGTCCAGAACCACTACACAGTCCGGATCGCGCCCGATGGTGATCCCTTCGGAGCCCACGGGAAATCGTGCCCCTTCAAGAGGCCCCTTGGTAGCAACCAAAACGGGTTGTCGATCCATGGAACGTATCCTCGCGCACGCCGCGTGAGCGCGCAACTTGATTTTATACACCGAGGCGAACCTACATCACCAATCGTGAGTCCCATATTTGCCACGCGTTGACACTGAAAACAGGGCCTTGGTACTTTGTCGAAGAAACGAAGTGCCGTGTGTGCCGCGTTACCTTCCAGTCATCCTCAGCGCTTGGAGCAGTCCATGTCCGACCAAGTCAGTACTCAACTCGAACGGCTCCAAGCCGAACTGGGCGAGATCGTCGACGCGCGCATCCACGCCCTCGAGGCCGTTCTTCAAAACGCAGAACAAATGACGCGCCGGCTGATCAAGGCGGAAATGGAGCTTGAGCACCTCAGCAGCAACGAATCGGATCTTTCGCTTCAGGCCGCTACCCTCGAAAGCCAAGTGGCAACGGCTCGAGCACGAAATGCTGAGATCGAAGATGCACATCAAGCACTGCTAAACGAGCGCGACCAACTCAAGGCGCGCCAAGAACAACTCGAAAACGAATCCACTACCCTTCGTGCCGAAGTGACCGCTTTGCGCAATCAAGTGAGCGAGGTCGAAGACCAAGCCAACGGGCTTCGCCGGGAAAATACGACCTTACGCACCAAAGCAAAGGCACTTCAAGAGAACGTGACACGGATGCGCCAGCTGCGCGATGAACTGATGAGCAGCATCAGTGGGCTGACCCAACAAATGAGTGGTCTTGCCGGGGGAGATACTGAGTAGGCCATGTCAAAGACCCTCAGCGAAGCCGAACGACTGCTCAACACCATCGTTTCATCGCGCATGCGACTCGCCTCACTCCGAGGCGAGCCTGCCCCTCCATCGGAGCCCCTACACAGCGAACTCACCGTCTCCGCTCGACCCATACCGGAACCCGAAGGCTCTCCGCTGGAGACCGATTTCCACACTCGGGCATCCCCGCAACCTGCGCCTCCCGTACACGGACGAACGGAGCAGGCGACCAGAGCGGCAGAGGTGCGGACGCCGCCGGAGTCAACGCCACCGGAGCCAATGCCACCAGAGCCAACGCCATCGCTGGTACTGGGTATCCCCAACGGGGAGGAGGATCTCGCGGACGACCCCCTGTTTGAAGCATCAATATTCGATGACGTTGAGCAATGTTCGCCCTCGGATAAACCGGCGGACGGCGAAGCTCCAGACCACGCCGACCCGTTCTCGTTCATCGACTTAATCCCCGAGGCAAACGCGGCTACCGACAACGAAAATCGCACCCCAACGCCCCCACTTGACACGCCACCGCCAGTGCGGCCGCCTGCGATGCCTCTGCCTACCGCATTGGCTGTCGGAGCACCCCGCGTAGAACGCTTCCCCGGGCCACCCTCGACGACGTCCGAACGTGTTGAGCCTGCTTCGAAGGAGCCCGAAACAGAACCCATCGAGGTGATCGAGTCCCCACGCACCCATGAACTGGCCCAGCCGCGGGCTGTCGCGCCCCAGTTGCTGGATCCGGAACGCGAACGCCTTGATGTTGAGGTGTTCACCGCACCATCCGAACGTGACCCATGGCTACCCGACATCCCCTCCGGACCCACGCCTCGCCTGACTGAACCGAAGG
>DEBL01000205.1:10689-20180 GCA_002348535.1 Deltaproteobacteria bacterium UBA2957 | reverse complement strand
AGTCATGCTCACCATGCCTTTCGACGCGGCGCCCTCGGCGACGCATATGCTCACCTCACCGACGTCCTCGACTGGAGCCCGGACCACCTTGAAGCCCGACTTATGCGAGGCCGCTGCGCACGAGATCAAGGAGACACCACCGCGGCACTGAGTGATTTCACCAAGGCGATGCTGTCCGCCCCGCATTCACCGTTGCCGCACGTCGACTTGGGTGACCTCTCTTTCGCCACAAAAGATTATGCACAAGCCATCGATCACTACACGGCGGCGATCGACCGCGAACCCGACCATGCAATGGCGCTTTGCAGAAGAGGCATTTGTCACCACTACCGGCGCCGACCGGACTTGGCTCTCGGCGATCTCGAGAGCGCTGCTCGAATCGACCCCGACATCGCAAACATCAACCGCTACATTCGGATGGTTGCCAGCCCAAGCCGGTGACGGATGAGGTGCGAAATTGTATTCGCACCTCGTGCAGTTCGATGCGCAAAAACGGTTCCAATTCGCCCTTTCCTTTTTAGCTCATCACAGCGATGTACACGCTTTAGCTGGATTGGCACGGACCTTGCTTCCTGGGACTGCGACACCCCTTACCCCGGACCGATCTCATGACATACGAGCACTCTGAAGAACTGTACTTGCACCGCAACAAGTCCGTCGCGAAGAGCTTCTACCGCCAGTTGAAGGGCGAGGGCTTCACGCATCAGCAGATCATTGAGTTGAGCACCACCCTGCTCGACCTCGTCACCGAGGACCTTCGGGACGAAGTTCATCCCATTTAATTGGGGCACTGCTGCGCAACCGTACGGGCTGCAACACGGCGAGCGGTCATCTCTCTTGGGGATGATCGCTCGTTGCATTATAACCCCAGTGTGACCAACTCTCCCCACATCCAGCGGGTGCACGACGCTGCCGTCCGCCAAGGCCAACCAGCATACATCGACCCCTACAGCGGGCTGATGGTGATGACTGCGTCCTACCTCCGCGAGCGAGGCCGTTGTTGTCACTCGCGATGCCGCCATTGTCCCTACGAGAACGATTCCGATGCGGTCACCGCCCCGGCTCGGATCCGTGCACCAATCGAGTGACATCGATCGGTTTCTGACACGTTTCGCCCTTGACACTTCGGGCCTAAGGCCGTAAACAGGCGGGTCTGTGAGGCGGGATCGGATCTCTCGGGTCTTCTGCCACGCCTCGAAACTCGATTTTACCCTCGGGATTCACCGGAGGACTCCATGTACGCAGTAATCGCACACTCGGGCCAGCAGTTCCGCCTTGAAGAGGGGGACGAACTCACCCTCGATCGCATCAATGCTGAGGCAGGCGACACCGTCGATATCGACGATGTGCTCCTGATCGGCGGAGAAAAAGTCAAGGTCGGCACACCGATCGTAAAGGGCGCGAAAGTCACCGTCGAAGTGATTGCACAGGAGCTGGGTGAAAAGCGCAGCACCTTCAAGTACCGTCCGACACGACGCAGCCGCGTTCGCAAAGCACAGCGTCCTTCACTGACACGCGTTAAAGTCACAAAGATTAAGGCTTAGGGAGCTACAAATGGCACATAAAAAAGGACAAGGAAGCACCCGAAACGGTCGCGACTCCAATCCACAGTACCGCGGCGTAAAACGCGGTGACGGTCAGTTTGTAAAAGCCGGGAACATTATCGTTCGCCAGCTTGGGACCCGATTCCATCCCGGTGATGGCGTGGGCGTCGGCCGCGACTGGACCATCTTTGCAACCGTGGACGGCCACGTTCGCTACCATCAGCGCAACAACCGTCGGTTGGTGAGCGTCGTCGTCGCTGAAGCGCAAGCATAAGGCAACGCACTCCTCCCCTTCCGCGGAGGAGTAGTCCATGCGATTCATAGACGAAGCCCACATCCAGATATCCAGCGGCGCGGGCGGCAACGGATGCCGATCATTTCGCCGTGAGAAGTTTGTCGCCTTTGGTGGCCCAGACGGCGGTGACGGTGGCCGAGGTGGCGACATCATCATGGTCGCATCCCACAGGAAGACCACACTTCTGGAGTTGCGAGGGAAGACCATCTGGCGAGCCCAGCGGGGTGAGCACGGGCGGGGCAAACAGCAAACCGGTGCAGGCGGCGAGTCAGTGGTCATCACGGTGCCGGTCGGCACGCGAGTCTTCGACGAGGATACCGGCGAGATTCTCGCCGACCTCACCGAAAATGAGCAACACTGGATTGCTGCGAAGGGTGGCGCAGGCGGACGTGGCAACCTGTTCTTCAAGAGCAGCACCAATCGGGCTCCCACTAAAACAACCACGGGCATTCCGGGTGAGGAGCGATCGCTGCGGCTCGAACTGATGTTGATGGCCGATGTCGGTCTCCTTGGGTTTCCGAATGCCGGCAAGTCAACCTTCATATCCGCGGTGAGCGCTGCCAAGCCGAAAGTCGCAGACTACCCCTTCACCACGCTCGCCCCTTCGTTGGGAGTGGTCAAACTTGGCTTGGACGCATCATTTGTGATTGCGGATATTCCGGGCCTCGTGGAAGGTGCCAGTGACGGAACCGGCCTTGGCCACCAATTTCTCAGGCACGTCTCGCGAACCCGGGTCCTCGCCCACTTGGTGAGTTTAGGGGAACACGACGAAGGCGCTGTGCATGGCGGCAGCAGCGATGAGTTGGACAGTCTTCGACGCTACCGGGCACTGCGCCACGAATTGGAGCGCTATGACAGCAACCTCGCCCAGCGACCGGAAGTCATTGTGCTGACCAAGTTGGACCTCGTCGACGATGCGGTAATTGAAGAGGTGAAAGCTACATTTGAACGCGAAACTGGTAGGTCCGTTGCGGTGATTTCCGCTCCCATACACGAAGGAACAGATGCGCTACTCAAGCTGTTGTGGTCCATGATCGGTCAGGCGGGCGAAGAATGAGTGGGCTCCAAATCGCGGCAACAATCCTTCTGAGCTGCGGTGAACCTACTGTGTCCGAACCGCCTCCTTCCCTCGAGACCATCAGCCAAGAAATTACCTTCGACTCCGTAGACCGATTGGGACCACATCACTCGATTTCTACTGTTCAATACACCGAACTCCGTGAGCGGGAAGTGGTCCTCGAATCGACGCAAACCATTGAGATCGCTTGGAATTCCTGGAGCAGCTTCCACTTTCAGCGGTATGTCGATGGAGAACCCACCTTCGAAGCCATCAACCACGAAGGCTCCAGCGCATCAAGAAATCGACGTGGCCCATGGAAGGGTGCCATGGACGGAGAAGCCGCTCGACTGGATGTCTACACGGCTTGGAATGCTTGGGACGAGGCCTTGGATGGATTCACTGACCGAGTTGTGTTTACAGAGACCGGGAGCACCGTCGTCGATGGTCGACCCGCCAAAGTGTACGCCGTGTCTCTGGCACCGGAAGGCGATGAACCGCGCCCGCGGGGTGGAATGTTTCCCCACCGCATCGAGGGCACACTCACCTTGGATTCTGCCACGGCGGTCCGGCTTCGAGCGGATGTTCTCGCGGTCAGCAAGCGGAAAAATCGCACCCGAAAGGTGCAGTTAAACGTTCGGCGGAGCGGAATCGGTGAGGTGCAACTGATCGAGGCACCGATGGTACCAACGCGGTCTGCCGATGACATGCTCAGACGCATGCCGAAGCGACCAAAGCCACGTTGACACTTGATCCTCGATCCATCCGACAGTACGATCTACTTAAGACCCCTTTTTAACGTAGAGGACACCGCCATCGATACCCAAGACATTGTTCGGTCGGCTGCTGAGGCAGCCATAGAGATGAAAGCCACTGAACTGACAATCATTGATGTACGGGGACGAACCTCGTTCTGCGATTGGTTTGTACTCTGCAACGGCACAAACTCCCGACAGCTCGCAGCCATCGCAGAGCACATTGTCCAGACCTTCAAGCGGAAGCACAACGCCGAACCCATCGGTGTGGAAGGCGGATCCACGACAAAGTGGGTGCTTCTCGACCTCGGCGATGTCATCGTGCACGTTTTCGACCAGCATCAACGGGGGCACTACGATCTCGACGGATTGTGGATCGACGCGCCGCGAATCGAACCGGGTGACCTTGGAATCGAGAACGTTCCCCCCGAAGCCCTCGGATTTGCTCTTCCGTGAAGATCACCACGCTGTGGGTGGGTAAAGGCCGTGTCACGTGGGCCGACGCAGGAGCGATCGAGTACACGCGCCGCTTGCCCAGCCACCTCGGCTACACCGAGACCCAAATTAAACCCGTGGCCTTCCAAGGAAACGAGGTCGAGGTCCGGAATGCAGAGGCGGAGAAGATTCTTGGGCAGCTCAAGAGTGGCGATCGACTCATTGCATTGGACGAACGTGGAAATGCGCCCGACAGCCATGAGTTTGCCGCCCTGATTGACCAGGCGGCACAACTCGGGACCCGCCGCCTTGCGTTCGCGATCGGTGGACCCTACGGTCACGGCGAGGCGGTGCGCAACCGGGCGTGGAAGACAATCCGCCTCTCGCGCATGGTGCTGAACCACAGCATGGCCCGCATGGTGCTATCCGAGCAACTTTATCGAGCATCGACCTTGCTTTGGGGCGGGCAATACCACCATTGACCGGTATACTTGAGGCGCGAATTTTAAAGGAGGACTCGTGGCTGAGCCTGACATCATCAAACGCGCCTTGGAGGCCGTCCAAGGCGATGACCTCGAAGCGGCCAGAGAAGCCCTGTTTTCGGCTTTGGCGGAACATCCTGACCGAATCGATCTCGTCCACACGTTGTCCGTCATAGAGCTTCAGTCCGGCCGACCCGAGCAAGCGCTTGATCTCGCTGAAAAAGCAACGGCTGTATTGATGGAACGAAAGGGAACGGGTGACATCACCATGGTGCCCATGCTCCTGTTGTCCGCAGGTGCAGCCTGCGAAGAACTGGGGCGGCCGCAGCAAGCACTCGAAGCGTACGACCAGATCCTCAGCATTGCACCCGGCCATCCGCTAGCCAAGCAGGGCAAAGGCCACCTCATGCTCGCATGGGGACGACTCGATGATGGCTTGGCAGTACTGCAATCGACCGTCGACGCCCAAGAAGACGACCCCCGCTTCCTCGAAGCCACGCAAAAACTCGTTGCCGGTGTACGAACCTTTTTGGCCGACGACCTCCATCCGCGCAACTTCATCGACGCACACCGGGGAGGCTACTGCGAATTTTTCACCCATCATGCCGATCGCACGGCAGAAGATGGCTGGATTGCGGAAGCAGCACGAATGCACAAGGACGAATCTGGCGGGCTCGTTCCATCCGTGGCAGAAGGCGCCCGTCCGTATGCGGCCACCCGCGTCGACTTGGTTGATCCGACCACCGGGCAAGCCGCACTCGTGGGCGATGAGCCCATGATCGTCGCGATACGCGACCATGAAATCGTGGCCCAAGCCCCCATCCTTTTTGACTGGCCTAATGATTCATTTCCCGTCTGGTGCAGCTCTCAGACTCCTTGGAACTTGCTCAATATCAGCGTTCGGTTTCCCGCCAGCGGAACCACAGACGAGGCCATGGCCGCCCTCGATGACACCATAGGCGACTGGTACAGCGCGGGATTCAATGGCGAGTTTGGCAGTCATGACCGAGGCCGATTCCACAGCATATCGGACCCAATCATCAGCGGTCCAGACACCGTGCGATACGACATCGATTGTGGCCGTGCAGAGGCGGGAGCGGTGGATGACCTGCTCCGTCGCCTTGGGGTTCTCCATACCACCCACTCGATCGAAGCCGTATTGGTTGGGCGCGGTTTTATCCCTATTGGTTGAGGATCTCATCCATTTTGGCGCCCAGGCCGATCAACTGGACACCTTGAAAGGAAAGTAGCGTGCGCTGGTGGGGAAAAATTATCGGGGGCTTAATCGGAGCCATCATCGCGGGGCCCATCGGTGGGCTCATCGGTTTGGCACTGGGGGCCATTGCGGATGGCGCTATTGTTGAGATCGACCCCGCAAAAAATGTGCCTGAACTCGATGTCGACGTGCGACTTATCGACGATGAAATGGGCCGCTTCGTACAGCTTTACTTTAAACAAGATGCGCCAAGCGGCGCCGTATCCGTGTCAATTTTAGTTGATGGCCGCGGCAGACCCGTCCGTGCCATCGACGCCTTCGCTGACCGCGGTAACTTTGTGGCGAATCGAGCGATCGAGCGGGGACGCTCGGAGTTCTACGTGCCATTTTCAGCCCTCCGTTATCGCAAGCCCGGCGTGTATACGCTGCGAACCACGGTGATCATGCTGGCGCCGGGAGCCGATGAGCCAACCACACTTGGCCAAACCGAGGTCGACTTCATCCTGCCCAAGCATCAGCGCTGGTCCCGCGTCGACTTTCTCCGTCCTCTGATGGGCCTCTGCCTCTCCGTTCTGCATGCCGATGGCAGCCCGACCAAGCGGGGAATCAAACTGATTCGTCGCTTCTTCATCGACTCGTTCGAGATTCCTCGTGCGCAGCGGGGCGAACTGGACCGCTTGATGAACGAACCTGTGGTCGACGACCTCCATCGACTTTCGCAGGGCGTGAAGCGAAGAATGCCGGCACTGCAACCACAAGAATTGCTCGAATTGCTCGCTGAGGTCTCTCGCTGCGATGGCCCGCCCTCCCGTTCTGCCCGTCGCCAAATCAAAGACATCGCAATCTACCTTGGTATCCCTGAAAACCGCTGGGACGAGATGGAACAGCGCCTCGATCTGATGTCCAAGGTTGCGGATCCGTGGGAGATGCTCGGCATCGATCGAGCCGCCACAGTGGCCGACATAAAAAAGGCATACCGCACCAAGCTCGCTGGGCTTCATCCCGACAAAGTCGCGCGGATGGACCCTGAGATCCGAGACTTGGCACGCACGCGTACGGTGGAGCTTCGGGAAGCCTACGAGCATGCCCTCGAAGACAAGCCTTGAACCGGCCCAGCAACCTTGACCTGCGCGGTTCAAACTTCGCAGCCGTTGAATCGCGTTTGGTGTACGCTGCCATAGAGGTAGGCGATGGAAAAAGTTGAAAAAACCGATGAAGAGTGGCGAGCAGAGCTCAGTCCCGAGGCCTACCATGTGACCCGACAAGCTGGAACTGAGCCGCCATTTACAGGGGCACTCCTTCACGAAAAAGGCGTGGGCACCTTTGGATGTGTTTGTTGTCGGCTTCCTCTTTTCAAATCCGACTCGAAGTTTGAGTCGGGTTGCGGCTGGCCCAGCTTTTTCGAGCCCCTTGAGGGGGCCAACCTGATCGAGATCGAAGACCGTAGCCATGGCATGGTTCGCATTGAAATTCGTTGTGCACGCTGCGACGCTCACCTTGGGCACGTCTTTCCCGATGGCCCACCACCAACCGGACTTCGCTACTGCATCAACTCAGTCTGCCTGGAGTTCGAGGCCGCGAATGAGTGAGGCTGTAGAATCCGTTCCATCCACCTCAGCGGCTCAAGACCCTTCTCGCCCCCGCATGCGAGGTTGGATTCACCTCCTCAGTGCACTCATTGCCATCCCGTTCGGTGTTCAGATGGTACAGCACGCACAAGAGGGACCGATGCGGTTTGGGGCGCTGCTGTATGCCGGTTCACTCGCCCTGCTGCTGGCCACCAGCGGCGTGTACCACACACCCACTTGGTCCGATGGGCCCCGGCGAATTCTTCGATTGCTTGATCATTCGATGATCTTCATCCTCCTCGGCGGTTCGTATTCACCGTTCCTGCTTGGAATCAATGCTGACTGGAGTCGTGTCGCACTGCCTGCGGTTTGGGGCTTGGTGATCCTCGGAATCCTCCGAACGCTGTTTTTACCGAACATCAATCGATGGCTAAAGTCGATGATTTACGTCGTGATGGGGTGGATGGCCGTGCCCATGATGGGAGAATTCCACACTGCCTACGGCACGATTGTGCTCGCCCTCTTGCTGTTCGGCGGTCTCGCATTCACCGGTGGGGGCATCATCTATGCCTTGAAGCGCCCCAATCCGTGGCCTGCGATGTTTGGCTACCACGAAATCTTTCACGTGGGTGTCGTGGTAGGCAGCGTGTGCCACTACATGGCTGTATGGCTGGTGGTGGCTTAAACGGCCGTACTCGACGCAACTCCCATGCTGTATTGCCTGTTCATCACTTTGGCCTTGGCCACTGAACCCGCTCCCGATCCGACCCAGCTGGAAGATTCGGGTGCGGCTCCGGCGTTCGTTCTCCCAGAAGACCCGCTCCAGGCGGCTCGGGAAGCCTACGCGACATGGGACCTTGACCGAGCCCGCACGATTCTTGAAGCGTACCTAGACAGCCCCGAAAATTACCGTCAGCGGACCGCAACCCGACTGCTGCTGGGACGAACCTACATGGAGCTGGGTGAGTACGGATTGGCGAGCGCGCAGTTTTATCGGGTTCGACTGGGCGAAGGGGGCGATGCGAAGGTCGCGGCTTGGTATGAAATTCTCGTCGATCTCGAACGCGGGCGTCCCCACGTTGCGATTCGTGAATGTGAGCAATACCGTGAACGGTTTGGAGCGGGGCGCCGCGCTTCCGAGTGCATGGTTGTCATCGGAGATGCGGAGGCTCGACGCGGACACCTGCGTTCGGCCCGGAATGCATACGATGCCTACCTAAACGTGCCGGAGCATGCCGATCACATGCGCGAGGAAGAAATGAGCTTGCGGCTCGCCTTGGCAATGGCACAGCACAATCCGGAGCATGCGATCCCAAAGCTGGTTCATCTCGCGCTCCACCATTCATTCGCCGCGACCGGAGCCGCCGCAGAGACGGCCTTGAATCAGTTGGCAGACGCGGGGTACGACAGTGCCATCGTTCCGTCCGACTCCGCCAGCCGGATGGCGCACACGGACTCACTGCGACGCTCAGGGTGGGCCGATGAAGCGTGGAGCGCGTTTAAGACCCTCGAACATGAACAACCAGACAATCCAGATGTGGTCGAGTGGGTTGCCCAACAAGCCCGTCGATACGAGCGATCCACGCGGCATCCGATCGCCTCCATCCGCGCCAACATTGAGCGATACGAAGGAGGCGAAAAGACCGGGAGCCTCGCTTGGGAAATTTTCAAGGGGTGGCGATTGGCTGGCCGTTGGGACCGCGCAGCCTATTGGGGTCGGATCGGACTTCGGGATCACGCCTCAAAATGGCCGTGGCGGGGCAGAGCCGACGACGTCGCCCACGCCGTCATGCTGTCAGGGGATTTCGCCGCGGCGGCAGATGCATGGGCGGTCGCCTTCAATGAGCGGCATGGTTCGCGTCAAGAGGCGGCATTTTACGAAGCGCTAACGGCGATGCTGGCTGGTCAACACGACCGCGCCCACTCAAAATTCAGTGCCTTGATCGACCAAGGGGGATCGCTCGCCCTTGCATCGCGGTACTGGCGAATCCGCACTGCGGAGCGGGCCGGTCGCACCGATACTCTCACGGACCGGACGCGAATCGAAGCCGATGACTCCGTTGGATGGTACGCATTGCTCCTTAGCGATTCCACCCCATCCGGAGAAGGATGGGTCACCCGCGATGGCACCTGGCGAGA
>DEBL01000205.1:1927-10284 GCA_002348535.1 Deltaproteobacteria bacterium UBA2957 | reverse complement strand
CCCCCCGTGATCCTTGAGGAGGTCACCCAAGAACCGCCAGCGTCCGTCGATGCGGGGCCGATCGCCGAACACGAAGATGAGCCTTCACCGATGCCTCCCCCTCCCGCAGGCGCGTGGTCTTTTATCGAGTCTCACGGTCTCTCTTCACCCAAGCCTCGGGATCTTCACATCGAGGATTTTCCGTCCGGCGTCACGGCAAGTGCTCACTATGACCCCGAAAAAGCACTCGCTACGTTGCGAAGGCTGGGAACGGCACACCATGAAATCTGGCCCGATTTAAAAGACGCACACCACCTTGCACAAGCCGGCCTGACCGATGAGTCTGGCCCGATTGTCCGTGCGGCCTATGCGGAATTCCGCGAGCCCAGTTCCGTCTCCGATCCCGCACGTCGAACACAAATCGAAGCGCTGACGATTAAGAAATCTGACTGGGTCGCCGCGGCAATTGTTGCGGGAGACCGGTATTTCCAAGTCAAGCATCTCTGGAAGCAAACCACAGATGTTGATCCGGAGTCGTTTACTAAACTTCAGTTTCCCATTGCCTACGGACGTGAACTTTGGCCTCATTGCCAGCGTTGGAACCTTGATCCGTACCTCGTGCTCGCCGTCATGCGTCAAGAAAGCATCTACAACCCAGAAGCCCTGAGTCACACCGGCGCCATAGGCTTGATGCAGATCATTAAGGGCACCGGTGCGAAGATTTCAGCCCTGCTGGGCGAACCATTCTTTGCACCCGTCACGTTGTACAATCCCAGCGTAAATCTGCGGTACGCCGTGTACTATATGAACCTCCTAAACCAAAGGTTCAACGGAAATTTTGCGATGGCGGTCGCGTCCTACAACGGAGGTCCGCACCACATGAGCCGAGCCCACAGGCAAACCCTTGGCACGCTTGAATTGGATGCGTTCGTCGAGATGATTCCAAGGAAAGAACCCCGCGACTATGTCAAGAAGGTGGTTGGCTACTACGCCCAATATGTCGACTTGTATGGGCCACCGGGTGCACGGGTGGTTCTGCCAAAGCGACTCACGGCTGACATCCCGGAAATCGTAAACTTTTAAGCAGGCGGAATCGTGTCGGTTGACCCCCTATACTGCGTCAACCAAGAGCGGCGGTAGAACGGTCACCACGTCCTCGATTCGGCCCAAGTACCGCGCGCCTGCCGCCCGAACGTGCCCGCCACCACCGGCGAAGTCGTGCGCAATCGCAGCCACATTGACTCGGGTTTTGCTTCGAAAACTGAGCTTCACTGCATCGGCCGTCTCTTTGGCCAGCACGGCCACCTCAACGCCCGCCGTGTTCAAGAGCGCATCGACGATCCCCTCAGCATCGCCGGACTGGATGCCCAACCGTTGGATTGCCTCTCGCGTCATGATCCCCATCACCACGGTTCCATCCCCGTAAAATGTGGCGCTGCCCAAGACCTCGCCCAACAAGCGGAGGCCCGCCGTCGTGCGCTCGTGCAAGACCTTTGCATGCACGGGGGCCGGCGCCACACCGTGATCCAGCAGTTTCGCTGCGAGACGATGGGTCGCAGACCGTGTGTTCTCGTGCTTGAACCCACCTGTGTCGAAAATGATGCCGGTGTACAAGTGTGTTGCCGTTGCCGGTTCAAGCGGAATGTTCCACGCCTCAAGGACACGATGGACCATCTCACAGGTGCTGGGAGAGGTCGCATCCAAAAGCACAACATCGTACCCTTCTGCACTCGATGACTGATGGTGATCCACCAGCGCAGTCTTGGATGCGGAGGCAAACAAGTCTGTGACCTTCGGCGTCAATCGCCCGCGATCGCCATCCATCACCACAACGACATCGTAACGGTCGCCCAGTTGGTCATCCGTCAACACCCGCTCGGCATCTGGGATCCAGTCATAGCGGTAGTTCAGCTCGCCGGCGACATGAATCGCGGCCGACGAAAAGGTTTCGGCCGCACGCGCCAAGGCCAAGCAGGCACCAATTGAGTCCCCGTCCGGATCCATCGGGCCCGTGAGCAGCACAGTGCCAGCGTCTTCGAGGATGTGGTGCAAGTCACCAATGGCGTCGTTCATGGCTGTCCTCCGGAGTCTACGTGTCGGATGCGAAACATCATTAACGACCTCCTACCCTTGCCAGCCACTGCGACTATGATAATGCGGCGCCGATCGGGAGTTTCCATGACATCCATCATCGTTTTTCCGGGCCAAGGGTCCCAACGCATCGGTATGGCGAGCGACTTCTACGAGCAGCATTCCGAGGCTCGGTTGGTGTTCACCGAGGCCTCCGACGCCTTGAACTTCGACATTGCGCGCCTCTGCTTTGACGACAACGACCAACTGAACCTCACCGAATTCACTCAACCCGCAATCGTCACCGCAGAGATCGCCATGCTTCGCACGCTCGAAGCCGAGTATGGCTTGACCGGGCACGCATTCGCGGGCCACAGCCTCGGCGAGTACACGGCATTGATTGCAGCCGGCGTGATTCCGCTCCAGAGCGGTGTCCGCGTAGTCCGCGAACGTGGCCGACAGATGCAACAGGCCGTCCCTGCTGGGATCGGTTCCATGGCCGCCGTGATTCTGCCTGACATTCCAATTGATCTGCTTACCGAGTGCCTCAGCGACCTTCGGGCGAACATCGCCAACCACAACGCCCCCAATCAGGTGGTCATCAGTGGTGAAGCGGGCGACGTACAGACTGCAGTCGAACGATTCCAGGATCATGAGGTTGGCATGCGCGCAAAGATTCGCATGCTTAGCGTTAGCGCACCGTTCCACTCGAGCCTGATGGCGCCCATCGAGCCCGGTTTTCGATCGGTATTGTTCGATGCTGCGAGCACCTGGGCCTGCGAGCGTTCGACATGCGTGGCGTCCAATACCACCGGCGGTCTTCATGACGGTACCCGTGATGGGTTGATCAACCGCTTGACCGACCAAATCTCCGGCACAGTGCGGTGGGTCGACAACATGAATACCCTGTGCAGCCTTGATGCGGATCGGATTCTCGAGATTGGCCCGGGTCGTCCGCTGCGGGGATTCTTCCGCGGCATGACCAGCGCGCTCGGTACCACGGCCGTGGAGTCGATCACAAACCTGGTGTCTGCCCGTCGGGCACTGGAGCCCATTGTGCCGATTCCGTCCCCAGGCGGTGCGCCTCGAGCTGCTCGACCAGCCTAGCCGAAGTCCAGCGCACGCGTTCATCGTGATGCGTCTTTGCCTCTTCAATCAAGTCAGACAACGGGGGCGTTGCCCGAGCTGCAGCCTCGAGGATGCAGATTGTGGTGTCCGTAACGGCGTCATTCGCCACTGTACGCCGAGAGGCTCCGAGATAGGAAATGGCCCGTAGGTGCGACTCACCTTCCCGATCGACCGGCCAAAGGTCGAGAACCAATTCGGTTCGTGGGCTGAGCACCGCAGAACTGAAGACTCGGTCATTGAGTGCTGAAGTCACAAGATCCACAGCCTCTCGAAGACGAAGTGCTGGGCTCGCAGCACTAACGATGCGGTGACTGATGGCAGCCCGGAGATGCGGCAGTGCGGCAGCGGGCAGTGCGTCCATGATGTCTCCGCTCGGCGCCACTGCCCGTGACACGGAGGAGTGTACGGTCAGCGCAAGGTACCGATCGTCCATACGCTGCTGGATGACCGGGTCGTTGATCCATGAGCGTACCGCGCGCATGGCCATCAGTTGAGGGGCCCACACCACAACGTCGCCCACTGTTGATGGAGGCGCTCGCTGCGCAACTTCAGACAAAACCGTCTGAGCACACAATGCCCGATACGCTCCGGCTCCCCCACACAGTTCGAGAGCATCGGCGAGATGCGCGCGCCCGGAGTGTTCAACTAAATCTTCCGCAACTTCGAAGAAACAATCCGCCCGCATCGAGGAGTGGCGTCGGAGAGCGGCACACCAACGGCCCGATGCAGCGCCGTCTCCTTCGCGTGACGACTCTTTGGCGCGGCCCCAAAGGCACGCGTTGGGGTCAAGCTCTGCGCGGCATCCTCCGGGTGATTGCTCATCAGTTTGCCATCGAGAGACCGGAACATCCGAGTTTCGCAATGACGAATACGCAGGCCCTGATCCGGCTCGGACCACACTGCCATCGTCGGCCGGAATGGGGCTCCATAGATGCGGTCGTGTCCGAATGCTTTGGCAGCGCTCCTTGGTCAGGCCATGGGGCAATCGGCCGCACAGTGCTGCGCCCAACTCCGGCTCCTTATTGAGCAATTCGCCAGCAACGGCAACGAAGGTCTGCGGGTCGATCGCGGCTTGGAGGGCTTCGTGTACCGCCCGTTCGTCGGGTGCGGCCAACACTTCCGCAACGATGCATGGCGCGTCGGTACAGGGCGATGGTGATGACCCGCACCCGGCGATGCCGACCGCGACTACGCTACTTCGCAGCAGCCGCGTCAATCCCGCCTGAACCGAAGACACTTCGCAAGCGCTCGAGCGCCGGCCGTTCTTGGTTGAAGAACAAGAATGTGAACAGGTTTGAGGCGGCAAGGTACTTCCGAACGTCTGCCCATGATCGCATGTTCTCCGCGTGCCGCGCCAGTGTGACGGGTCGGAAATAGAACTCCCGATAGAACCGCCGATGCAACTCGATGATTTCACCGGGCTCCATACCCCATGGCACAAACGTCGGCTCCCAGAAGGATTTTTCGTCGGTGCTGGGGTTGATCACCCGGCCCCACTTTTCTCCCTCTCGCTTCCACATGTCTTCTTGCGGAGTCTGCGGAAGGATGGTGTTGATCTGAACCGTGACGTCATGGAGCGGAATCGACTTGGCAAACTCAATGGTCTCGAGAATGCTCTCCCGCGTGTCCGGCATGTGGCCCACCATAAAGAAGGCCTTCGGTCGCAACCCCACTTCGTCGGCCCACGTGATCGCATTGCGGATCTTTTCTTTGGTGATGCCTTTGGAGATGAAATCCAACACCCTGTCGGAGCCGCTCTCCACGCCAAAACGCGTACGCCAGCATCCGGCGGCTTTCATTTTCTCGAGCAATGGCTTGTCCACCACCTCCACGCGACTCGAGCATGTCCAACTCACCTTTACGCCGCGGCGAATCATTTCATCGCAAATCGCGTGCACCCGCTTTTTGTTGGCACAGAACAGCGAATCAACAAACGCAATGTCGCGCACACCAAAATCGCGCACGAGGTGCTCAATCTCATCCACGATGTGCCCAGGACTGTGGCTGCGGTACCCAGTTCGCGATTTCTGACAGAAGGCACACGCGTGCGGACACCCGCGCGAGGTCACCATCGAAAACTTCGGGAATGCATGTTCGTCGACCGGAACCGGCCGATAAATATTGGGCGGCAGCAGGTGCCGCGCCGGAAAGGGCAACTCGTCGAGTTTCTTGAACTTCTTCCGAGTCGCCGTGAAATGCAGCCCGTCATCGCGGTGGAAACAGATCCCGGGGATATCTTCGAGGGCGCCGCCGTGCTCGTAGTGGTTCACGAGTTCGAGCATGGTGTGCTCCCCCTCACCCAGAACACCCACGTCGAAGTTGCGATCTTCCATCGCCTCGTGCGGTACGAGGGTCACGTGGTAGCTGCCGAGCACAATGGGGACATGGGGCAGCTTCGCCTTCAGCTCGGCGGCCAACCGGCGTGTCGTCTCGAAGCTCACGGTGAACGACCCGATGCCGATGACATCCGGCTTGAACAACCGAACCCGTTCCACGACCTTCTCCACATTCAACTGCTCAGCGGCACCGTCGATCGCAGCGACATCGTGCCCCGCGCTCTCCAATACCGACGCGATGTAGAGCAGCCCGAGCGGCGCCGAGTTGTAGAACAAATACGAAGTCACCGGAGACGCGTTGCCGTTCTCCAATACACAATCAATCGGCGGATTGATCAAAATGACTCGCACGGGTCCCCCTCGTCACCACTCATCATAGCCCGGTTTTTGCCTTTGGGGTCATCGTCTGTGTCCAACCGGAACAAAATTTCCGTCGCTGAAGGGCATCGAAGATCGGATGGCAACCGATTGCCATCCGCATAAAAAGGGGATTGGAGGACTGTTCCGCGTTCGGTCTGCCATCGTCGCGCGACCGCGATTGGGGTGCGGTTTCGAGTTGAATTCGGGGCGATCCTGTTTGAAAATTCCTCGGCTCACCCATCCCGCCTTCCCGTGATACGACCCCCATTCAAATCAACGCACCGGCGAGCCTGCATCCATGTCTGACACCATCAACTATTTTTCCGACCTGATTGAGCAGGGGGAGACCATCCGGTCAACCTTGGCCGGTCCGGGTGCGTCCGTCGACGGCGCGTCGGTGTGGTTTCAGTTGGCCGTCACCGAGAAGCGCATTTTGGTGATCGAACTGCGCGCTCGACCCGGATCGGGGTGGCAGCCTGTTCGACGCGAGGCGGCGGCCCTCTCCGCCATACACATCGCACGCCACACCCGTACTGAAGCCGACCCATCTCGACTCGTGATCGAAGGCCTGCAGGCTCCATTCATCATGGTGGACATCGATCGCGAGGATGTCTTTCCAATGGTGGAACCCCTGATTGTGGCTTGGGGGGGGCGTCTCGGTGGCACCGGTGCAGGACGCCCAGATGGCTCCTCGACTTCGAGGACAACCGACTCCCCTCTCGACCGTATCCCTGCCGAGCAGCGCAAGCCCCTCGTGATCGGAGCCGGATGTCTTGCACTCCTCTCCATCGTTTGCGCCACTGCGGGATGTCTGAGCAGCATCGTCCGGGTGCTTGGAGGACCGGCGTGATTGGCCAACTCAGAACCATCCTGTTTGGTGTACTGTGGTTCACCATTCTGTTTGCCTGGGATGCCGCCGACAGCTGGTTTTACCTGCGTCGGGCCACCTCTCGCATCAAAACGGATGAGACAACCGTGGAGCAACTCAAGGGGGCTGTTCTCGAGTACGTGACAGGTGCCGGTGCCGCGTACATACTCATGGGATTGATGGCAGGAGTCATGCTCCATATCGTCCTGAACATCCTCCATCCGCGACGCCCATCTTGGTCCAGCTGGCTCCTCACCGCGGGCTCGATCGCGGCGATCTCAACGGTTCTCGGCCTCGCTCGTCAAATAATCACCTTCCCAACGCTCCACGGCTGGTTCCCGTGGCGGCGGCACTGGGCTGAGTTTGCGGAGCCGTGGTGGGTGGATATCGCCTGGGCAGCAGCGACACTGATTGTGCTGATGTTGGGATGGCGTCGCTGGGCATCCATCGCACCTCGGCGTTTCGTGTCCCTCGTGGCTGCAGGGGCGATCTACGGGGGCTCAGTCGCGGTGCTTCTTCAGCCTCTCGAAGCCGACGAAGCAGTCGACAACGAAGGACTCAACGTTGTGTTGCTCGGCGTGGACGCGCTCCGTCCCGACCGCCTGAGTCATTTCGGAAACCCACGAAAAACAAGCCCAAACATGGACGCCGTCTTGGCGGAATCCGTCATTTTCACACAAGCCTTCTCACAGATTTCACGGACCTATCCGGCATGGACCACCACCATGACGGGCTCGTGGCCCACGACTCACGGAATTCGTGACAACCTGCCAACCGCAGATCGGCTCGTGCCCAAGCAAGCCTTGCTGCCTATGGTTCTCCAATCGGAGGGCTATGCGACCGGTTTTGCAACCGACGACAGTCGCTTCTCGTACATGGTGCCCGATACCGGGTTTCAAATGATTCGCCAGCCTACGGTCGGACTCCAAAACTTCGCCATCAGCGTAAACGAACCCCGCTTCCGTGCATTTCACGGATTTCTTCACAACCGCGTTGGCTTTGGCTTGCTTCCCGTCCAGGCCTACAATCAATCTTTTGGGGCCTCGTATCGACCGGGCCAGTTTGTCGAGTGGGCCGTGGACGGACTTGCCGAATTGAGTCGCGCTGACCAATTCTTCTACGCCATCCATTCTTGCGTTCTCCATGTGCCGGGTGACCGGGTGTATCCGTGGTACCGCATGTTTGACCAAGTCGGCTACAAGGGCGCCAACCGGTTTCGATATTCGGCGTCCGGGTCTTCATTGGTGGTCAATGAGGTGGACAACGCCAAAGGCAAGCGCGCCAAACGGATCGCGGAGCAGGACCTCAAAATCTACGACTCTGGCATTCGAATGGCCGACGACTTGGTGGGTGAGGTGGTCGACGAGCTGAAGGCGAGCGGGTTGTGGGACAACACCATTTTGATTCTGTTTTCGGATCACGGCGAGGAAATCTGGGCACCGGACCTGCCCTACAAATGGTGGGGCCCCAATCACGGCTTCCATGTGTATGGCGAAGGACACACCAACATCGCTTTCTCCATTCGATTCCCCGATGGAAAACATGCCGGCACCGTCGTCGACGACCCAGTTCGCCTGATCGATCTCGCGCCAACGATTGCGGACCTGTTGGGCATC
>DEBL01000205.1:0-1539 GCA_002348535.1 Deltaproteobacteria bacterium UBA2957 | reverse complement strand
GAGGGCGCACCGAGGCCCGTCTACATGGAGACGGGATTGAGCGAACCTCGCTATTGGGTTCACGGCCACAAGAGGTACCCATTCAAGCGGGTATCAAAACGCTACAAACTCGATCCGGAAAGCGATCAAGTTCACATTCGCACCAAGTTTCTCCCGCACTTGATTGCAGCCAAAGACCGCGCGATGCAGATCGGAAAATGGAAGCTTATCTGGCACAGCCTCAAACAAGGCATACGCGTCGACCTTTACGATCGGGAGTCCGATCCCTACAACCGAATCGATCGCGCCGAGGACCACCCAGACATCGTTGAGGAATTGGGTCGAGCCCTGACTCCGTTTTTAGCCATAGACGGTATTTCGCCGCCACCGGTTGAAGAGTGGGTAGAGCGCAGCCGCCCCGCAAAGCGTAAAGACACGCGCTTTCGAAAGCGAATGGAGCGCCTTGGAGGAACCTTGCCCGCCGCCGCTATCCTCGACCCGCCAGAAACGTCTGAAGCATCGCCCCCGAAACCGTAACAATCCCGAGCAGCCACAGATCGGTCTCGCGCCCAAGCGCCCACGCGATGGCCATCGCACCGAGCAACGATGTGAGCAACGGAAGGGCACGCTTGTAAATCAGCGGGAAACCCACCGCGCCCACCGCAGCCGCGGCGTAGTTGACAAACCACGGTACAGCCTTGCCAAATGCCTCTGGACCGACCGCGATTGCAATCCCCACAGCCAACACAGCACCGACCAATCGCAGCGCTGTTTGCTCCATGAGGTGCATCACGAGCGCCCCAATCAGGCCCACGCCTACGGTGATGGCAAGCTTCAAGAGATCGGTTCCAGCCGGCGCATAATGATGCGTCAAGAGCACGCCCCCAACGAGGCCCGGGCTCAGAATCATCAGCCGATACAAGCGACTGCCCGCAACCACCAAGGCCGCTCCGACCACCACGACAATGGTTCGCGGGTCCAGCGCACCGAAGCCCCAGTTACTCGGGTCCATCCACTGCATCAGGTCGTTGATTTCGGGCATGTTGAAGTCCTTCATGGCAGGATGCTCATATGACTGGTCTACTACGCGTATCCGTCCTCGTGGCATTCGTCAGTTCTTGCGCATCAACGGAGAAATCCAGCGAGACTGGAACTCGCCCTGCAGACTCCGATGATTCGGCCCACACCGCTCCGGCAGATGAACCCCCGGAGAGTACGGTTGCCGCCACCGCTCTATTCGATGTCACCGGGGGGCCGTACGATCTCGCACTGGCTCCCGACGGGCGGTTGTTTGTAAGCATTGAGGAAAGCCGCATCGATGTGTGGGATCCGACGACGGAGTGGGTCGAGGAGCACACCCGACGCGCGGGTTCGGTGTTCGGGATTGAATGGCACGGGGAACATCTGTACTACACGACCTCCAACCACCGCCAGTCGGGAGCGCTCCTTCGCCTCGACGGGCGCGACGGTACCGTCTTGGCGACGGCATCAGGTTCAACCATTTTCCGTGAACCGACGGACCTCGCAGTGGCGCCGGACGGCGATTGGGTGATCCCCGAC
>DEBL01000252.1 GCA_002348535.1 Deltaproteobacteria bacterium UBA2957 | reverse complement strand
AGTCGTTCAGTATCCACCATCGTCCTCAGCTTACCCAAAGTGGGCCAGCGCCGCCGAAACCACTGTCAGGTTAGCCCAAGCTACCGGGTTTGGGGGAGATGGTCTTGAGGATCACACTGGCGCAAATGCGTCCGAGACCGAATGTGCAAAAAAAACGGGCCGAGCGATGGAGAACACTCGACCCGAATCGGTCCGAAGACCATGTACCGTTAATCTTCTACAACACGCAGTCTGAGGCCGATGCCGGCGTGACCCTCATCCCCTGTTGACAGAGCGGCTGCACCGCCCACTCCGCCGTAGGCCACTGGCTCACGTTCCTCATTGACCAACCCGTCTCCATCAGCATCTACAAAGGCCAACAAATACACAATTGTGTTGGCCGGTACAACGAGATCCCAATCCACGCTCTCTTCATCCCCTAGCGTGTCGGAATCCCAAACTTTTGCGTCGTATGCGTCCTCTTCGAACGCGCTCACATTGAAATCTGGCGTGGGTGGGTACTTTAATGCCACCACATGGAGCGCCAATCCCTCCCCACCATCTGTGGCAAGGTCCGAGAAGCGGGGAACCGCCTCGGGGTAGGCGATCCCGGACAATCGAACAAACGGAACCACCGAAACAGCAGGTCCACCGCCTCCGATGGGAATCTCCACGTGTACATCTTCTCGCCGGTAGTCTTCAATCACCAAGGGGTTGCCATTTTGGCCCGGTTCAGAAATGTAGGCCCCCCAGAGGTCTGCGGGGTCGACCAGTCCATTGCCGTTCGAGTCGTAGGCCGCAACGATCTGCATCGGGCCGGCATTCACACAGACTCCCATGTTGTACTCGGCGGTCGCCCCTGAGCCCGTCGGGATGGGCGTGAATTCCTTTTGTTGGTAGGGCCCACCACCGGCATTGTCGAGCAGCATCACCATCCCGTTTCCACCCTCGTAGGGCACCGTGATTTCAACGTCGCCAGCAATCGCCACGAGATCACAGCCGCCAGGAGGCACAGCATCGGGAATGCCGTCGCCATCCGTATCGACTGGCGGCGTATATCCCCCCACATCTTGCCATCCCCAGCCACCGGGGCCCCATCGGTCCCAATCCACCAAGATGACAACATTGGCGTCTGTCAGGGATCCATAAGCCTCAACGGGAATCGGATCCGGGTGAATGCCCATGGGTTCATTCGACCCAACGACCCCATCGCCGCGCACATCGAGCGTGGCGTAAATGTTGACCGCGTCGACCGCTTCGGGGTCAATGTCAAGTTTGTACATGTCACCGGTTACCCGCGGACGCGTCACGGTGTGCTGGTCGAAGTAATCTTCACGCCCCTCATCATCGGGTCGGTAGGCCGCTACGAATACAGAGCCGAACGGAAACTCACCCACCGGTCCGACCGCGTCATCCCAGCTTAAAAACTCCCGGCCGCCGGCCTCGTTCGTGGTGTACAACTCAACTTGGACCCGTGCTTTGATCTCCATGAAGTGGTCGGTATTGGGCCCTTCATCCTCTGGACCGCCATCGTCGGGATTGGCCTCGCCAGTGGTTTCGGTCTCAGACGCGGCCGAAGACGTGTCCTTCTGGGAGTCTCCCGAAGTACACGTCACCAAGCAAAGCAGCCCGAACAAGCGAAGCAACAAAACCGGAACTCCAGCTACACGTTGAACCGATGACCCGGGTGCCCCAAGCACCCGAAACACCAAAATCCAACCGCGCCGCATGGGGACCGCGACCCGGTCTGGAGACACTAGTGTACCTCACCTCGCCCCAATGCGCATATGGAAGTGTTTCACGTGGAACCACTCCGCTCCCACGACCGGTTATCGGACGGGGGTTCGAAACGGATTACTCTTGGTCCACGATGATGAATTCGACTCGACGGTTGGCTGCGCGCCCTTCGTCTGTCTCATTCGTCTCTTTTGGACGCATTTCGCCAAACCCGACCGCATCCAATCGACTGCGCTCGACACCACGCGCTGCGATGGCATCGGCAACCGAGTTGGCTCGCGCTTGACTGAGCTTGAGGTTTGCAATGTCCGAGCCAACATCGTCGGTGTGTCCTTCAATACGGATCTTCTTGAGTTGTTCGTTGGCCACAATGATTTCAGCAATTTCATCGATCAGGCTGTCTGACCGCGATTGAATATCGGCCTTTCCAAACTCGAAGAAGATCTTTTCGGTGATCTTGATAAAGTTGTTCTCAATGACCACACGCTTCTCGATCACAACCTGTTGCACTTCTTCATCGGGGCAACCGTCTTCATCCTCGACCTCGTCGAAGTCTTCCGCATCATATGGACAACGGTCGACATCATCGTTGTAGCCATCGCCATCGGTGTCCAACACCGGCTCAACATCGGGGCAGCCATCTTCATCTTGGTACCCGTTGTTGGTTTCCGGTTCGTTCGGGCACCGGTCGGAGACATCCAGAATTCCGTCCTTGTCGTTGTCCGCATCGAGGCATCCATCGCCGTCTTGGTAGCCGTCGTCATCTTCCGCTTCCAGAGGACAGCGGTCGTGTTCATCGCGAAGCCCGTCGGCGTCGTTATCGTATTCTGGACATCCGTCTTCGTCTTGGAAGCTATCCAAGTCCTCCGGCTCACGAATGCAGCGGTCCATGGCATCCATGATTCCATCTTTGTCGCTATCACGCATGTTTGGGTCAAAACTGGGCGCCACGCTAACGCCCCCAAAAACGCGCCAATCGGGCGCTCCGAGACCCGGAAGAACACCCATACCACCACCGATGTTCACACTGACAAACTCACCTGCAAGAACCTTGAGGCCGCCCAACACTTCTGCCGGTTGTTGCGCTGCCCGTTCGCCCCAAATCGAGCCGTGAAATTCACCGATGATCTCCATGACCGATGAGTGGAGCCCCATCGCAACGCCGTACACGATGGCGTTGTTGACAGACACATCGCGAATTTGCGCTCCTGGACGCATGTGGAATCCGGCCATCATGGCGGTTCGGAACGAATACCGCCGCGAGCGAATCGGGCCGTCAGAGAACTCAAAGATTGTACTGGGCGTCAGTGACCACCCTTCCTCGCCAAGAAACGAACCGCCGGTACCTGTCGGGATCCCGACCGGCATGGCAATCGACATACCGACAGGAAGTCGATCCCGGTCAATTGCAACAATCTTCGGTGTCGCACGAACATCGCCCATACCACTCACAACGAGACGATCCGGTGCGGTATCCACCCGAACAATGTTGCGGTTGGGCACGTAGCCGTCTTGCCACAGCACAATCGGTGCATCAACGGACAGCGAGAAATACCGCGACAGACCGAATCCAAGCTGAACGTTACCGGTCAAGCGGTCATCGACGATTCCTTCACCGTTGTCTCCGGTCACCTCGGCATTTCTTGGCGCCACACGCATGTCTTCCGTCACCAAAATGATCGGGTCATTCTGGTAGTTTACGAAGAATCCACCGCCAAGCTGCAGGTGCCCCAAGGTCGCCGCAGAGGGCACTGCAAAGTATCCGTAGTGGTCGGCAGCTGGCCTGAAGAGTTCGAAGTCGTAGGTATCGTTGGTTGTCGTCTGTGCGTGAGCGACTCCCAGCATCGTGCTCAACAAGGCAATCAGGGCGGTTTTCATGTTCGTCCTCCACGCCGAGCTTAACGAACCCGACTCGTCTGGCCCATGGGCCAGTCGTATTACCCTACTTTTTATCCAACGGTTCGGTCTACAGCCCATCCTCCGAGCGCGCCCGATCCGCGCCGCCGGATGCGGTACGCTTGAACTCCTCTTCGAGGTCCGTCCCTCCAGCATCGGGCTCTGGTTCCGGCGCCGAATCGGTCAGCTTCTCGAGGGTAAGGACTACGTTTTCCACCGCCCCCTGCGTCAGATCGATGGCGCGCAACTGGCCTCGAGGATCATCCGCAGACGGTCCATCGCCCGTCTGATCGACAAACGCATCGAGTTCGAGGGCACCGAGCGCCACCGGCACATCCAGCGAGAACTCACCGGCAGATCGCTTTAGCTTCCCGAGCAATATTCGGCCGCCGGGGGCTGTTTCGCTGGGCTGAAATACATCGAGATCAATCACCTGAGCGCCTTCGGCCACAATCGTGCCGCGAACAGTCACACGATCTCCCTCGAAATCTGCAAACGGGTCGGCATCTTGGGGTTGCCCGTCCGGAGGTGGCGCTTGACCAGAACCATGACCGGGCGGAGCTTCCGAATGAACCGGACCCGATGACGCCGAGCCGCGCGCACCCTTGACCAGTGTGATCACGAGGCCCTCTATGGACTCCGAACCGATGTCTACCTTGACCTCACCGAAATGATCCGTGTCACTCGGACCATCATTGTCGGGATCTTGAAACGCGACCAAAAAGATTGGCCCAATTGAGGCGGGAACCTGCAATTCAAACTCTTCATCTTTGTTGAGCAAAAGCTTGCCCTCGCGCTTCATTCCACCGGGTCCGGACTCATCGACGCGCGACACATCTAAATTTACAGTTCCCACGCCTTCCGTAATGAAGCGTCCCTTGACCGAGATTCGATCACCCTCCACGGACTCAAAGGGTTGCGGAGGTGGAACTTCGGTGTGTTCCACAGCCACGTGCTGATGCTCTTCGTGTGCAGGGCCACCGGTGTCGGTACCCTGACTGGTTGTCACCGCTTGGGCAGTGAATCTCGGATCAAGCGGTACCGCCTCACCGGTCACTCGCTCAAGACAGCCCACGATTATCAACACGGCCCAAAGCATCATTTGCCCTGCTGCTGTCGATACCACTGAACCGTCTGCGCGAGGCCGTGTTCAAGTGATGTAGTCGCTGTCCATCCAATTTCTGCCTTGGCTTTCGAGCAGTCCATAACCTTTCGGGGTTGACCATCCGGTTTTTCCGAATCGAAGCGAATGGAACCCTTAAAGTTGGTCGCGCGTGCGACGGCGTGGGCAAGATCACGCACACTGACCTCTCGCCCTGTCCCAATGTTGAGGGGATCCGGTCTGGCCCAGCGCCCAAGCGCCAGCATTCCGTCGGCTGCATCCTCGACATACAGGTGCTCCCGCGTGGCCCGACCCGTGCCCCACACCACGAGTTCCTCGGGCCCATCAAGGCATCGCATGACCAGTGCAGCGACGACATGTGCACGGGCGGGATCAAGGTCATCGCCCGGTCCATACAGGTTTCCAAGCACGGCGAATGCACACTTGAATCCGTGCTGATCGGCATAGGCTCGCCCGAGATCCATCATCAAGCGCTTCGATTGCGCATAGGGGCCATTCGTCGGCTCAGGATAGCCATTCCAGATGTCTGACTCACGAAACGGCACCGGAGGTGTCCGTGGATAGCAGCACGTAGACGATGCACCGAGAAATAACGCCGCGCCGGACCGATGGGCCGCATCGAGGGCATTGATGTTGATGCGAGCGTTATCTCTGCCCGACTCGACGGGATGCTCTTTCATCCATCCAATGCCACCCCCCTGAACCGCGCAATGAATCACCACGGTGGGGCGCACCTCATCGAACAACCGTTGAGTCTCATCGCGATCCGTGAGATCCGCCTCCGCGGAGCCCACTGCAATGGGGTCGGCCTCAAGCGCCTTGAGTTTGTTCACAATGTGAGAGCCTAAAAAGCCTCGACCGCCTGTGACAAGAACGCGCGTTCCAGACCACATTGAATCAGACGTTGCCGTAAGGGTTTCGTATCTCAAGCAGCTTGAGACCCGTGATGAGTTCGCTCAATCCAGTCTCGATGTCAATCGACACATCGAACCCAACGTCTCGGATCCTCGAGTAATCGACCTCATAATCGCGGCGATCTTCATCCTTTCCAAACTCAGCGAAGTAGACGAGGAAATCTACCCGCTGCTTGATGAGCTTCACGATGTCTTCTTTGGTGAAGTTTAGCGACTGATGACCCACATTGAAGACCGTATGTTCGAGGTCATCGAAGCGCTCGAGCATGTGATTGATGGCCCGCGCGATGTCTACGACGTGAATAAAGGTACGCCGGAAATGTTTCTCGTACACCACGAGATACCGTTGGTGAATCGCCTGCCAGCAGAAATCATTGATCATCAGGTCGAGACGGGGGCGGGGAGAGAGACCGTAGGCCGTCGCAAATCGAAGCGCGATCGAATTGTCGCGACTCAGACAGAGGTTCTCCGCCTCTGTTTTCACGCGTCCGTAGAGGCTGAGGGGATTCAAGGGAGTGTCCTCCGTGCACACTCCCGTCACTTCTCCGTAGTTGCTCCCGGTCGATGCATAGATCAACCGCGCATCAGACGGCATTGTGTCGAGGACATTTTGGGTCCCTCCGACATTGACCTGTGTGGCCCGGGCCGGCATCTTCTTGCACAGCGGGTATCCCACCAATGCCGCGAGGTGCACCACGGCATCCACGCCCTCCATTTCGACCGCAAGCGCATCTCTGTCGCAGATATCCACCTTGGCGAAACTGAAGTTGGGGTTGATGAACAGCGGCAACATGGTCTCACCACCGAACATTAAGTTGTCCACGACATGCACCGTGTGGCCACTGTCGAGCAACTGACGCACCAATACGCTTCCCACGTATCCTGCGCCGCCTGTCACCAAAACTTTCATGCGGTCGAGTGTAGCCGCCTTTCGCCCGGGGGTACAGCCTCGATCAAAAGGAGGCTTTCAATCCGTCCACCAATCGCTCCAAATGTGTGTGGTCGAATGCATGGGATTGACCAACAAAGAAGCCCCGAGTGTGGACGGCGTCTGCAACCGGTGTATTGCCTTCAACCCGGGCATTCGGCACTCGCCCAAAGGCTGGCTGCCGCGCAAGGTTAGACCCAGAGATCGGTCGAGTCGCGATCCCGCGGGCCTCCAGTGCGGCGCATAGGGCCTGCCGATCCACTGAGGCGTCGGCGTCGAGCAACATCGGAAAGGCGAACGCCGCATGCTCGGTTCCGGGAAGCTCCGGAAAGACCCGCAGGGGCAGGTTGAGCTCCGAGATCGTTTCGCACCACTGATGGTGATTGGCCCGTCGCTTGGCGACAAATGCCTCGAGCTTTGGAACCTGACAGACGCCCATCGCTCCTGTGATCTCTGTGGGTCTGAGATTGTACCCAGCGCTCACAAACAAAAACCGCGGATCGATTTCGGCGTTGGCTGCGTTGATTCGAGCCCGGTCGCTTCGCTCTCGTGTCCAGCCGTGCGCGCGGACACTCCGTGCTGCGTTCGCGACTGCCTCCGAGTTCGTGTTGACCATCCCACCCTCTATGGTGCTGAGGTGATGGGAAAAGAAAAAGCTGAATGCGGAGGCCGCTCCAATGGACCCGGCGCGGCGGTTCCCCAAGGACGCTCCGTGAGCGCCGCATGCATCTTCAACAACAACCGGTCCTGTCGCCCGGCTTGGGCAGCCCAGCAGATGAACCGCCATAACTGGGCGGTCCCATTCTCCTTCGAGGCACAAGGACTCTGCACCGACATCCACTAGGACGGGATGCAAACCCGCTTGGGCCACCGTGAACAACGACGTTGACCAACCAACTGCGGGAACAATCATCTCTTGGCCACGCTCCAGCACACCGGTTTCAATCAGGGCCGTTAGCATGACCAGCAGCGCACTGGAACCGGAGTTCACGCAGACCGCATGGTCGGTTCCGACCGCCTCAGCCCATGCCTCCTCAAAGGCAGCGACCCGAGAACCCATGGTCATCCATCCACTGAGCAGCGTCTCAATAGCGGCCTCGATTTCATCGGGTCCGATCGGGCTGACGGCAAGGGGGAGCCCATCGATATCGGTTTCCAGATGAAAGTGCGCTTTCACCAGCTCTCGGACAGCATCAGAACGATTCATTGGAACAGGCGTGAACCCGGCAGCTCTGTCAGCAGCACTTTGAGGTGGTCTTTGCCCACCGGCCACGAGATGGCTTTCGACTCGCCACCGGCCCGTTGGCCCTCTACGGTGGCCAACTCCGCAATTTTCCATCGCCGGCGCATGGCACGAATGGAAATTTGGTACTCGATAGGAAACCGCTTCACCGACGTGTCCATGTCTAAGAACGCCCGACGGTGCATTGCTCGAAACCCATTGATCGTATCGGTCACAAACGGCCCTTCGTTGAACAGCTTGTTGGCCATCCACGTAAGGGTCTGGTTGACCCGCGCCCGAGGGCGCATCCAGTCCGTCTCTTCATTGATGGAACCCACCGCAAACCGACTGGCAATCGCGAGATCGTTACCCTCGATGAGCAGGTCATCCAATCGCTCAATGTCTGCTGGGTCTTCATTTCCATCCGGGCTGTAGTACACAATGCGTGCATCCCGGCTGGCCTCAGCTGCGACCCGAAAAGCCACTCCTCGTCCGGGGATTGGTTGGTCGAGGATGGGAACACCCTTGGCACTCAGAAACTCACGGGTCCCGTCCGTTGACCCACCGTCGACGGCCAAGACCGTGTTGAACCGGTCCACGGGGATTTCATCCCACAGCATGGACAAGCCGTCGATCTCGTTGAGGGTCAGCAAGACCAATGTGCAATCTCGTTTCATCCTTGCTGATCCACTAACGCTTCAGAGACCAAATACTCGAATACCCAATCGGCAATCTTTGCATTCCCCGCCGCATTTGCATGTCCGCGGTCGTTTTCAAAGTACAGTTGCGCTTCGCGACTGGCTTGCTCCATGCGAGGTTGGAGGTCCAACCAAGGAATTTCGAGCTCGGCTGCGGCCGCTTTTAAGATCTTGCGATGGGCCTCTGTGTATCCCCCACGCTCAAGCGGAAACCCAAACAGCACAGCCGTCGCACCCATCGACTCGGCAGAGGTGACCAAACTCCGAAGATTGTCCACGTAGTCGGGCGGTGGCACTCGGTAAACACCGCCTTTTCCGTTCTGCGGTCGCTCTTTGGCCTTGACCTGAAAGTCACCGAGCACCGAGCGAAGGGCCAAGTACACTCGACTCTTGTACAGCACGTTGTCCTTCAGGAACCGGGCATCGCCCTGCAACACGGCTTGGCTCTTGTCGGAGTACGCTGCTTTTCGGGCATCCTGCACGACATAGCCCAGCAGAATCACGTCCGGATTGTAGTGACGAAGCGTTTCGTCCCAAAGCCAACGACCCTGGAAGCTCGTGTATCCGGGCTGTCCTCCATTGATGACCTCCACATTCGGGTAGCCACCGGACGCAAATCGCTCTGCGAGTTGTGCTGGATAGGTCTCGGCATCGGCTACACCCCAGCCGAAGGTGGTGGAGCACCCCAACGTCATGACCCGGATCGTACCCTCACTCTTCGCACGAGTTTGTCCGGACGCCCGCAAGCCATCCGCGTTGCTGCTGACCTTGAACAGACGCTTCTCTTCTTTGTGCGGGAAAGCCTTGCTGTTCAAATCCGGATCCGTGACCCAGAAGGGGGTGTTGTGTTCGAACGTCTCCGTGACCTGTGGCCAACCTGCCGAACGCAAGCCCAGTTCGCCGGCGGCGCCCACGACCGCAACGGGAACCAGTGAAAAAGCGATCTTTCGCAGAAGTCCGCTCATTTTGCGGGGCTCACCTCAATGGCGGTGTGATCGATGACGGATCCCGACTGATACCACTTGTTGTCGTAGAAACTCGTGTCATTGATGCGGTACGAGATCACTCCGTCTTCCGGCGCTGTGAATACCGCTTCGGTGCCGACCGGAACAATGCTCTCGATTCCAGACCCCTTGCCCACGAAGCGCATCACGAGCATGCCCGCGAAACACCCCTCGAGATTGCACGGCCACTCTGACCCCGTCGTCGGCTGGGCGGGGTCGCCCGTGACGGTGATCCACGGTGCGTCGTCGGAGAGCCGATATTGGTCTTTGGCAGAACCAGAGATCTGAATGCGATCCCCTTTGCAGATTTTCAACGGACGCTGCCAACCCGACCCAATGTCAAGGTAGTCGAACATCGTGTAGTCCAACGGATGGTTGCACTCTCCTGCGGTCAACGTTGCCTTGAGTCCTTTGGCCCACGCTTGCCATGCGCCGGTGTTTTGGGCGAGGCAGTGGGTGGTGTTTTCCGCGACAAAGGCTTCGATCTTTTCGGGTCGGCCGAGGAGTACTGTCTCCACCTCGTCAATGACGCCCTCACTGAACGAAACGCCATCGTCGCGCTGGCCGCGCCACTGGTTGAGCACTTCATCCATCGTCTCAGACCGCTTCATGCGCCGGTCGATTTCGTTTAGTTCATCCCACTTTGGCTGATAATAGCAGTCCGGAATGCCGTCGCCAGACTCCACCCAACCGGTCGGAACCTCACCTTTTCGCTTCTTTCGCTTCTTTTTCTTGGCCTCTGCGTCGGTACTCAGTGGCAGCAGCACCGCAACGGATGCGATCAACGCCAGCGTTTGTATACGAACCATTTTGCCCTCCAGGGCCATAGCGTACCCGTTGCGCATGCCGCATGCACACACAAACACCGGCTTCGCCCTGGGTCATCCCCAGTGCGAGCCGGTGTTGGGTGTCTCAGGCAGGTGCCTGAACTGCTTAGATCTTGCCTTGGATAAGGAAGGCAACAGCGAAGCAGAAGAGCACGAGGGACTCGGGGAACGCCAAAGCGATCATCATCGAGGTCCGGATGTCGCCCGAAGCAGATGGGTTGCGGGCCATGCCGGAGAGGGCTTCGCCGGCCAGACGGCCTTGAGCGAGGCCGCAGCCCATGGCGGCGAGGCCAACGGCCAAGCCAGCTGCGAGAGCCACAAAACCGCGACCAAGATCGCCTGCTGCAGCTGCGTCTCCATCGGCTGCGAATGCAGCGCCAGAAAACAGGAACATAGCGACCATAGCCGAAAGGGTGGTGCTGAACTTCTTCATGATGGACTCCTAAGAGAGATGCTAGTGGTCGTCGTGTGTTTCGACGGCTAGCGCGATGTAAATCGTGGACAAAAGGGTGAACACAAAAGCTTGGATGAACGAAACGAACATTCCAAGCGCGAGGAAAATAATGGGGTAGAACACCGGGATCAGGCCCGACATAATGCTGAGAACTTGGTGATCACCAAACATGTTGCCAGTCAACCGGAGGCTGAGGCTGTAGGGACGCACCAACAAAAAGCTAAGCAACTCAATCGCAAAGAGCAGCACACCGAGCCACCAGACCGGTCCCCACATGTGCTTGAGATACCCGCCGATGCCCTGAACCTTGATGCCTGCACCGTTGAACAAAATCAACACCACAAGCGCCATGGCGAGGTTGTGCTGCAGCGAGCCTGATGGGGGCAACATGCCCGGAACCACACCCAACAGGTTGGAGGTCAAAATGTAAATAAACAGCCCCGCGCTCAACCAGAAAAACTTGACCGCATTCTTGTGCCCGAGCAGATCCGAACAGAGACCATAGAGCGCTCCCGTGAGCAACTCAAAGAAGTTCCGCATTGTCAGGGTCCCATCCGGGACGTACTGCAGCGTGCCCCCTTGGCCCATCGCCTTGTTCAAGCCCAAGCGGGCCACCCATGAGCCGAGCAAAAGGATTCCACAGACGAGCCATGCAAGCAAAAAGGTCTGCGCATCATCCGAGGTGGCGAACAGGTTGCCCTTTGCATACTGATCGCCGAAGATGCTGGTGAATCCCTCGAGCCCCGGGATGCCGTGTTGCATGGTTTCGATGAGGGACTCCCCACCGGCTGGGATCTTCTTGAGCCACGTGAAGTGAGCGTCGCAGTTGACACTCTCAGGAGGCCCTGCGAAGCCGTACGTCATGCATGGTGTTCCTGCAGCCATTTATGCCTCCTTCCGGACCAAGCCCACCGTCTCTGCGAGGGCGGACAATACGATGCTCACCATGACAACACTCCCTCCCGCCACGACAGCGATGGGGTCAAAGCGTTGAAACAGCCACCACAGCGCCAAACCGAGCACTGGGAGCTTCAACAGCACCAGGCCAGCAGCCATGCGAGTGGATCCGTGAGCGGCAGCTTGGCCGGCCCGATGAAGAGACCAACCGCCGCCAATAAAGCTCAACAGCATCACCACGCCTCCGCCCGCGACACCCAACGCTGCATTCGCACTGAACCAGACTGCTCCGGCCGTCGCACCCAAAGCGATCAACCCTACTGAGAGGGGAATGATTCTACGGATCATCGGTGTTGTGTTCATGTCCGAGGTTCCGGTGGATGCGGTAAATGCCGGCTGGCAACATGGCCATGCTGAGGCAGAGAAGAAACAGAGGTGATGTTCCGAGGCGCCCATCCAGCCAGTGACCGAGTGCTGCGCCTCCCACAACCAAGATTCCCATTTCGAGCACCATGGCTGAGGCTCGGGTCATCGCCTTGAGTGCTTTGGGACTTAGCATCCTTCACCCTCACGACATGCCCCGAAGGACGGCCGGAGTATCACCCCATTCCTGCAACGTCAAAGCCTATATGAATGCGGGTTGATCCGACTCAGCTTTCGCGCAGTGCTCGGCGGATTCCTTCCACCAAATGATCCCGCTCATCTTCGCTCATTCCACTCGGCAAAAAGCAAGCTTCATACTGGCTTGGAGGGAAGTATATGCCGTGATTTAGGGCCGCCCGATGGAAGCGTCCAAATGCAGCCATGTCGCACTCCGAAACTTCCGAGAAATTCTTGGGCCGATCGCCCCGGAAGAATATCGTGAACATTGACCCCACACGCGCCATACTGCAGCCCCGCTCACGGATCGAATCCGCCAGTCTCGCCTCCAGATCTGCACCCACATTCTCGAGTTCTTCGTATACTGCCGAAGTGAGCAACTTCACCGTCGTTCGGCCAGCGGCAACGGCCACGGGGTTACCCGAAAGCGTACCCGCTTGGTACACCGGACCAACCGGGCTGAGCCGACTCATTATGTCCGCCCTGCCCCCGAATGCAGCCAAGGGGAATCCACCACCAACGATTTTGCCCAAAGCCACCAAGTCTGCATCAATAGCATACCGCTCGCAGGCGCCACCCCGCGCGAGGCGAAACCCAGTCATGACCTCGTCCACAATCAGCAGCGCACCATGCTCCTGCGTCAACTCACGGAGTCCCGAGAGATACCCGATCGCAGGCTCGATACAGCCCATATTTCCGGTCACGGCTTCGAGGATCACCGCCGCCACATTGCCCTCTCTCAGTGTGGCCTCGATGGCGGCAAGATCATTGAACGGAGCCGTCCGCGTCATCGACGCCACCGACTCCGGAATACCGGGCGATCCCGGCTTGGCAAAGGTCGCAACACCGGAGCCGGCTTTGACCAGCATCGAGTCGTGAGCGCCGTGGTAGCAACCATCCATCTTGATCACGATGTCGCGTCCTGTGAACCCACGGGCAAGTCGAATGGCGTGCATGGTGGCTTCAGTGCCCGACGAACAGAGCCTGACTTGGTCGAGCGCGGGGTGGGCATCGCACAGCTCTTGAGCAAACAGAACCTCAGCGGCCGTCGGCGCTCCGAAACTGGATCCATTCTGCAAAGCAGCAGTGGCTGCGGCGACGACCTCTGGATGGGCATGCCCTAAAATGAGAGGACCCCACGACCCGATCAGGTCAAGAAATCGATTCCCATCCTCATCCACCAACCAGCAGCCTTCTCCGCGGGCAATAAAGATGGGGTCACCATCCACGGCCGCAAATGCTCGGACGGGGGAGTTGACACCGCCCGGGATTCGGCGTCGAGCATCGTTGATGAGGGCTGAAGAACGTGAAGTGTCGATGGTTGTCATGCCCCGCGAGCTAACGCGTCACCTGCACGAACCCCAAATTCCTTCGCCACTCGATCTCGCCAATGATTCATCAGACTCAAACGCATTTTGGAAGCTTGTGTTGGGACGCACCGCATACGCGGTCGCCCATCCACCCACCAGCATCAATCGCTGTACGAAGGAGCTCTCTTCAGTGCCTCGATGAACGTAAGCGAGGCTTCTGCCAAAGCGATCCGAACACTCCTCATCGAAGGTAAGCCAAATCCGCTTGCCACCGATCATGGCAGATAGGTACGCCTTCGCTTCTTCGCCGTAGCATTCGTCATCCGGTCCGTTGTGATCGACCTCTGGAGTGTCGATTCCAATGAGGCGAACTCGCTCTACACCTCTTCCCGTCTCCACCTTGATCGTGTCGCCGTCGACGACTTCTCTGACTGTGCCCAAGACCGGTCCCCTACACGGATTTGCCCCTTGCGGGAGAGATTCTCCGTCTATCTCCTCCACCGGATCGGGAGGAGGAGCGCTGTCTTCCACCGGTGGCACTCCAGTCTCCTGCGCCGTCGACTCGGACTCAGGACTCTTTTGGATCACACATGCCCACACCAGCACCCATGCAGAAAACGCGTGCTTCACTGAGCGCGTCGAGCTCGGAGACGGGTCCGTCGACGCTCGAGGGCGGCGTCGACCTCGCCCTCTTCTGCAGCTTCATCCAGCTCGGCCAGCGCGGCATCCCGGCGGTCGAGGTATTCGAGAGCGGTCGCCATTCCTAGGTGAGCAAGTCGCCGAGCTTCTCCGGATGCGCCAGCCCGAAACGCCGCATCGTAGTCTGAGTACGCTTGGGCGGGATCACGCTTCAAATGCAATCGCCCGAGGGCGAGATTCGCCGCGACGGCCTGTTCGGGACGCTTCCGTGCAACATTCAATGCCCGAAGCGCATTGTCCGAGTCCCCGGCATCCGCGAGTGCAATCCCCGCATTCAACATCCACTGACCTGCATCCGGGTGGGCGGGTTCGATGGATGCAGCTGCGACCCAACGGACTCCCGCCCGCACAGGATCACCGTTGTGGTGACGATGAATCAACGCGATGCGGGCATGGGCGTCCACCACCCGAGCGTGCTCTGGAAACTGCTCAATGAGCCGCTCCAGCATCGCCTCGGACTCTAAGGGTCGATCTTGGGCCACATGCGTCAACACAGCCGCTCGCCACAAGGACTCGCCGCGTCTCGCGCTGCTGGCCCATGACTCCGCTTGGTCAAGGTACGAAGCAATGGCTCCGTCCACGTCTCCACGAGCAGCCTGCGCCGCCGTTCGGTCAATCGACGCCGGTGACATGGGAGAACGCCAGAACACCACAGCACAGATCACGATGCTCAGGGCTACAGTCACACCCCTCAGTACATACAGGCGCTCAGATTTTGGCAGGTCATTCCACATCTTGGTTCCGTCGTTATCAAGAAGAACGCAAAGACAGCAAGTGCCGTACCCCAATTGTCACTGATTCAAGCGACCGGAGACGCGCTTGAGACGCGCCGTTGCTGGGGTCCGACTGGCTGGTTTGTCTACTCTTCGGTGCCGGACTCCTCTCCATCGGCCTGCAACTCTTCGAGCAGGAGTTCATCCTCCTCTTCCGGCTCCACAACCCGAGTGACGGACACAATGCGTTCGTTGTCTTCCACGCGCATCAGTCGAACGCCCTTTGCGGCACGACTCTGGGTCTCCCGTATGTTGAGCACAGGGATTTTGATGACGCGACCGGTGTTGGTCATCATCATGATCAGATCGGTATCGTGGACCTGTACCGATCCCACGACCATGCCGTTTCTGTCATCCACGACCATGTTGATCACGCCCTGTCCTCCCCGTCCTTGGACGCGGTATTTATCGATCGCTGTTCGCTTTCCGTATCCATTCTCGGTCACCGTCAGCAGCAACATTGACTCATCCGATTCGAGCATCTCAAGGCCCGCTATTTCGTCGGAGTCTTTCAGCTTGATGCCACGCACACCGCGGGCCACGCGGCCCATGTGCCGAACTTCAAGTTCTCCCGATTCATTGATGCCTTGGAATCGAATGCATTTGCCAGCCCGGGTGGTGATCAACACGTGCTGTTCGGTTCGTGTCTTGCAAACGGTCAGCAACTCATCGCCGTCTGCGCAGTCATAGGCCCGCAGTCCCGAGGAACGAATGTTGCGGTAGTCACCCAAGCGCGTCCGCTTCACGAGGCCCTTTCGGGAACAGAAGAACAGGTCGACTTCTTCGTCAAAGTCGCGCACTGAAATCACGCTGGCGATTTCGTCATCACCGTCGAGGTTTACGAGATTGACGATCGGTGTGCCTCGAGCTGTTCGAGACGTTTCAGGAATGGTGTAGACCGGCACCTTAAAGACTTGGCCCTTGGTCGTGAAGATGAGCAGATGGGAGTGCGTCGATGCCGTAAACAGCTCACTGACTTGATCCTCTTCGCGCGTCTTCATTCCCTTCTTTCCGAATCCTCCTCGACGCTGCATGCTGTACTCAGAGTGAGAGGTTCGCTTGATGTAGCCGGTGAGGCTCAGCGTGATGACCTGCTCCTCATCCGCAATCAAATCGAGGATCGTAAGGTCACCCGTCGCTTCTTCAAATCGAGTGCGTCGGTCGTCTGCGTACTTGTCTCGAATGGCGGTCAGCTCTTCCCCAATCACCTCGAGCAGGCGGGTTTCAGAGCCGAGGATTGCGCGCAGGTACGCGATTTTCTCTTCCAGCTCTTTGTACTCGGACTCGATCTTCTCTCGCTCCATTCCCGTGAGTCGCTGAAGACGCATGTCCAAGATTGCTTGCGCTTGGATCTCCGTCAGCGAGAATGTGTCCATCAGCCCGTGGCGAGCAATCTCAGGCGTTGCCGAAGCACGGATCAGCGCAATCACCTCGTCAAGGTTGTCGAGAGCGATCAGGTACCCTTCGAGAATGTGCTTGCGCTCTTCTGCCTTGCGCAGGTCGTAGCGACACCGACGAATGGTGACATCGCGACGATGCGAGAGGTAATACGAGAGCATTTCCCGAAGGGTCAGCAGCATGGGCTGCCCATGAACGATCGCCAGCAGGTTTACCCCAAAGGTGCTTTGGAGCGCAGTGTGCTTGAACAAGTGGTTGAGGACTATTTCCCGAACTGCGTCTCGTTTCAGCTCGATGACGACACGCATGCCCTGACGATCTGACTCGTCTCGAAGCTCGCGAATTCCGTCGATCTTTTTGTGACGCACAAGGTCCGCAATTTGTTGAACAAGGCGCGCCTTGTTCACCTGATAAGGCAACTCGTCGATGATGATCGCGTTGCCGCCGGTGGCCGTTTCCTCGAAACTGGCTCGGCCCCGCATGACCACCCGCCCTCGACCGGTCCGGTACGCCTCGTAGACCCCAGAACGACCGTAGATGGTTCCCGCAGTGGGGAAGTCTGGGCCCGGGATGATTTCAATCAGTTCTTCTACGGAGATTTCGGGGTTTTCAATGAGCGCGAGAACACCGTTGATGACCTCACCGAGGTTGTGAGGGGGAATCTTGGTGGCCATTCCCACCGCGATTCCATCAGAGCCGTTCACAAGCAGGTTTGGATACGCGGCCGGCAGCACCTCTGGTTCCTCGTTGGAACCGTCAAAGTTGGGTGTGAAGCGAACGGTGTCTTTGTCGATGTCGGCGAGCAGTTCCTCGGCAACCTTCGTCATCCGGCACTCAGTGTATCGATACGCTGCAGCGGGGTCTCCGTCGATGGACCCAAAGTTTCCTTGACCATCGACCAACGGAAGTCTCATATTCCAAGGCTGCGCCATACGCACCAGCGCGTCGTACACTGCCGAATCACCGTGAGGATGGTACTTCTTCAGCACCTCTCCGACCACACCGGCGCACTTGCTGTAGCGGCGGTTGGAGAGGTTGCCCTCGCGAAACATGGCGTACAGAATCCGTCGGTGGACGGGCTTTAAGCCGTCGCGCACGTCGGGCAGAGCCCGACCGATAATGACCGACATGGAATAGTCGAGATACGAGTTTCGCATCTCCGTTTCAATATCGATGGGAATCAGCGCATTCGCGATGGTATCCAAGGCGTACTCCGGATTGGGGGGGGGGGCGGCTGTCGGTTCTGCCAGACACGGTTCGTCAACGGGCCGACTTCGTTCCGTAACGG
>DEBL01000216.1:3924-5204 GCA_002348535.1 Deltaproteobacteria bacterium UBA2957 | reverse complement strand
GCGGCCCGTCGTGGGCGCCCGCGCGTGCGCCCGGCCAACCACGCCGGCGGGGACGAAAGCGTTGAATGCGCGGCAAGGGGGTACCGGGTGGAAATTGATGGGGAGTCGTTTGTCGTCGTGGCTCCCGACATCGGAAGCGCGGCAGCCTCGGCTGCGGAGGCGGGACGCGGTGAGGTGACCCAAGTGGAACTGATTGGGCGCGTTCTTTTGGCGCCCTAAAAGGCCTCCATCCGCAGTTGAAAGAAGCCACTTGGGTCGGTCAATGCAGTGGCATAGAGCAAACCGGAGATGTCTCGGATCTCGACGAGCGCAAATCCGACGCCGGCACCGACGCTTGAAATGCGGCCTTCGACCCGTTGACCTCGACTGACAAGGACGCTGCCAGCTTCTCCGGCTGGATTGACAAACACGTTGGTGACGGCGAGGTCTCCGCCTGGAGGTGCCACCATCAATGACACGGGGCTCGGAGGAAGCAGCAACTCAAATCGCCCCGTTGAGTCGGTCGTTGTTGAATGGATGTAACCGTCGAACCCAAGCTCTCTGGCATTGACGGCTGCGCCAGCGACGGGTTGTTCAAAATCGTCGACTGCGACGGAACGAAATTCGATGCGCGGCGGCAGTTCAACACGGCCAAGGTCAAGCCCCGTTGCAGCCGCGGACACCGTAAAGGCGATCTCGGATGGAGCCACCGCGCTGTCGTACTCCGGTATGAGTTGGGCAACCCATGCTCCCGGAAGAAGGCTTCGATTAAAAATTCCATCACCATCGGTCTCGGTCTCAATCTCGAGGGTCCCGTCTACACTATCCAGTGATTCAGAGGAAAAACGGATGCGCACATCTCGTATGGCACGCCCCGACTCTTGGTCTACAACTTGACCATAGACCGGGGCGATGCCCAAGTCGCCCATGTCAAAGTCGGCACGTGTGCTGACGTCTTCAACTACGGAAACGACCTGAGTGAGGCGAGGTACTGCTTGGCCTGCCTGCCCCTGGGCGACGACCTCGTAGTCTCCCGGTGAAGCTCGCAGCACGTAACGGCCTTCATCATTGGACAATACGGGCGCACCTTCCGCGCCTGTGGCAAGGTCTCTGAGGTGGACCATCGCACTGGGGACTGGGTCTCCATTTTCGTCGAGGACGGATCCGTGGAGAGGCTCACCGTATCCGAGGTCGATGGTCCCGAGGTCGGTGGCCGTTTCGAAATCGGCACTCGTTGTGACCATAAAAGGCAGGTGTTGCCCATCATGAGGGATGATGCTCATCGTGTATCCGCGAGCCGG
>DEBL01000216.1:0-3608 GCA_002348535.1 Deltaproteobacteria bacterium UBA2957 | reverse complement strand
CATCGTGTATCCGCGAGCCGGTGGGACGTAGAGGGCAAACGAGCCGTCTTCTTCAGTGGTCACAGCGGCGCCGGAGATGGTCCCCTCTCGAATGAGGGAGACGGTGGCTTCCACTGGCGTTTGGTCGGCGCCGGGAACCTCAGCACCAAAGGGCGTCGGCGAGTACCCGGTAACGCGCCCGGATACTCGAACGCTGGCAAGGATATCGATTTCCAAGCTGCCCCAGTCGGTATCTGCACTGGCGATCCATGACTGTTTGTCGAGCCAAGGCGTTGATTCCCCGGGAATTATATCGACTCGCAACTGATTCGAACTCACGTCGAGTTCGGCCCCCCCCGGGGTCCGCTCCATCGTGGCATCGAGTGCTTCTTTCTGCGACGCGCAGCCGGCCAGTGCAATCAGAAGCCCAATCATGCGCCGGCCTCCACTTCGATTGTCCACGTCCGTCGCGCGGAGGCACCGGCAGAGTCAAAGACTGTGCAGGTCAGCACGCGGCCATGGTAAACGGGATCCTGCGGAAGCGTAATGGAACTGCCTTGGTAGTTTCCACTCACGAAACTGGTTGCGCTGCCTTGAGGCCCCAGTCCATTGATGGTCCACAAGTAGTCCATCACATCACCTTCATCTTCGTCGTAGACCGAGACCCATGCCACACCACCCTGCTTGGTATCAATTCGAAAGATGTTGTCGGCCTCGGGGCTCGAGTACTCGATGACTGGTGGGACATTCGGGTGGACCTCAACGAATGGTGGCCAATAAAAACAGCCAGTTGGGATCAGGACTATGCAAAGGCTATGCCACGGCCGTAAGTGTTTGAAAATAGACGCTTTTGTGGTCTCAGTGCTTGGCTGTTTTCGTTCAGATCGCGACATTGATGTCAGGGTGAGGAAAGGTCAATGGTCACATCACGGCCGGGGATGGTCGGCGCAACCGTGCGGTTGAACTGTACGCCATCTGGACACGTGATGGATAAATTATGGGAACGGTCAGGCTCCCGAACTTGCACAACCTCGTTGAGGGTCCCGATGGTACCGCGGGTCACTCCGTCGAAGGCTACGGTGCAGTCGGCGGATGGGGCATTCCTCATGAGCACCAGCACCGGCTTTCGCTGGAGGTCCGTGACTTCTATGACCTTGTTTTCGCCGGGTGCAACCGTGAAAGACTGCTCGTGAGGGAGGGCGTAGTCATTGCGAATTTCAAGCCGATGGGTACCGGCTCCCACTGCGATCGAACGAACAGAACCTGTCCGCCCCTTCAACTCGCCGTCAATGTAAATGTCGCCCCAAGAGCCCGGTACCGTGACAAGGACAGTTGCCGACTCAGGCCGTTCTGCAGGTCTTGGAATTGACGGCAGTGCGGGGGCGGCAACAATGGGCACCGCTGCACTCGTGGTTGGCGGCTCGTTAGGTGCGGGTTGGGCGGTGACGGTACGCTCGATCGCGACGACAAGTGGGGGAGAGTCATCGACCACTTCAGGATTTGTCATTCCTTGGTCGTTGACATCTTCGGCGCGCTCCTCGAGTTCAGATGCACTGGCAGTTGCTTCCGTGGGATCGTCCGGCCAGACTAAAACGCTGGTCAGCGCGGTCAATGTGAGTGCTCCGATCCCGATCGGAATCAGCCGCGCCCTCCGCTGTCCAGACCGAGGCATGGAGTGAAGGCTGCGCAGGAGTTCGAGCACCTCTTCATTTTGTTCATCGATCGAAAGCAAGCGATTAAACATTCGAAGCGCGCCGAGATGGTCATTCTGAGCCAGACGCTCTTTGCCGCGATTCAGCAGCTCGGCTTTGAGCAGTGCGTGAAGCTGGTCATGATAATCATTGGGGCTCTGGAGCCATCGCGACACACTCCACGATGGAGACTCAGCGTCGAGGCCGATTTCCGCAAGACCCGCCCTGAGTCGGTCCGACACCTCCAGCGCGTTCAACGGCCGGTCTTCGGGCTTGGTTTGCATGAGTTGTTCGATGAGGTCGGCCATGGGTGCCGATATGTCTGGAGCGAGTTCCTGTACACCCGGACGGTTTCCTTCGATGACGTTCCGGAGCACGATCGATGGGTTGGCTCCGGAAAATGGAAGCTGTCCAGTCACAAGGTGGTACAACAATGTGCCGAGGCTGAACAAGTCCGACCGGCTGTCGAGGACCTTTTCCATCGCTTGTTCGGGACTCATGTAGGCAGGAGAGCCCACCAGTGCTCCGGTGATGGTGAGGTTGATTTCATCGAGAAATCGGGCGATGCCGAAGTCCATTAACTTCAGCTCACCATCCCGGCGGAGCATCACGTTTTCAAGCTTTAGGTCCCGGTGGATAATTCCAAGTTCATGGGCATAATGAAGGGCCTTTGCGAGCCGGATTCCGATCAGCGACACGACCTCAGAAGGAAACCGCACGCGTTCGTTCAGCAAGTTTTGCAGCGTCAAGCCATCGACGAACTCGGTGACGATGTAGCAGTCGTCTGCATCTGTTCCGGAGTAATCAAAGATCTTCAGAATGTTGTCGTGATCGAGGTGTTCAATGGCGCGCGCCTCCCGCGCAAATCGCTGCCGATTCCGCTCCGACGCCGAAAGGTGGGGGTGGAGGACCTTGATGGCAACGTCGCGTCCGAGAGTGAGATGCCGACCACGGTAGACTGTGGCCATTCCACCCTCTCCAATCTTCTGGATCACTTCGTATTTTTCAACGACGCTGCCGATCACCGTGAGGTCCTCTCGTTCTCTGAGCCAAGTGGATACGCGATCCACGTCTTGATTCTACTCGGGCCATCCCCATGCGCCAATTCTCAAAGCTGCCCGGATTCACGGGAGTCGTAAGTCAGGCCTCGTTCGCCCATAATTTTCAAAATGATGGCCGCGGTTTCTTCCACGGCTTTCCGGGTCACATCGATAACCGGCCATGCCGGGTTTTTCCGAAATTGATCCTCGGCCCACTCCAGTTCCGCCAAGATATAGTCCATGTCGCTGTAGTTGGTCCGCCCCGGCATTCTCATGGTTTCCATACGTTGATAGCGGATGTGCCGAAGTGACTCTGGGTCGATTGTGAGCGCGTACACGCGGTTCTGGTCGACCTCGTGGACAATATCCGGGAGCGGGCGGTCCAACACGATGGGAACGTTGCTCACTTTGTACCCCTTGTGGGCCAAAAACACGCTGAGCGGTGTTTTGGAGGTGCGGCTCACACCAAGCAATAGGATGTCCGCTTGCTTCATGAGTCGGGGCTCTTTTCCATCATCGGCCTTAACGGTGAACTCAACTGCTTCGACGCGTTCGAAATAGCGCTCGTCGGCCTGATGCATTCGTCCCGGTACACCTTCGGGGTCGGTATCCAGAAACAGGGTCATCTGAGTCAGGAGGTGGCCGAGCAGCTCGACGATCCGAACTCGATGCTGCTGTGCGAACTCCAAGGCGGCGTTGCGCATGTCGGGTCGAACGAGCGTGGTTGCCACCAACGCTCGCTCGTTGGCCGCCTGACGGATCAGGCGCTCGAGCTGTTCGCGCTCGGTCACGTTGGGAAACACCTGCATGTGCACCAAATAGCCATTGAACTGGTGCAGCGCGGCTCGGACCACTTTCTCCGCCGTGTCGCCGGTTCCGTCCGATACGACGTAGATGG
>DEBL01000210.1:10119-25894 GCA_002348535.1 Deltaproteobacteria bacterium UBA2957 | reverse complement strand
TCATCTAAAATGATCGCGTCGATTCCGTCAAGAAAGGGGTCGGCTTGGAGCATCCGGGTCAGGATGCCTTCCGTCAACACGACCAATTCGGTGGTGGGGCCGAACTGCTTGTCGAAGCGAACCCAATACCCGATCCGCTCCCCGAGACGGCTTCCGTCTTCTTCAGCGAGACGGCGGGCACACGCCCGTGCAGCAACTCGACGCGGTTGCAGAAGCAGTGTCCGACCGGCAACTTGGGACGCAACTGCGGGCGGGACACGCGTGGTCTTGCCCGATCCCGGCGGTGCGGTGAGCGCAACGACGCCGGTCTTCTCGAGCGTGTCGATGAGGGTGCGCAGTACGCCGTCAACCGGCAACGGCACAAAACTCATGTTCAGCCTCGAAGCAGTTCAGCGCGGAGTTCAGCCGTGGATAGGCTTCGGCCGCGCGCACGAGTCCACCGGCTCAACAGCGTTTCGACTGGCACCGATCCCGCCTTGAGCGAGCGGTACAGCTTTGCCGACTGGCCTGCAGCATTCATCTCAGACTTCAGTTGGGCCCAAACCCGCTTCTCTCGACGCTTTGCGTATCGAGAGTACGCCTCGTTGAGTGCGTTCCGTTCGTGCCGTCGGCCGTCGGCTTTGAGTTTCTTCAACAGAACATGGTGTGCATTCTGGGCGGCTGGGTAAGCGGGTTTGTTTGCCATTTTGATGCTGTACTGGCGCACCAGCGGAGCGAGCACTTGGAACCACTCCGTCGCGAGGTGCGCATCCGGGTCGAGCCCATCGTTCGGTGTGTCGTCTGGTGCTTCTTGGGCGGGAGGCTCGACCCCCAATTTTGCGATGAGTTGGGAACGCAAATCTGACATGTTCAGCCTCCGCAGCCGTTGGCAGAAACGGCCTCCCAGTTCTGCTCATCTTCTTCATAACGAGCTGCGCGCTCCACCTTCATGCCCATGTGCGTGTCGTATCGAACCTGTCCCTTGTTTCGTTTCCAGAATTTCCACGCGCCGTAGGCAGGGCCCGGAGGCACAAGTTGGTCCGGACCCTTTCCAATCAGGTCCGTGCGTCCCCATGCTCGGAGCGCCTCGCGAACATGCGGCCACTCCTCTCGCTTCCAATAGAACAGCAGCGCCCGTTGCCGAGACCGCTCTCGGTCGCCGCGGGCAACGAACACGTCGTTTTTGGTGTACGGATCCTCGCCGGATACATACATCGCAGTGGCGATTGTTGCGGGGGTAGGCATAAACATTTGGACTTGGCGCGGCCGCAGTCCGGACTGTTTCATGTACAGGGCCAACTCGATGGTTTCATCCGGACCGACGCCGGGGTGTGCGCACTGGAAATAAGGCACAACATACTGCTCTTTGCCGGCCTTTTTGTTGGAGTCTTTAAACCGCCGCATAAAGTCATCGAAGTACTCGATGTTGGGCTTCCGCATCATCGAGAGTGCAGCGGGGCTCGCGTGTTCTGGCGCCACCGAGAGTTGGCCCTGAATGTGATGGGTGGCCAACTCCTCGACGAATTCTGTGTCCAGTGCTGCGAGGTCATACCGGATGCCGCTGTTGACGTAGACACGCCGGATTCCTGGAAGGTTTCGGGCCTTTCGAAGCAGTTCCAAGTATGGCTTGTGATCGGTCCCATAGTGCTTGCATCGAATGGGGTGGAGGCAACTGACTCGTCGGCACACCGCGTTTGCAGCGGCGCTCATGCACTTCATGTGAAACATGTTTGCTGTTGGACCGCCCAAGTCCGATACAATCCCATTGAACCCTTTGCGCTTGGGCAGGCTTGCGACCTCCTTCAGCACACTCTCGGTTGACCGGCTGGTTACGTCCTTCCCTTGGTGGATGGTCAGGGCGCAAAAGCTGCAGCCGCCGGAGCAACCACGGTTGACGGTCACAGACCCGGCGATGCTCTTGAGGGCCGGAATTTCCTTTCGATAACAAGGGTGGGCTTGGTGCGTGTAGGGCAGTTCATGCAGTCGGTCCATCTCCGGAGTCTCGAGCGGCCGAGTCGGAGGGTTCTGGACGACCCACCGGGATCCGTGCTGCTGAATCAAGGTCTTGCCGCAGTGCGGGTTCGACTCGCGATACATGTGCAGGGTGACTCGATTCAGACCCCTCCGGTCGGACTTGCAGGTTGCGAGACTCGGGAGCTCGACAACGTCTTCGCCCGTCGGAATGGGGTCTTTTGCTCCCAAGGCGTATGCGGTGCCCGGAATGTCGCGGCAGTCTCGGATGCTCTGTCCAGCGCGAAGGCGCTGTGCGATCTCCACCACGGCAAGTTCGCCCATGCCATAGACCAACAAGTCGGCCTTGGAGTCCAGAAGGATTGAACCGCGGATTTTGTCCTGCCAAAAATCAAAATGCACGAGGCGTCGCAAGGAGGCCTCGACACCGCCGACGACGATGGGCAGGCCGGGCCATGCTTGCCGGGCCTTGGATACATAGGGAATGGTTGCTCTGTCGGGACGCAGGCCTCGCTGACCTCCCGGAGAGTACGCATCACTCGATCGTATCCGTCGGCTCGCCGTGTAGTGGTTCACCATGGAATCCATGTTCCCGCTGGTGATACCCATGAACAAGTTGGGGCGTCCCAAGCTCTGAAATGCTGCGGGGTCTGTCCAGTCCGGTTGCGCAATGATTCCGACGCTGAAGCCATGGTCTTCCAGCCATCGTCCGATCGCCGCGATGCCCCAGCCGGGATGATCCACGTAGGCATCCCCGGTCACCAGAACGACGTCTAGTTCTCGGCCTCCCGCTTCTTCGCGGGTCATGGGCAGTGGTCTCCGAGGTATACTCATCGCAGTTGCGGCATGCTAACTCAAGGCAACACCCTTTCGTGAGACAGCTGTGAAACGACTTCTGATCGCCAAACTCAAAACAAAAGTCACGGCGCTGCTGGAGCGCATCGCAAACCGCATCCACCCCACCAATAAAAGCGGCAACAACGTCTCGAAGATGTGAGCTACAGACGGCCTTCTTTGATGCGCTTGTCGACAATGAACGGGCCGAACGGCAGCATGGATGCGACAAACGGGATGAGCGCTTGCTTGAACGACCAGCCTTCTTTGTCCTTGGCGTCAAACAAGGCGAAGCAGAACACTACCCAAAGTAAGCCGTGTGTCTGACCCACCATCTTGACCCAAGTGGGATCCCCCCAAATGTACTTCTTGGGCATGGCGATTCCCACCAGTACCAAGAAGGATAAGCCTTCAATCAAACCAATCAGTCGTAACCGCCCTACGGATGTCTTAATCATGCGTGCCGTCCTTCAGCTGTTTCGGAATTGCGGAAAACTAACGCATTGAATTGCGGGTGTCACCACCGCAACCGAGGATGAAAATGGCGCCCCGATACCTGCACACCCCCATCGTCAATTCCGCCTTGATAAGATGGATTCATGGCGGACGGTTCCTCACCAGTCAGACGTTCCACACGATTGATTCTGGCGATCGTTTCGACGGTCGTGGCGGTGGTGGCCGTGGAAGTTGGACTGAGGAACCTCTATCGTTCACTGCCCAGCATCAACAGCCTTCAGGGCTCGGATTTTCGATTGGAGTGGTTGGTTGACCATGCGGATGATCCGGACCTCAGCCTCTGTCATGAGATTCGGAGTTTTCTGTCGCATCGGTCCCGGTGGACGGGACCGGGTACCGGGAACAATGTCCACTTCAATCAGTTGCACAGTGTCGACACGGCCGCCGATGGAGCGGTTGAAAAATACGGATCGGGGTCCCAAGGTCGTACGGTTTGGCTCGCCGGCGATTCACTCGCATACGGGCTGGGTGTTCAACCCCATGAAACCTTTGGCGCTCACTTGGGCCGGTCTGTGGCGACCAATACGGGAGGGGCTGCGTTTGTTCGAAACCTTGCCGTGCCGGGGGCGGGATACTGCACCGTCGCCCAGCGGGTCATCGGCGCGCTACAGAAGCGCATGCCAGATGTGGTCATGCTGGTGTTATCGGCCGATGACCTTGAAGACCGATTGATGCTGGCTGTCGATGGACGGCTGGTCGCTCCACCCGATCTGGCCGAGTCACGGGTGACCCGTTGGTGGGTCCAGCGGTCGTGGCTCGCGAACCTTGCGTGGTTTCGCTGGATGTCATGGACCCAAGCCCATTCGAGCGGGCGTCGCTTCATTGGTGCAGAAACCCGCAGCGGATTTCGCCGGGCCATGATGGGGTTGAAGCAACGCATCGAAGGGCGAGGCGGGCGACTTGTTGTGGCGATCGTTGAGCCGCCCGGCATGCCCCTGTGCTCGGGCCCAACCAACCTTGAGCGGTGCGGCTGGCTGCGCGACGATATGGCCACCATGTCCGAGCTGCTGACCGCCGCTGAGGTGCAGCATTCGGTTGTGCAAGACTTGTGGTCCGGACAATTGGAGGACATTGTGGAGCAAGAGCGCACAATTGCCTCCAAGGGAGTGTTAGCGATGCACCCAAGCGCGACGGGACACGAGCGGATTGGCGAGGCGCTGTGGCCGCTGTTGTCGGAGGCGTTGTGAACGTGTGGTGGTGGCTGGCGATGGCGGCCTGCACGGACGCCAAGGACAATCCCTGCGCGGCAGGGTTCGTGGCGGTGGGCGATCGGTGCGAGCCGGTCGCGGAACCGAGCCTCGGAGATTCGGGTCAGCCCGGCCCAACCGATTCCGGGTCCACTCCAGATACTGGTGAGCCCCCGGTGGCTGAAAATGCAGTTCTCGAATCGGGGGATGAGGTCAACTGTGCAGACACGACACAGCGAACGACCCGCCCGTACCGGACGGTGCAGCGGCTGGAAGGCGAAACCATCGACCTGAGCCCTTGGGACCCAATTGCGGCTGCGGGGTTTGCCGTCGCCGATTTCGATACGAACGGATCGTTGGACCTGTACCTGCCTCAACTGGAGGGCGATCAGCTGTACATGAATGTGTTGGAATCCGGCGCAACCGACTCGGCCTCCACTCGCGTTCCCGCCACAGTTGGGGGCGGCAGTGCCGGCGCCATCGCGGTCGATATTGACGGCGATGGCGATACGGATGTGTTCGTGCCCAAGGCCGACCAAGATCATCGGTTTTTGATCAACGATGGGGCCGGTATGTTTTCCGATGAAACGGAAGCCATGGGCCTCGCTGAGCAGGGGTGGCCAGCGGTGGGCGCAGTGTTTGCCGACGGCGATGGTGACGGCGACTTAGACATGCTGGTCAACACCTATCGAAGCTGCGACGACAGCATGGGTCCGCTGCCTGAAAATCCGTACACAGACGGGCCTCAAGCACTCTGGGAACACACCGCCGATGGAACGTTCGAAGACGTAAGCACGCGCATACCGGACCACCCGGCGGGCCGGTCGCGTCTGCGCGCCGCCTTGTGGATGGACGCCGATCGAGATGGTGATCCGGATGTGTACACGGTGTCGGACCGCGGCTACATCTCGGAGTGCATGGTCAACAACCAGTTCTTTCGAAACACCGAGGGAGAGTATGTTGATGAATCGGACGCCACCTCGCTCGGGCTGCAGATGGAGGGAATGGGCATCGGGTATGGCGACATCAACGGGGACGGTTGGCCGGAGTTGGCGATGTCCGACATGCAGCGCGCGTGGCTCATGGAGTCCGATGGTGCAGGCGGCTGGTACGATGCAACATTCACCCGAGGACTGACCCTTGAATCGTCTTCGGATGACCGGTGGTCTGGGTGGGGCACCGAGATGGCGGATGTCGACAACGACGGCGACTTGGACCTGTTTATGGCCTTTGGGGGGCTGCCGGATGCCCCGGGGGGCTCCATGAATCCTTGGCTTCAGCCTGACCAACTGTGGTTGCAGCAGAGCGATGGCTCCTTCGATCCGGTTGCGGATGACTGGGGCATTGCAAATACGGCCAGCACGCGGGCGGCTCACCTGACTGACTTAAACGGTGATGGTTGGCTTGACCTGATCACCCGGGAGATCGCCGGTCAGGTGTCCATTCATCTTGCCAACTGCGGGGAAGCGCGATGGATTCGCGTGGCCTTGACGGCTCCCGATAAAAATCGAGATGCCCTCGGCGCCCGTGTGGACGTCATAACGGAGGAAGGCACGCAGACGCGATGGGTGACACAGGGCACCCGTGGCCTCCAATCTTCAGTACCTCCCACCGTCCATTTTGGACTTGGGAACACGGCAACCATCGATCTGCGCGTAACGTGGGTCGATGGCGAGACCTCGTTGTTTCGGAACGTGCCGACCAACCGGAATCATCGGATTGAGCGAATTCCCTGAACGGCGGCAGCGACTTCAGCTATTGTGGAGCCGTTCAACGGGAGTGTGACATGCGCGGTTTAGTGGTGACTCTGGTCCTGATGGGGTGTACAAAAGAAGCGGACGACACTGGAACATCGGATGCGTTGGGACGTCCGGTACTTGAAGCGCCCGACCCATCCGACGGCTTCCAACTCGCAATGTACGGCACGGCTGAGCCGTTCAGCGAGGTCTGGATGTGCTCAGTGTATCCCCTGCCGGTTGATGCCGAGGGCCTCACCGCAGTCCAGTCGGTTGAATACAATCAAAACGAGGGCACGCATCACTTTACGGTGTCGGCGCTGAACTTTAGCCTCACCGGTGGGGTTACCGATTCGCCGGTCGAGTACGGCACCTATGACTGCAACGAACTGTATGGAGATTCGACGCTCATGGAGGAGGCCATCATGGTCTTTGGCGGGCAGGGCGATCCGAGCGGCGAGATGGTGTTTCCCGAGGGTACGGTCGCCAATGTCCCCGCCAACATTGATGTCCTGCATGAGGTTCACTTTGTGAATCCGACGCCCGATCCAGTGGACATCTACTCGGAGATCAATGCCTACACGGTCGCCCAAACTGCCGTCGAGAAATCGATGTGGGGTGGCAGTGTGCGGGATGAGTACATCAACATTCCAGCCGGTGAGCGCCATACGGAATGGTCCCGGTGTGTGTTCAATGAAGATGTGGAAGTAATGGTGTTGGCCGGCCATCAGCACGCACTCGGAACCCGATTCGACATTGCGCCGTACGACCATGAATCAGGTGAGGTTGGGGACGTGTTCTTCTCCAATGATGACTGGCATACACCCATGATCACCCAGTACGACGAACCCATTTCGGTTCCGGCAGGCCAAGGGTTCGAGTGGACATGCGAGTGGAACAACACCACCGAAGAAGAAGTGAACTACGGCAACGAGTCGACTGATGAGATGTGCAACATGGCGGTGGTATTTCGGCCGACCGAAGGCGTGATGTCGCTAACAGCCGAGTGCGAGGTCGTGGAGACGTCGGATGGCGTCATCGAGGATGGCAGTTAGCCGCGCCGTTTTTTGGGGCGCCGGCTCTTGCGCCGCTTCGGCGATGGGTTTGCACTGGCGTGCCGCAGCGAGCGCAACAGGCGTTCCATGCTGTCGGGGATGGGACTGGTAAATCGCATGGTTTCGCCTGTTGTTGGGTGTCGAATGCCCAAGACGACGGCGTGCAGACAGAGCCGAGACACTCCGCGGTTCGTGACGGAGTTCCCGTATCTGTCATCACCAAGGATGGGCGTACCTCCCTCTGCAAGGTGAATTCGAACCTGATGGGTTCGGCCGGTGTGAAGCTTGGCCTCGACAAGATTGACCTGTTTGTCGATGCGTTCGAGGTGAACAAAATCGGTCTTGGCATGCTTGGAGCGTGCCGTCGGTGGACCTTCGATGCTGCCCCGCAAGCCGTCACCCCGGTCATCGGCGAGATGGTTTGAGACGGTCCACGCCTCACTGGGAGGGCGTCCATGGGTCATGGCAATGTAGCGCCGCTCGACTGAGTGCTCCTCAAGTTGTGCCTTGAGGTTCAGTTGAGCCGCCTCGGTGCGGGCGATCATCATCAGCCCGCTGGTGCCTTGGTCGATGCGGTGTACGGCGAGGGCGGGTCCGCGCGTGAGCTTGCCGACCAGTCCCATGACATTCAGGTGACCTCCGGCCTTGCTTGCGGGGACACTCAGCATGCCGGACGGTTTCCACACGACGATGAATGCGTCGTCACGATGCAGAAGGACAAGGTCCCGGCCCGGCGTGAGGCGCGGCGCCTCGGGTCGGAGTTCAATCTGATACGGCTGGATATCCCGACCACCATCTGCGGTCGGAATTCCGTGCAAGAATACCTTGCCGGAGAGCAGCGCCTTCTTCGCTTCTGAGTTGGTGAGCCCGAGGTGCTTTAGGTGGTCAGAGAGTTTCATACGGGGCCCCTATCGCGGCACCGGCCCGATTGACCGGTTGAATGGAAAACGAGGTGCGTGCGGAACCGGCGCAGAGTACATCCAAGAGATGCGCTACCTGCACACGATGATCCGCGTTCGAGACCTTGATGCTGCACTGCATTTCTTCGGCTTGTTGGGGCTCCATGAAGTGCGTCGTCGCGACTCTGAGCGTGGTCGATTTACGCTGGTATTTCTTGCCGCTGGACCCAATGATCCACCGCTCGAACTGACCCACAATTGGGATCAAACCGAACCCTACACTGGCGGTCGGAACTTTGGTCATTTGGCCTATGAGGTCGATGACATTTATGCGGTGTGCGCTCACTTGGCCGAACACGGTGTCACGATTCTTCGACCCCCAAGAGACGGTCGCATGGCTTTTGTGCGCAGTCCCGACGCCATCTCGATCGAACTGCTGCAGCGCGGGGACGCCTTGCCGATCATCGAGCCGTGGGCGAGCATGGCAAGCCAAGGGGAGTGGTGATGAGCAAAATCCGTGAACTGACCGCGCCCACGATTCAGAGCTACGATGAGGTCGCCGAGTCGTTCTGGGAAGGCACACGCGACCACGACGTCACGCAGAATATGGACGCCTTGCTCACTGCGCTTCACGGCAAAGGTCCGTTTCGCATTCTGGACTTTGGGTGCGGTCCCGGCCGGGATCTCGCGGCCTTCAAGGATCGGGGCCATGAGCCCATTGGCGTGGAGGGGTCGCCTACCTTTTGCGCCATGGCTCGGGAGTTTTCGGGTGCAGAAGTGTGGAATCAAAATTTTCTCGCGCTCGACCTGCCGGAGGGTCATTTTGACGGGGTGTTCGCCAATGCGACCATGTTCCACATTCCGAGCGCCGAACTGCCGCGGATTCTTACCGAATTGAGGGCCGCACTTCGGCCCGGTGGCGTGTTGTTCTCATCCAACCCGCGGGGGCAGAATGAGGAGGGGTGGAACGGCGATCGCTACGGGTGCTACCACGACATCGAGAACTGGACCCGGTTTTTAACTGCGGCCGGCTTTGACCCCATCGACCATTACTACCGTCCCTCGGGCCTGCCGCGCGAGGAACAGCGGTGGTTGGCGACGACCTTCCGAAAACCGGAGTAGCGGGACGCTGACTTTTCGGGAATGCTGAAGGGTAGATGCGCATTATGCATGTGTGGCGCGGTTTGAGGAGGTGGTCCGTGAAGCATTGGATGACGGTGGTCTTCGCAATGGGGTGCGGTGCCTCGGTGGCTGCCGATGGGTTTGAGTCACCCCGCGCCGATGCGGTCAAAAAGACGGACGCAGAATGGCAAAAGCAGCTCACCGCCGAGCAGTACCGGATTCTTCGAAAGAAGGGGACGGAACGGGCGTTTACAGGACAATACTGGGACAACACCAAGGCGGGTCTGTATGCATGCGGGGGCTGCGGTCTAGTCCTGTTTTCCAGCAAGGACAAGTTCAAATCCGGGACCGGCTGGCCGAGCTTTACTCGCCCCGTTGATTCGGCTGTTCTTGCGGACGCAGAAGACAACTCATTGTTTATGAGCCGAACAGAGATTCTGTGCAACCGGTGCGGTGGTCACTTGGGCCACGTGTTTCCAGACGGCCCTCCTCCGACGGGCCAACGGTTCTGCGTCAATGGAAACGCACTCGAGTTCCAGCCGAAGGCAGCGGCGAAATGATTGGCGCTGCGTTGATGGTGATTCTGAGTTGCGGCGAGTCGCTGCAAGCCGCGGAGCCAACGGTGGCCGCTGACCCACCCACTGAAGGACTGCGCGAAGCGGTTTTTGCGGGCGGATGCTTCTGGTGCATGGAGCCGCCCTTTGAGAAAAAAACCGGTGTTGTCGCTGTGGAGTCTGGCTACACCGGAGGCCCCGAGGTGGGCCCCACTTACTACGCAGTGGCCCGTGGCGAAACCGGTCACTATGAAGCCATTCGGGTGGTGTATGACCCCGCAAAGGTGTCCTACGACGACCTTCTTTCCACCTTCTGGCACAACGTGGATCCCACCCAAGCAAACGGTCAGTTTTGTGACCGGGGCGACCAATATCGGACCGCAGTGTTTGTCACTTCTGAGGCCGAACGAGTAGCGGCCAACGCCAGCAAGGCGAATGCTGAGAAATCGCTGGGGCGAACAGTCGTGACCCCGATTCTGCCCAAGCAAACGTTTTGGCTTGCCGAGGCGTACCACCAAGACTTCTACAAAAAAAGCCCGACTCGGTACCGCAGTTATCGCGCAGGATGCGGACGCGACCATCGCTTGCTGCAACTGTGGGGGAGCGACGCCGGGAAGTAGCTACTCGATCATGACACCGTCGCGCGTGAACCGGAGCTCGGACAGGTACCGATGCGAGCGGGAGTCGTCGACCAAGATGGCGATGAGCGTGTTGACCTCGCCGGGACGCCCCGCGTCAACGAGAGACCAACTGCGCGGTTCGCTGTGCAGATACATGTGGCCGAGGATCTGCCCATTGACCATGAATTGCACCCCATCATCGACGGCATCTGCGCCTACCGCGTACAGTCCGGGATCGTCCCCGGGATCGATCCAGAAGTCGCAAGCGATGTAGGTGTAGGTGGCGAATGCAAAGGTTGCGAGGTGGGATGAGGACGCGAAGGAAATGGGACCTGTGATCTCGGTAGGGGCACCCGCGCCCGCGATCACGTACGCGCGCATGTGAGCGAAGTCCGCCTCCGGGTCGGAACTCTCCATCAGTCCATTCACCCCCGAGGGCTCATACCAGTACAAGTTGAGATCCCCGTGACTATCGACGGGGTGGTCCGGACTGGACGTGGTCTCATGATCGAGACCGTCATCGTAGATGTACCATCCGGTGGAAAATCCCGAAAAGGAACGGCCGTTGCCGGTGAGAGTCGCCGAGACGCCGGATTGGACCGGGTCATTGGAGTAGACAATCAACTCGGCGTCATCGCGAACATCGTCGCTCGGCGTGTACTGAACCAAAACCGTTCGGCTCTCTTCTGGGCCAATAAACCAAGGGAGCCCCCCATTCGTTGCTTCGAGCCGGTCGAGGTTCATCTCACTCGTATCGGCCACCAACATCAACTCGCTCACGGCCAGTTCAGCAGTGCCTGTGTTGCGAACGGTAAACATCGCTGTCGCTGAGTCATCGAGACCGAGAACGCCGAAGTCGTGGGTGGTGGGTGTCAGTTCAATTACGGGAGCGGCCTCGGTCGGCCTGTCAGGCACCTCAGCGCTCAACTCTACTGTGGTGTGGGCGCGGGCAGGATCATTGCTGTTCACCACGAGTTGTCCTCGGGAAGTACCGACCGCTGTGGGCGTGAACTCCACAATGAGGTCCATGGCCCGTGTCGGTTCGAGTCGGGTCTCATCAATCACAGCAATGCCAAAGGGACCGGTAGCATCCGTTATGGCTGCACCGTACACCGTGAGCGGTGCCTCGCCGACGTTGGAAACGGTGACCAACCGGGTGCCGGCGGGCCCATCCAGTTCATAGACCCCCATGTCGAGAAATTCGGGATCGACTGCAATGCGAGGTTCACCGCCACCGACCGTATCGGTCTTGGCCACGAAATCGTATTCGGAGCATGCACACAGCACGCAAAGGGTCAGCCATCGATGCATACCGAAGAGGGTAGGTCCTGTTTGATGGAATGACAAGCTGTTGGAGTCCGGTTTCAGACGTTAGTCGGCTTCCATGCGAATTCCTATGCCGTGGTTGCTGGTGGGTCTTTTGGGCTGCACCACCGCCGTCCCGCCTGAGCCCGGTCCCGTGGTGGTGCTGGCCAGCTTTGACACGACGCGAGTCGATAGCATTTCAGCCTATGGTGGGGCCGATGCATCGACGCCAAACCTCGATGCGCTCGCAAATCGTGGTGTGCGTTTTGACTGGGCCATGGCGTCGCTGCCCACCACCTTGGGGTCCCACACGACCATGATGTCGGGGATGGATACGCACGGACACGGGGTGCCTCGCAACGGTCAGCCGGTCCCGAAGGATGTGCCGTTGCTTGCCGAACAGCTCGCGGTTGCGGGATGGGACCGAATCGCTGTGGTCGGCGCCATGCCGCTGGAGTCTGACATGGGTCTCGACCGGGGCTTTCGGGTGTACAAAGACACCGAGTTTAGCTCGTGGTTCGGTTCACCCCGCAAGGGTGCCGATGAGGTGACGGATGCCGCACTAAAAGCCATCGATGAGCGTCCGGGTGGTCAGCCGCTGTTTCTATTTGTGCATTATTACGACCCGCATTCGCCCTGGGAGGCCGCGCCACAACACATTCGAGACCAGTTTGTGTCACCGGATTTCGACATCGACCGAGGCGGTTTAGATGGACTTGAGGTCTTCCGAACGCGTGCGCGAAAGGGGATGAAACTCAAAAAGAGTAGGGTGCAGCAGGCTCGGAAGCTGTACCTCGCTCAGGTGCACTGGACGGACCAAGAGTTTGGACGCCTGCTTGATGGTCTCGACCAGCGTGGACTGATGAAGGATTCCCTCATCATTATGACGGCGGACCATGGCGAGATGCTTGATGAACGGCGCCTCGGTCAAGTCTATACCCATGGCCCCGATGTCGATCTTCCTGTGATTCACGTCCCCATGATTGTTGCGGGCCGAGGCATGTTTGATGTGCCCAAAGGTGTCGCCATCGAGCGCCGCGTTCGGCTCTCAGACATTCCCAACACGGTGTTGTCGGCCGCATCGATGGATGCCCGTCTTGGGAATGGTGAAGACCTCGCTGCGGTTTGGTCGGGAACTGCCGGTCCACCACCCGCTCATTTTGCCGAGGCGACGCGGTCCGGTTTGAACATGCGCCTCGGCAAGTCACCGGAGGGTGTCTGGCCCAACCTTCAGTTTGAACGCACCGTAATCGACGACGATTCGATGCTGGTCTACACGCCATGGACCGGAGAGCCCTCCCGACTCTATGCGGTGAACGACGAGCAGACCGAAGTGAACGACGAGGAAAAATCCGTGCGTCTTCGGGCTGCGCTTGACGCATGGGACGCGGTGGCACCCAGTACGGGTGCTGGAGCGATGGATGCAGAGACGGAGCAGGCGCTTCGGCAACTGGGCTACCTCGAATGACACGGGGCTGCAGAGCGTCGGATGGCCCGCGTGCGGGAACGGCTTAAGGCACCATAGGCTCCGAAAATATTCATGATTCACCCATCCCCCACAGCAGCGGCCTTTGCGGGCCTCGTCGATCTGGCCAGCGCCGACTCGGGTGGGGCTGCTGTGGCCTGCAGCGACGATTCGTTCGCATCCATGGACCACCTCGTCCGGGCGAGTCCGCCGGTGTTCGATCCGCATGCCTTCACGGACCACGGACGCCTCATGGACGGGTGGCAAGGTCGTCGCCGAAACGGGCGGGGCCACGACTGGTGCATCATCAAACTGGGGGTCGCCGGTACGGTTCATGGGGTCGACATCGATACGTCCCACTTTCACGGAGACGCTGCGCCGTTCGCGAGCATCGAGGGTGCGAATGTGCCGCTCAATGCCGAGTCCGAGGCACTTCGATCGGAGACCGAATGGACACAGATTGTTGCCCCGTTTGCGCTGCAACCCAACGGACAGAATTTGCAGTCGGCTCGTACGGTCAGTGTGTGGACCCACGTCCGAATCCGTGTCTTTCCCGATGGTGGGGTGGCGCGACTTCGCGTGTGGGGAGAACCGGCATCGGTTGCCGACCCAAACACAGAGGTTGATCTCGCCTGTGCCCAGCACGGCGGGCAAGCCATGGCCTGCAGTTCCACGGCCTTGGGAAGTCCAGTCAATTTGCTCAAGCGTCAGCCCGCCATTGACATCAGGGATGGATGGGAGCCGCAACGAAATCGACGCCTGAACGGCGAGTGGGTTGTGATTCGTCTCGGTGGTCCTGCTCGAATCGCTGAAGTGGTGTTGGACACAAAGCACTTCTCTGGAAACCAACCGGAACGAATCCGGGTGGATGGCATTCATTGGGTTGCCCCACCGCTGCCAGCGTTGCTCGCCAGCAGTGCATGGAAGCCCATCGTAGATTCGTTTGAGCCTGCCCCCGACGCTCCACACCTCAAATCGGTGAATGATGCTGGACCGTGGACGCACGTTCGGGTTCATGTGGGGCCCGATGGGGGCATCAGTCGCGTTCGTGTATACGGTTCAATTGCTCGCGAGGCGCCCTCGGATCCGAAGCTGGCCGCCATCAACGCCATGCCATCAGCAGAGGCTGCGGGCTGGTTTCAAGCCACCACCGGCTGCCCCCGTTGGGCCCAACGGATGGCGGATTGTCGTCCTTTTACCAGTCGCACTCAATTGTGCGGACTCGCGGAGTGGAACTGGTGGTTGATGGACGAGTCGGATTGGGTTGCTGCGATGGAGGCCGATCCCGGTGCAACCGGGGAGACCGTGCGCCGGTCGGCGGCTCAACACATCGAGTGCACCGTGATGAAGCTCGCTGCCGATGGACTCGATTGAAGAGGTCATCCGTGGCTGAATGGGCGATGGTCGGACAATATCGGAGCGTCCTCGCCGGTTCATTTTTGACATGCCCTGAATGAAACGTAACCCTTGGACGTGGAACACAAGGAGGCCAAGGTATCGAGGATACGGCCGCCTCTACGAGGAGATCTGGAGATGAAAAAACTGCTGTTTTTAGGGGCGTTTGGATGCTCAACCCATGTCCCCATCGATGTCATGGAGCCGGCAGAGGTAACGGTGCCGAGCCCGGTACAGCGACTCGCGCTGGTCGATCGCTCACCGAGCGAGCACAGCTTTCAGGCGTTGTATGCGCTTCGAGAAGCCGTCAGCGGTGGACCGCGGTTTGAGGTGGTTTCCAATGAAGCTTCCCAGCGAGCCTTCACCACGTCGGGAGCGGTGGTTGGACAGCCCCTAAACGCCGAGCAAGCCGGAGCCATCTGTACTGAGACATCGGCGACAGGCATCGTGATGCTGGACTCCCTTCGGGTCGACCATGACTGGATTTGGTCGGAACGCGAGGAGGAGCGAACAGAAGATCAGCGCATCTTGAAGCAAGACGGCAATGAAGAGAACGTGCAGGTGGTGAAGACTGTCACGGTTCAGTTGGCCACCCTCGACATCACAGCAGATTCGGATTGGTCGCTGCTTGGGTGCGATGGAGAGGTGATCGATGCGTACTCCGTCAATCTGAGTCAGGCATGGCACGGCGAAGGGGACTCAAAAGCCGATGCTCGAGCGGCGACAGGGCGTGTGAAGACGCATCAGAGCGAACTCATGGGGGATGTGGGTCGTCGGTATCGTTCGCGGATATCGCCGTGGCAATCCAGAATATCGCGCCGGATGTTCAGCGGCGGAAATGCGCACATTCGAGCGGGCAGACGAGCAGCGGTTTCGGGGGATTGGGAGTCTGCCTACCGACGCTGGAAGATCGCCGCCAAGAAGAACAATGCCGACTCGCCGCGAGCATGGCTCAACCTTGCTGTGCATCACGAGCAGAAGGGCAACCTCAAGGTCGCGCTGAAGTACGCAAAGCGGGCAGCGCTGAAGATGAACAAGCCTTGGGTGCACCGGTACGTGAGTGATCTGAAGACGAGCATCGAAAAGAAGAAGCGGCTCGGCCAGCAACTCGGACCTGACAACGAGGAGTAAGGCCTA
>DEBL01000210.1:0-9816 GCA_002348535.1 Deltaproteobacteria bacterium UBA2957 | reverse complement strand
ACTCGGACCTGACAATGAGGAGTAAGGCCTAGTCTACGCAGGTAGCAGCCTCGAGCCACACCTCGTTGTTGTCTTCGTTGCACTCGCGGACGGTCTCGATGCCATCGGCGTCGTCCACCACGACGATGAGTCCATCCGCGCCGACGGCGTCGGCGGCAAATGCGTACTCAAAGGCGTCCGACGCCTCGCCAGGGTCGAGAGGCGGGCTGATGTTTTCAATCGCGAGGACATCCCCCGAGTCCGCATCGTAGACAGTCAACTTCATGTTCGTGCGAAGGGTGGCTGTGCCTTGATTGGCGAGCCGCACCTGCAGGCGCAGAAGCCCCTCGTCGCAGTCGTAGGCGCATGCATCTGTGAGGGGTACAGCATCGGGAGACCATGTTCCGTACACTGGGTTTACATCACCCGACCGGAAGTTGTTGTGCCGGGGCCAATTGGACTCGGGGCTGGCGGGAATGGTGAGGTCATCATTGATGTTGACGATGTTGTATGCATGCTGATTCCACACTTGGCGGCCGCCAATCCAGCCCCCGGGCTCAGTGGACCCAAGTGTGTACAATCCCGTCCGGGCGTCATCGTAATGGCCGCCGCCATTGGGGACGATGATTTCAGGATAGCCATCGCCGTCGGAGTCCACGACGACAGGGTACTCGTGGAGGGTTCGAGAGGAATGCTCGGAATCCTCGAGCCGCACCGCACCGGTCGGCCCGTCGAGCACCCACAGTGTGACCTCGTCGCCGTACACCACCTCGGGGCGCCCATCGCCCTCAAAGTCGAACACAGTGGAGCCCGTGGCATGGCTGGACTCATCTGTGGTTCCGAAAGCCCAGAGCAGTTCACTGGTGGCCTCGTAGACGCAGTAGTCGAGCGCGCTCGCCACGCCGATTTCAGGCTCGCCGTCTGCGTCAAAGTCGGCAATCGTGGGCGGCCCACCGGTGCCGTTGCCCACCATCGGCCACTCGCGCAGCTCGCGGCAGGTCTCGTCTAGAATGGTGATCTTGTGGTCCCAGACCATCACAATCTCACCGTCGCCATCCATGTCGAGGTCAGCGATCGCGGTAAAGCCATCCTTGCTTGGCTCCATCAGGCTGCACACTTCGTTGCCGTTGTGATCGTAAATCGTGTTTCCAGCCAGAAGTTCTTGGTCTCCGTCCCCATCAATGTCGCCGATGGAGGGAATCTGACCGACTTCAAAGTAGGCGCCGCCGTACGAGGCGTCGCCTTTCCAGCCCTCGCCCTGCAAGCTTCCGTTCTCGCCGTTGACGATGACCTTACCGAGGATCACCTCAACGGTGCCATCGCCCTCCATGTCGGCGAGCGCAATGGCGTGTCCACCGCAGTCGATGAAGCTGCCCTCGTAGCGCCACTCCATGGTCCCATCCAAGTCAAACGCCGCCGGGTAGCAACTGATGTCGGGTTCCATCCCGGGCGTTGGAGGTGGTGGAGGCCCAATGGGACTGTCCTCGGGTGGCGGAACATCGATTCCAGGTCCGTCGGGGGGCGGTGCATCGCCCGGGATCGCCGGCGGGCCGGCGAGTACAACCACAATTTCGGTCTCCCCGTCGTTGTCCACGTCGCCCAAGGCCGGTGTTCCGTAGCGATAAGGTCCCCACTGGTCGGACCCTTCGGTCCACTGGGTCAGAAACACTCTGTGGTCGTATCCATTGCCAGAGATGATTCGCATCACGCCCATCTTGTCTTCGGCACCTCCGTTGTCGTCGAAGGTGGCGACGATGTCGGGAACGTCGTTCTCATCCACGACGCCATCCCCATTGTCGTCATCCAGCTGCCCCACAATCGGAGCGGTGACCATCTCGTCGAAGTCTGGCTCTTCAGCAAACGAGTCGATGGACCACTTCACCCACGTGCTCAATGGACCGGTCTCCGGGTCGGCGCGGCAGCTTGAGTCGGTCTCCACCGATTCGCCGGTCTCCAGTTCAGGACATTCGTCCAAGTCTGGTGGTGGGTCGGGTGGCGTGCTCGGGTCGCCGGTATCGTCGGCGGGGTCATCGGCGGGTGGGTCGTCTGTGCCCGGCGGCGGTTCCGCCGTGTCGACCGATGGATCTTCGCCCGGAGGGTCCTCGTCGGCCGGTTTTACGACGTTGTATTCGGTGCATGCCTGCACCAAGAATCCAAGCAAAACGAAACGAAACATGCGCAATCCCCCTCTTCTATATTGGCGTTGATCGCAGCGTTTGCCAAGCCCATTAGCAAATCGATTTCAGTTCGACCGCTGCAACCCGTCCACTGCGCTCGATCTCGAGCACATCCCCAACTTCCGCACCCTGCAGCTGGCGGGCGAGCGGGGATTGAATGCTGAGCACTTGTACACCGCAGGGCAAGACCGTGGCATCCCCACCGGGGAACAAAACAATCAACACGTCGGGTCCGTCGTCGAACGCCAGCGTGAGCAATGCGCCGACAGCCACCTCGTCCCGCGGCTCGGCCCCCATGTTGTCGACATGCTCGAGGTGAACATCGAGGGCGGTTGTCCGCGCGGCGAGGCCGTGGGCGAGGTAGCCCGCCGAGGTCACCGCAGCGCGCTCACCCCGGTTGCTGGGGCGATGCGTCCCGTCGACACGGGTGCCAGACTTCGCGGCATTGGTGTTTCGGACAAGGTTGTCACGACGGTCGGTCAGGACGGCGCGCCATTCGTCAACTGCAATCTGTTTTAGGCTCATTGTGGGCGGCGCTCTTGGGGGTACAGCGAGTCGATCCGCATCGCTCGGTAGACGATCCACGCGGTGGCCGAGAACTCCGACGGGGTACCGACGGTGATGCCCCACGTCACCGTCGGCGCCTCTTGGATGTCTTGGACTTCCCGCACGCGACCGCTGAAGTGGGTTTCAACGGTGCCGTCGTCGTCGAGGCGCGTTTCGGCGATGGCGCCATCGGTGACGAGGTGCGTTCCCGCGCTGAGGGGGTCCACATCGCCCACGACGGGGCAGAAGATCCGCTCGCCGCCGCCATCCCACGACCAAACTTCTGAGGCGGTCATCGTGTCGCGATCCAGCCGGTACTCGACCACGCGACTAAAGGCGGGCTCGCCCCACGGGCTGTCGATTCGATTGTTCCCGTTGTCATAGAGCAGGATCGTGTCCGACCCGGTCACCACGGGACCGTGTTGGCGGCTGAACCATCGGCCACCGGGCGCGAGTTCAAAATCGCCGCCCGGACCAAAGATGTAGTCGATGCTGCCGGTTGGTTCGTCGACCTTGATGAGCCAGTCGAGGTTTCGAAATGACATGAGCCACCCGCCGGTTGTCGGGACCATGGCATTGGCATGGGACCAATCCTTTGGAGTGTCGAGGTGGTCGTAGGGAGGCATGTTCCAAAACGGCCAGTGCATGGCTTCAGTGTGGTGTTCGAGCGGGTCGATGTGATCGAGGATCGACCATGTCCAGGCCGGCGCCCCTGACGCATCGAACCGCATCGCGACATCGCTGATGATGTTGAATGTGTACGACAAACCAAACGCGTTCTCCCACCAACCGGGAACGGGCGTGTGTTGGGTGGTGAACAGGGTGAACCCCCCGTCCTCCATCGGTCTGAATTCATGATGAATGGTGTCTAAACCGAGTTCGGCGGCGGTCCACGTCGCGTTGGTTCCTGTGGATGGGTCGACTCGAATGGCTTGGAAGTTGCCTTCGGTGGTGTAAATTCGCTTGTCGTTATCGATTTTAAGGCCCAGTCCGCCGCCGCTGAGTTGCTCGTACCAGACGACGGTTCCCCGCTCATCGACGGCGAGCAGAAAGTGTTCTTCTGCACTCGGGTCCGTGTCGATCACGGTGAGCAGGGTGAGGGTTGACTCATCGCTCTCGGTCGTGAGGTTCACCGGTGGTATGGAGTCGGGCAGACGGCCCGTCGAAAAGGTTTCGGTCACAAGCGGTTGTCGCGGATCGGAATCCGTTTGCACAGCGAGTGTGTAGGCGGTGTCGGGTTGAAGCATCAGGAGCGGGATGGTGTGATCCGTTGCGGCCTCTGAGCGAACCCACGGAACAGGCGCGGCATCCTCAGCACTCAGGAACACCGTGACGGGGGTCGCAAGGTCGAGTTGGATCGATACGTCGGCGCACACCGTGCACTGCTCCCGAACCGTAATGTTGAATCCGGTCATAGCCACTGCAGGCGTGGGGTCATCGCTGCTCGACTCCCACTCGGTTGGAGACGACTGGGGGGGCTGATCAGTGGGGTCGGAGGCGCATGCAAGCGCAGCGGTTGCGACGAGCCACAGGGACGTTGGGGTGTGGGGCATTGCAGGGGTCCCGGGGCCGCAGGCGTGTTGGGGGGCGGGTACCCCATTCGGGGACTCGCCGACCCAACGCACCGGGCACTAGCCTTCTTCGCCAAGCGAGATCTTGTTCGCGCCGCTGACGGCTGTACCGTCACCGCCGAGTCCAACGCTGTTGGCTCCGCTTGCCGAGATGTTCTTGCCGCCGATGGCCGCGGCATACGAACCACTGGTGGCGGTGTTTTCAAGGCCGCCGAACACTGCAGCGTAGCTGGAGTTGGCTTCGTTGTTGTTTCCGCCCACAGTCAGGGCGTAGTTGGTGCTTGCGGTGGCAAGGTTGCCGCCGACGGTCGCCGAGTTGGGTCCGGAAGCGGTCAGCGTGGTTCCACCCGCTGCGAGTGCGTTGTTGCCCGAGGTGAGGTTGCCGGTGCCACCCACGGCCGTCGACTTGTCGCCGCGGGCCTCGTTTCCGGTGCCACCCAGCGCGGCGCTGTACGACCCGTTGGCCTGATTCTCGTCTCCGCCGACGGACACGGCGTACGTGTCGTTTGCGGAGCTATCTTGCCCGCCAAACACGCCGGTTCCCGTTGCAGTGGCATCGTTGCCCTTACCGCCAGACACGATGGAGAACTGCCCGCTCGCCGCGTTGTCGTTACCGCCGACTGCAACCGCACCTTTGGCGGATGCTTCGTTGTCCGTGCCGCCAAAGACGGCCGAGGACTCTTCGGTGGCGATGTTCTTTTGGCCGCCAATCGCCGCGGTTTGCTTGGCGAGAATGTTGTTCTCGGAGCCGACCGCGATGCTGCTGTGCGAACTGTACGAGTGCTTCGCGCCCACAATCAGGTTGTGGTAGCCCGAGTCGAGGTCGTCCGACTCTTTCTCGTTGTACCCCACGATGAGGTTTCCGAGTCCCGGTGCACTGGTTCCGGCGGTGGACCCCGAGCCGCTCTGGACGAACACATTGGCGCCCACGAACGAGACAGAATCCTCCGAAGTGTCGACCGTCACGTAGTCCATGAGGTCGGACACGCCGGTAATGTCCGTGTCGATTTCTGAAATGCTGGTTGAGTTGTCCGAAATGGCATCGCTGTTGGTCGATACCGTGGCTTCCAATGTGGTGATCGAGGTCTCATTCGCCCCAATGTTGACCGCGTTGGTTGCGATGTCGGTCGAGTTGCTGTTGATGTCCGACAAGTTCGACAAAATGTTCGACGCGTTGTCATCGATGTCGTCGCCATTGTCGTCGATATCTTCGGCGTTTTCTTCGATGGACGACGCGTTGGACGTGATGTCGGACTCGTTGTCGCTGATGGCCGATGCGTTGGTCGAGATGTCATCGGTGTTGTCTTCGATCGAGCTCGTGTTGCTCGAGATGCTGCTCTCGTTGGTCTCGATGCTGGTCTTGTTGGTCGCGATGTCATCGGTGTTGTCCGAGATGTCCGAAGTGTTGTCCGAAATCGCAGTCTCTGCGTCGTCGATGTCGCTGGCGTTCGCCGTGATGTTGGACGCATTTGTCGTGATGTCGCTGTCGTTGGCCTCAATATTGGTGGTGTTGGTCGCAATAGACGACTCGGCCGCATCGATGTCGGTCGAGTTGGTTGCGATGTTTGTTTCCGCCGTATCGAGGTCGTCTTCTACGCCCGTAATGCTCGCCGCGTTGGTGCTGATGTCGGTAGCGTTGGCCTCAATGGACGACTCGGCGCTTTCGATGGCCGCGACATTAATGGCAATGTCGTCGCTGTTGGTGGTGATGGCACTCCGGTTCGAGGTCACTTCGTCAACCAGCGTAGCAACCGAAGCCACCAGTCCACCGCTGGAGTCGCCAACCGATGCATCGAGCGTGCTGATTGCCGCAGTGTTGGCTTCAATCGACGCGGTGTTTGTCTCCAGGCTCGCGGTATGGGCTGCAATGGTGGTGGTGTTGGACTCGACGGTCGTGCTGAGGGTCTCCAGCGAACTGGTCGCATCGGCGAGTGCCGTCGTGTTGGTTTCGACGGCGGTTGTGTTCGCTGCGATCGCGGTTGTGTTGGCCGCTACGGCGGCCGTGTTGGTCGCGACGCTAACCGTGAGCGAGGTCGCCGTGGTCTCGAGTCCGCCGAGGCTCTCGTTAATGGCATCGACGGTGACGCCGAGCGCCGTCTCCGTCACGAACCCGGAATCTTCGAGCGAGGTCACGCGGGTGTCGAGTTCACTGAGGTCGACCGCACCGGTGATCGCTGCGATTTCGGTGGTGTTGCTGTCGATGGAGGCGGTGTTGGTCGCGATCGAGGCCGTATTGAGCGCCACCTGAGTGGTGTTGGCTTCAATGGCGGTTGTGTTGGCCGCCAAGTCGTCGCCATCGGCAAACCCTTGAGAGGTCACCCAGAACGTAGTGGCGAGACCACTCTCGTCCATCGCAGCGATGGCTTCGGTATTGGCCGCGATGTCCGTGGTGTTCTGCGACACTTGGTCAGCAGAGGCCATGGCGACTTCAACGCTGGTCTCAAGGTCGGCGAGCAGCGCGATGTTGATCGCCACCTCTGTCTCGAGTGTGCCGGCGCGTCCGTCCAAGAGCGCCAGTGCATCGGCGTGATCGGCTTTCACGGCAGTCAGTTCTGCAGTGGTTGCGGCCAGATCTTCTTCCAGCGTAATGATGCGTTCTTCCAGGGCCTTGGAAAAGCCAATGCTGGTTTTTCCGTTCAATGCCTCTTCTGTTTCAGTTCCATCGTTGCAGCCCACAAGAGCGGCCAACAGCAAAAATCTCCAACTCGGTGTCATGGGGTTCCTCCCGTTTGGATTCCCGATTCGAGCACAGTGTACGACGGATTTCACCTCTGTTGCAGACTTTGTGCGATCTGCAGCAAATCCTTCGCTTGGATGTATGATGGGGCTGGAGGTAGCGATGCGAGTGTTTATGCTGGGCGTGATGCTGTTCGGGTGCGGTGACAAAACCGACGGTGACGACGATTCTTCCCCCGGAAGTTCAGCCACCGGCGACGACTCAGGGGGCTCGGGGGGCGATTCCCCCGATGGGCCGATTGAACTTGAGTCCCCGGTGGAGTGCGATCCGCTGGCCGAAGGCGCGTGCATGTTGCCGTGGCCCAGCGACCGATATCTGGCGGTGAAGGCTGCAAACCGCACCGGCTACACGCTCGCGTACAACCAAGACGCCGCGTGGAGCAACGTCTACGGGTTCACCGTCGATTTCAAGCCGTTTAATCGGGGCGACGGATTTAGCCCCAGCAGCCAGATGCTGACCCTGTTCTCCGAGCCCGCTGATTTGTCTGATGCCGCATTCTGGGACTCGATTGAGCGCTCAGAAGCGGCCGATCACCCCACCGTCTTGCTCGATGTGGCCTCCGGAGAACGGTTGCCTCACTGGGTGGAAAACGACGCGCGCGCCACCGACCCGGACGAAACCGTCCTGTTTATTCGGCCCTTGACCCGACTCAAGCCCAACCGGCAGTACGCTGTCGCCATCCGAGGCCTGAACGGCATGAGCGGCGATCCCCTTGAGGCGTCAGCCGCCTTTGCCGCCTTCCGCGACAACATCGAGACCACCGACAGCAAGACCGAGTCCCGCCGTGCGTCTTACGAAAAGATGTTCAATGCCTTGGCAGATGCCGGCGTCGAACGAAGCGAACTGCAGCAGGCATGGTGGTTCCACACGGCGTCGGATGAGAGCCTGCGCGATTCCTTTGTTTCGATGCGGTCCGACTCGATGGAGTGGATCGCCGACCGGGGCATCGGGTGCACCTACAACTCGGTGACCGAGAGCATCATGGGTGGCCGGTTGATTGACGCCACGGTCACCGTGCCATGGTACATGGACGCGCCCAAGGCACCGGCCGAGTTGGTCCGCGACGGCTACGGCGTGCCGGTGTACCAAGGCCAAGAAGAGGTGAGCTTTAAGGCCTATGTGCCGCAGAGCCTCATCGACAACCCCGAGTCCGGGACCTTCATGCTCTGGGGGCACGGCCTGTTCGGCAGCGGACCCCCCATGATGGAGGACGATGACCTCCAAGAAATCGCCGAACGCGAGGCCTTTGTCATGGCCGCCACCGACTGGCACGGCATGAGCAACAAAGACCTGGTCTTTTTGGCGGGTGCGCTCAACAACGTGTCGAATTTCTACATGCTGGGCGAGAACCTGCAGCAGGGCATGATCATCAACAACGCGTTGACCCGGAGCATTCTCGGGGTGTGCGGTGACGACGAGGCCTTTCTGCGGGCCGACGGTGGCCGCGCGGTGGATCCCAACGATGCCAAGTTCATTGGGGTCTCCCAGGGCTCGGTGCTCGGGGGCATGTTCCTGACGCAGTCGCCCGACATTGACAGGGGTGCCCTGATCGTGGGCGGCGCGACCTTCTCGTTTATGATCGAGCGGAGCATTCACTTCAACACCTACAACGCCATTCTCGAACCCGCGTATGACTCGCGACTCATCACGGCGCAGTTGATGGCCATGAGTCAGCACGTGTGGGACAACGCCGAGTCGGCGGCCTACATCGGCGATGCGCGCGAAGGATTTGCCGATGCGGGTCCGAAGCGGTTTCTGTACCTCGTGGCACAGGATGACGCGCAGGTGCCGAACCTCGCCAGCGACATCGCGGTGCGCATCACCGGAATGCCTGTGCTGAGCGACTCGTCGTACTACCCCTACGGCGCCGAGGTCATCGACGGCCCGACCACCGAGTCGGCTTTCATCAGCTTCGACATGGGCGATCGGGCGACGCCCCGCGGCAACGAGTCCCCCGATGTGGACGACGGCGGCCACGACGCGGCGGCCATCACCGATGAGGGGATGGAGATGATCGTGCACTTCCTCGACTCGGGCGAGATCGCCAGCACCTGCGGCGGTCCGTGCGTCTTCGGTTCCTCGGAGTGAACGCCGCGGGTCTGGGCTTCGTCGCATCGGGTCGCGGGTAGCGGCGCGATGGCGGCGGTTCGTCGAAAGGCCCTGTACGCGCTGGTCGTGACGGCGTCCGTGCTGGGGGCCGCCGAGTGGGCCGCACGGCAGTCCAGCGCCGAGATGCCCCAGTGGTCGGCCCGTGACACACCGTCGGTGGTCATGACCGGCCACCCAACCCGGCTGTGGGGCTTGGCCGCGGGCGAGCGAAAGAACGTCGACACGGTGGCGACCATCGATGCCATTGGGCTGCGGTCTCCGGTGCCGGCAGAGCCCCGCGCCGATGGCGCGCAGCGCATCATGATTTTGGGGGACTCCAGCTTCTTTGGGTTTGGCGTCGCCGACGACCAGACCATGGCGGCGCACCTGAGCCGGCGCCTCGACGGCGTCGAGGTCATCAACGGCGCGGTGCCGGGCTACTCGACGGAGCAGTCCCGGCGGCTGATGGCAGACGTGGGCTGGGATCTCGACCCCACCCTCTTGGTGGTGGCCAATTTCTGGAGCGACACCAACTTCGAGCCGTTTCACGACCGCGACCTGCTGGCGACCGCCGACCTCAGCCAGAGCCGATTCGGGTCGCGCATCGCGCTGATGCGCTGGATGGCCACGGCGCTGGCGGCCATCAATCCGGCCGCCAGCGGGCAGATTGTCACCTGGCCCCGCGGGCAACCCTTGCCCAACGCCACCGAGCGGCGGG
>DEBL01000169.1 GCA_002348535.1 Deltaproteobacteria bacterium UBA2957 | reverse complement strand
GGAGATGGAAACGCGATGACAAAGGACCCATCGGACGTGAGCAGCGCGCTCGAAGGTCCCTTCTCCGCGGGGAGCGAGAGCGTCGTTATTGCGCTGTCGAACTGACCTCGCGCACAGACACATGCTGCGCCACGAACCCAAGAAGGTCCGTAAGAGAGAAGGGCTTCGTAATCCGCGGAAGCGATGCGGTACGGTCATCATGACTGGGGGCATAGCCGCTAATCAACGCAATAGGCGTCTGCACATCGCGCTCCTCCATGGCTTTTGCCAAGTCAAAACCTCCCCTGTCTGGCATGACAACATCCGCCAACACAAGACAAATGCTTTCGTCTTGACCCAAGGCTTCCAAGGCCTCGTTCACTGACCCCACCGACCGGGTGGTGTATCCACCCAGTTCGAGCAGTTCGCAGACTGTATCGCGAACGTCTGGGTCATCTTCAACCACAAGAATCAACGTATCATTGGCCACTTTTACTGGCAGGGGATTGATGGGATCCGGGGCGATTGATGGCTCGCGGAGAGGAAGGTGGACCTCAACGCATGTGCCCTTGGTCTTGGCTGAATCGATGAATACCTCCCCATTCAGCGCTTGAATCACGCCATAGACAATCGATAGACCAAGCCCGGTGGCCCCCTTGCCTTGGCGAGTGGTGAAGAAGGGCTCAAAGACCCGTGTTCGGGTATCGACATCCATGCCTTCCCCGTTGTCCTGCACCCACAGAACCCCCTTCGGATGTTCACCCGGGTTGGCCCGCGTCTCTACACCCAAATCGATCCGACCGCGGTCCCCCAGTGCATCGCGTGCGTTGGCGACGAGGTTGAGAACGACACGCTCGATGTCCATCGGGTCCACATCGACCCAAACGGGCTCCTCCGACTCGATAAACTCGACCTGAATGTTCTCCTCGACAGTTCGCCGAAGCACTGGCTGCAAATCGCTCACCAACACCGAAAGATCAAGGGCCCGGCTTTGCCGCGGAAGGGAGCGAGTGAATGACATCAGCTTGGCCGTGAGCGATGCAGCACGCTCACCCGCCTCCCGAATATTCCGGAGGCGCCCGTGAATCGGATCGCTCTGGACTGCCCGATGTTCAAGAATCTCGGCGCCACCGAGGATGGTGGTGAGAAGATTGTTGAAATCGTGAGCGATACCGGCAGAGAGTCGACTGAGTGCATCCATCTTCTGAACTTGGACCAGTCTGTGTTCAGACTCGATTCGAAGAATCGCAGCGTCCATGAGGTTGGCGGCCACTTGAACCGACCACGAGAGTTTCTCGACGTCAAAACCGGCCGAACGAGCAACCATGACCAAGCCGATCGACGTGTGGGGGCCCCGAGCCACCATCGCCTCTGCATCGATCTGAGGAAGGCTCAACTGACCCAGCAGACCCTCAAGTGCGTCTGCACCCATCACACTCACCTCACCGGGACGCGTGAACCCCTCAACGTCGAGACCGTCAATGACGGCAGGCGGTTCCTGATGGCCGAGTCCTGCAATCGCCAAGACGCGCCCGGCCCGGCCGAGGACCAACACCACGTGGGCATCCAAGGCTTCCCGCAGGCTGATGGCAACTTCTTGGGTAATGGCACTGGACTGACGAAGGCTGACGAGGCTCCTCGCCATCGATCCCAGTCGTTCGGCCCGGGTTGCACGACGCGCTTCCGCTTCCCGTGCCATCTGCAACGATTGAGCTGCGACCTCGGCGCGATCAGCATGCGCGCGTGCAGCGATGACTGCACCCGTCATGTTTCGAATCCCAATGTAGGTCAACCCAATGGTGCCCATAATGGTGGAGAGAAGCGCGACCAGTCGCATGCTCTCGGATGCCATCAGTTCGCCGGGTGGAAACCATCCCTGCGACCACGCAAACCTGAACATAATCAGCGTTAATGCGTAAAGAATCCCGGCGACCGCGGATGCTTTGCGACCCAACATAAACCCGGCGGCGAGTACGAGATTTACCCCCGATACAAGTGCTTGTTCAGCCAGATTCGCAGTGCTGTAGAGCACGCCGATCTGACCGGCAAAGGTACCCCACAAAAACACATGGGCACCCGCCGCGGGGTAGCCCCGGTCCGCAAGCCTCCATGACAATAGATAGACCGACATGAACGCAAGAGGCGGCACAACGTTCTTCAACCACTCATCCTGCGGGACGAACAATGGCACGACGGCAATCGAGACAATGGTCGTCGCCATGATGAGCTTGGAGGCTTGCGCAACTTGGACCGACGATGCGTTGAGTCGACCCACTTCGTTGACAGTCAAATCGGATGGAGCCTGGGGTGATAGGGCGGACATCAGCTCGTCCTATCACATCCCGCCGTCGAGAGCCTCTATGTCCTCGCAATCCAATCCCTCGTCGACCTGGCCATCGCAATCATTGTCCAGCTCGTCACAAATCTCGACAGACTCAGGAGAGACCCGGTCATTGACATCGTTGCAGTCGCCCTCCGACGGATAGAAACCGTCGCCATCGATGTCCCGATAGAGATCATCGACTCCATCGTGAGAGTCACAATCGTACAGTTCCACAACCGATCGCTCGAACAATTGGCATTCGGTCTCATCCGCCCAAATTTGGACAACCTTCCGCGGTTCAGCCGGGGTCCACCACGTCAAATCCAAGCAGTCCCAGACCTGAATGTGTTCCCGAATTCCTACTGAAGATTCGTTCGCATCATCGCTTGAACTACGCTCACCTGTATTGGCTGCCGACCCAGGAATGAGTCGCTCCCAATCGGGAGGAATATGCGTCGGAACCCGATCCGGAGCCGCTTCCTCGTTGGCGCACACCGACATCTCTGCATCCTGTGCGCCGCATCCAACCAACATGCCCAATGCCGCGCGCCATATCCATCGATTCATTGCAGCGTCCATCAGTGCATCCCCAAAAAGAGATCTTCATCGCACAGTTCAGCGGTCATCCGAGCCTTGATTCGCTCCCCACCCGGAAAGGTGAGATCGAGGCGGGCTTTGATGGCATCAACCCCAACCCGATGGACATCCAGTTCGCCGACCTCCGTCTCGTATTCATCAATCGCCGAGTTGGTTGCGACGGCAACAAAGGCCTCCGTCGCGTATTCACCCGGCGCATCAACCTCAAGACGAGTCCAACTGCTCAGCACCCAGTAGTCATCAATTGCGGGGGGATCCGCACTGGCGAGGGTGTCGCACAGGTTTGGAAGATTCGACAACACAAACATCATGTGGCCGCTCTGATTTCGAGCAAACACCACCGATTCGGGTCGACCCAGTTTATGGCCATCAACCTCATCAAAACTGCGGTCGCAGCCCGCTAGAAATCCAGCGCACACCAAACAAACAAACCATCTCATGGAGCCTCCGTCACGCATTCGAAAATGAAGACGCACACCACGACGGTACCAATTGCAGCAGCCCTTGACAAGGCAAGGGCTGCTTTTTGTTTTACATTAAGTGTTTGATCAAACTACTTGGCATGACTGGGTTGTTCGATTTCCGGACCGATTTGAGGCTGGCACCGAGGGGTGGCCTCTATTGCCTCTGCGATGGCAACAGCGTCGCCGTCCATCACCTCGGGTTCCGCGACAATCGAGTTCAGCACAGCGGAATCCCACGTCTCACCAAGGAACGCAAGCACCACCCGCATGGACGCTTCTGGATGAGCGATCAGTTCCTCGTAGCTCACCTCAAGGTAGCGACCCGGCAGACGCGATCCCTGTTCACGGATCGCATCCACGACATGCACCCAGTATTCGGCTGCTGCCTTCGGCGTCTGGCAACACCAGACCTTTTCGCCGGTTGCAGGGTCCATCCAGTCCCGCTGCAGCAGGCTTCCGACCACGTCGCGCCCGTCACGGACCACGTGAATGAACCGTGCGCGGGGAAATATTTCCGCCAGAGTCTCCATGTGAAGAAGCGTATGGGGGGTGGTCTCCACCGGCCGCATCGACGACGCGGTATCCCCATTAAGCAGCGTATGAATGAATGCTTTTACGGCTGCATTCAGTTGGGGCTCTCCCACTCCGGCAGCTTCCAAATCAGGGGCCATGCTCTCCCACCATTCATTTCGGAGCGAGCACATCAATGGAATGAGTTTTGTCTCCTCTCCGGCCTCGAGCCGGCGATGTTGGTCCACCATTCCCTGCAAGGTCCGCACACCAGAATCCCATGTGCCACCCAAAAAGATTGGCGAGCGAGTGTCTTGGTCTTGGGACGTTGCGCCCATGGCCTCCA
>DEBL01000306.1:967-3901 GCA_002348535.1 Deltaproteobacteria bacterium UBA2957 | reverse complement strand
GTGAAGCATGCTGTAGAGCAACATCGAACCGTGACCGTTCGATAAGATCACCCGGTCACGATCGGGCCAGTCTGGGCTCTCGGGATCGTACTTCACAAAGCGGGACCACAACACCGTAGCGATATCGGCCATCCCCATGGGGGCGCCCGGGTGTCCGGAGTTCGCCCGCTGGACTGCATCCATCGCGAGACCCTTGATCGTATTAGCGCTCAGTGTTCCGAGGTCCATCGAACCCTCCATGATGGTGGAAGGGCGTATCTCGGCCGGAGGCCGCCAGCACCTTTCTTCCGTGTTACAAAACGGGCCCACGATTTTGGAGAACCACCGTGTCACAACAAGGCATCACACCGCGTGCATCCGACTACTCTCAATGGTACCTCGACGTCATCGCAGCAGGCGAACTCGTCGACAAGTCACCCGTACGCGGCTGCATGGTCATCAAGCCTCATGGATACGGTATTTGGGAATCCGTCCAGAACGATCTCGATGCCCGGTTCAAGGCCACAGGGCACGTGAACGCCTACTTCCCCATGTTTATCCCCCAGTCGTTTCTGTCGAAGGAAGCCGAACACGTCGAGGGGTTCGCCAAGGAGTGTGCACTCGTTACCCATCATCGCCTGCGGTCCTCGGATTCTGGCGGAGTCGAGCCTGACCCTGCCGCAAAACTTGAGGAGCCACTGGTGGTTCGTCCCACTTCGGAGACCATCATCTGGCACATGTACGGCAAGTGGATCAACTCCCATCGGGACCTGCCCTTGCTGATCAACCAGTGGGCGAACGTCGTCCGGTGGGAAATGCGTACGCGACCATTTCTTCGCACTGCCGAATTCCTGTGGCAGGAGGGGCACACCGCGCATGCCACCGAAGATGAGGCGGTGGAAGAGGCCACGAGAATGCTGGGGGTGTACAGCGACTTTGCACACGAAACCTTGGCCATACCGGTCGTTCCCGGAATCAAGTCAGCCACCGAACGATTTGCCGGGGCCGAGGAAACCTACACCATCGAAGCCATGATGCAGAACGGATGGGCGCTCCAAGCCGGAACGAGTCATTTTCTTGGCCAGAACTTCGCCAAGGCATTCGATGTCACCTTCCAGAACTCTGACGGCAATCTTGAGCATGTCTGGGCTACCAGTTGGGGTGTATCGACACGTCTTGTCGGCGCAGTCATCATGGCCCACTCCGACGACACTGGCCTTGTGCTTCCCCCAAAAGTGGCGCCCGTCCAAGTAGTGTTGGTCCCGATTTGGCGAAAAGATGAAGACAAAGAACGCGTTCTCGCCTTCGCCAAAGCCGCCAAAGATCGCCTCGACGGGACGGTTCGGGTCCACCTCGACGACCGAGAAAAAATGAAGCCGGGCGCGAAGTATTTCGAATGGGAGCGGAAGGGTGTACCCCTGCGCCTCGAAGTGGGTCCACGCGATGTCGACGGGAACGCCGTATTCTGCGCTCGTCGAACCGGCGGAAAGAAGTTTGGCATCCCTGTGGACGACGACTTCGTGAGCGTAATCGAGGCGGAGTTGCGCGGAATTCAAGACGGGCTCTTGGCGAAAGCAACACAGCAACGCGACGCTTGGACATTCCGAGTCGAAACCTATGCGGCGATGAAAGACCAGATGGCCAAGCAGGCTGGTTTCTACTTGGTTCCATGGCACGACGACGCAGTCACTGAGCGTGAGATCAAAGACGACTGCAAAGCAACCATTCGGTGTTTCCCGCTGGACTGCCAAGATGAAGCTGCCGGGCGGACGTGTTTTTATTCTGGCCGTCCCGCAACCCACATGGCCATCTTCGCCCGCGCCTACTGACGCGATGACGCCATCGGGCCAACAAACAAGCGGTATCTGGATTGGGGTCGCCGTTGCAGTGACCGGCTGCGCGCTAGCGTGGGTCAACATCACTAACGCCCAAAACCTTCAACCGCAGTGGAGCCAAGACCTCGCATTTTTCCACCAATGGGTGCACTCCGCAGCCAATGGCGGCCCTTGGGCAAGCCCACTTATCCTTGAGCCACAAGGGTTCTTCGAACAGGTCCATACTCACCTTTTGCTCCCAGCCGTCGTGGGTGCGTACTGGATGGTTCCTCGGCAAGAGACGCTGTTGTTGATTCATAGCTTCGGGGTGGCACTCACGGTTTGGCCCACCTGGCGGCTCGCGGAACGGGCCGGCGGTCGAGTCCATGGCGTTCTTATTGCTCTTGCCCTCATTGGCTTTGGGCCATTCCTCGCGGTGGGCGTTGCGGACTTCCGACCCTTGGTCTTTGTGATTCCTGCGATCACCGGCATCTGGGCATCTGCGTATGGCGGATCAATGCGGGGATGTGTGGTGTGGGCCATGGTCGCCCTGCTGGCTCGCCAGGATTCAAGCTATTTGTTGATCTCAACCGGAGCCGTGCTGTGCTTGCTGCCGTGGGGAAAGAGCCGGCGCATCATTGGAGGTGCTGTTTTAGGCATTGGCCTCGTTGGTTTTGCGTCCTTTGCCTTTCTGAAGCCGGAGATGTTCTTTCATATCAATCTGGGCGGTCAGGCAAGCTTCCCGACTGGATCCGAACTGTGGGACAACCGAAAGAGCTTTGTCGCGGCGTTCGCACTAAGCCTATGGTGGCTCGGAATCCGGCGGCCTGCACCGCTCATCGCCTGTCTGCCCGTGTTCTGGGGCATGCTCACAACCGCGCGCGAGTGGCACCTGTTCACGGGCCCGGGAGCCCACCACCACGCGTTCTGGCTCCCCTTCGTGATTGCCTCCGTCGCCGTCGGCACTGCCGGCTTCTTTCGATACCTTTCTGCAGTTGGCCTCATCGTGATGGGGATCGTGTCCTTCCCCTACCCAGTAGCCACAGAAGCTCGACCTGAATTGTCTGCGCTGTTGAGCCGTGTGAACCCAAACGCTCGTGTCGCCGCAGACTACGACACCATACATCGCCTCGCCGGCCGG
>DEBL01000306.1:0-653 GCA_002348535.1 Deltaproteobacteria bacterium UBA2957 | reverse complement strand
CCATACATCGCCTCGCCGGCCGGGCCACCCTCTGGAATGTAGACCAATTTTACGTGGAGGAGCGCCCCCGCCATTGGGCGGACTCTTGGCCACTGACGGTGGATGCGGTCGACGTCATCGTTGCTCCGCCGGACCACCCGGTTCTGAATCGTATCGATGGCTGGCTACAAACCGCATCGACGAGCACTCATGTGATGGTTTCTCGCCCCTAAGGACAAATGGATTCACCAAGCGCCTTCGATATGGCGGCACGAAGAGAACCCGTTTCCACGACAGATTGTCGAAACCGATCCCACGCAGCGGCCTGTGTGGCCGTCACAGTACCGGGATCCGCACAAATCACCGGCTGGTCATCCCACCCATGAAACCCACATGCATCCACGGTGGGCTCACCATGATCGTGCCACGTATGGGGGGTGAACGGGGCCTGACGGGTTTGGACTCGATTGGTTCCCCCGGCGACAATCAGGGAACCCGCCGCCAATGCTCGCCCGCCTGCACCTCGACACGGTGGATGTTCACACGCCGAGGAAACGAATGCCTCATCGGCCACAACCCAGTGGGAGTGTACCGCTGCATAGTCATACACCCCGGTCCGTTGATTCCGGCATCTTGAGTCGCTGCCCACCTGTGTTCCCGTACACATTCCATCG
>DEBL01000065.1 GCA_002348535.1 Deltaproteobacteria bacterium UBA2957 | reverse complement strand
CCAGTTCATCCAAATGACCATGTCAACATGGGCCAGTCATCCAACGATGTGATTCCCACAGCGATTCACATTGCGGGGGCATGCGCCATCCACAATGATCTCATCCCGGCGTTGAAACACCTCCATCAAGCCCTCGAAATCAAAGCAAAGGAATGGGACCACATCATCAAGAGTGGACGAACCCACCTGATGGATGCGACGCCGGTTCGTCTGGGCCAAGAATTTGGTGGCTACGCCGCGCAAGTCGCCCATGGAATCCGGCGCGCAGAGTCGGCTCGTGACGCACTTCTGGAACTCGCACTCGGTGGTACCGCGACCGGTACGGGCATCAATCGACCGCTCGCATTCCCTGCTGCAGCCATCGGCCACATCGCCGCCGAGTGCGGCCTACACTTTGTCGAAGCTAACAACCATTTCGAAGCGCAAGGCGCGCGGGATGGGGTTGTGGAGGCCAGCGGCCAATTGAAAACCATCGCCGCTTCATTCATGAAAATCGCCAACGATATTCGGTGGCTGGGATCGGGTCCACGGACCGGCTTCTATGAAATTGCGCTGCCCAGCATTCAACCCGGGTCCAGCATCATGCCCGGGAAGGTGAACCCGGTGATGTGCGAGATGCTGACGATGGTGTCCGCTCAAGTGATGGGCAATGACGTCGCAATCAACATCGGTGGCCAAGGCGGCAACTTCGAGTTGAACGTCTACTTGCCCATGATGGCCCACAACCTGCTCCAAAGCGTCGAAATCTTGGCAAATGGAGCTCGCACCTTCACCGACCGTTGTGTCACCGGGATTGAAGCCAACGAAGACATCTGCACGCAAAGCGTGGAACGAAACCTCGCTATCTGCACATCGCTGGCACCCGCCATTGGGTACGACAAGGCCGCTGCCATTTCCAAAGAGGCCTTCAAGACCAATCGAACCGTTCGGGAGGTTGCCATCGAATGGGATGTCTTACCAGCCGACGAACTCAATGCATTGCTCGATGGGCGTGCCATGACCGAACCCAGCTAAGGACGACCTGTGATCTCTCTTGTCTTCACCGTACTCATTGGCCTCGCAACCGCTGCCGACCCCAACTCGCCACACCCACACCAAGGCATCAGCGAACGCTTTAGCAATCCAAAACCGACCCCTCTAACGACCGAAGAGGTCGCCACACTGGCGTCTGGAAAGGCCGTCCGTCGGCAGGTGCGAACCGGCTCAAAGGTGCGCGGAATCGCCATCATGGACATCGACGCTTCGCCTGCAAAAATCTGGGATGTCATCGTCGATTACAATGGGTACTCCAACTGGATTGACAACCTCGATCGGACAAACATCTACGGCGGTGACAAGGCCAGCGGGTTTCTCGTCGAGTTCGAAGTCAGCGTCCTGGGCCTCGATGTTGTGTACTACATCGACCACGACTTCTACCCCGACAAAGGATACCTCTCATGGCAACTGGACTACTCGAAGGAATCCGATGTCGATGACTCGACTGGGTACTGGCTCGTCTACCCGTCCCCCAGCAAGCCCGGTGCATCGCGACTGGAGTACTCCGTCGACCTTCGGCTGAAAGGATGGGTCCCCGGAATCGTTGAGAACATGCTTGCAAACAAAGGCCTCACCTTGGCTACTGCTTGGGTAAAGAAGCAGGCTGAATGACGCCTCTTCGCGGGCACGCTAAGGCCATGCAATAGGGAGAACCGCATGATCACTCGTTTTGTACTGATGACCGCTCTGCTCGTCGGATGTTCCGACCCATACGGTAAGGCTCAAAAAGCAGACACGATTGCTGCTTGGGAAACCTTCATCTCGGAAAACCCAAAAAACCCGAAGCGCAGCATGGGACAAATTCGGCTGGAGGAGTTGTACCTTGAAGCCGCCCGCAGCTCGGGCACGCTCGAAGGCTACGACACGTATCTGGAAAAGTATCCGAAAGGAAAGCTCAACGAGGCAGCTGTCAAGGAGCGTCGAACATTTTTGATGGACTGGGCCCGCACCGAAAACACGGTCGACGCTTGGGAAAAGTACCTCGCTGATTACCCAGCCAGCCGGTCGGCAGGAGGCCGTGAAGCCAAGCAACGCCTCAATATGGCTAAGCACAGCAGTAAGATCGAACTCGGACCCACCAAAATGGAGCGCGTCAACCTCGCTGAGAACCCAGAGGGTCCATTGGATGGCTATGGGTTCTACGTCGACATAACCAACAAAGGCGACACCCCCATCGAGTACTTGAACGTGATGATCAGCTACCTCGACGCCAAGGGCGAAAGCTTAAAATCCAACAAGTGGCCCGCCGTAGCGACTCGGCTCCCTGCGGGACTCCCGATGGAAGAAGGGTTCAATAAGCCAATCGCTCCGGGCGAGACTCGCCAATGGGAATGGACGACCGGCGATATCCCCGAAGGCTGGTCCAAGAAGACTCGCGTGGTTCCGGTGAACGTCAAGTTCGTCGGAGATTGATGCTCGGCGCACTGCTATGGCTCATTGGGTGTGACCCAACGGTCGACGGTGGGCCACTCAATGAGTGCCTGACAGACCCGCCAGCGATGGGCGAGGTGCGGTCCAAGCAGATTCGTTGCACAGCAGAGATCCCCGAATACGGAGAAGCAAGAATTGGCGACTGGGTCTTGGAAAACGACCGTGTTCGGCTCACGATCCGCAATCAGCCAAACCGCTTGACCCAACTCACCGGTGGAGGCGGAACGATCATCGACGTCGACGTGAACCGGCGCGGGGATGACATCATTGAGCTGGTTCCCATCGTCGAAGACGGATGGCCCGACCGAGTAGACATCATGGCCGAGGACGGAACCATTCACTTGACTGATGGCGATGACCCGAGCCGGACATGGAGCTACCGCTTGGACCCGCTTTCCGGCAGACTGCACATCAGCGGTGCAGATGAGGTTCGACTGGTTCCCAATCCGGGGACTGAACTAATTGGACGCTGGGCGCACGGGCCCCGCGGTACCGTGGTGGCCAGCGCTTCGGCGCCCACGGATGCAGGAGGCTGGCTTCAATGGACCGGAGACACCCTCCACCTCGGTACGAGTTCGACTGTGACCCGCGACATTTTTCAGAGCGAATCAAACGTGACCTTTGAGTCCGACGCGTCTCACCTCGAACTGCGAACCGACGGCACACTATTCACCCGATTCGAGATCACAGACGGCCAAGTCACCCACTACACACCCGAAGGCTCCGAGGTCCGAGCCATCACTGCGGGCCACAAACCGTCCCCATGGTCACCCGCCTCGGCCGGACAAGTCGAACCCATCGGTGAACATGGATTCATCGAAGTGGAGCCGATCACGGTGGCCGAAGAGGCTGTCCCGTTCACCGTCGTTTGGAACGATATACGATACAGCCTTCCTGCAGAAGGGGGGACTGTACCGGTGGGGCCAGGGCCGGGCGAAGGCCGGGTCACAGCGGGACCGAGGTACACACCGTACACGATTCCATTCGATGAGGTGGTCGGTACTCGTCCACTCATCGCCTCGTTGGATGCAGTCATCGACCGAGATGCGTGGGTCGCGTTCGCGACTTCGGCGTCTCCCGGCCCATACGAACGGCGTACTTCAAAATCGCTGCTGAGCCAGTTGGCTTCCGAAGGATTTGATTATGCAGTATTGGTGGCCGAAGATGAGGTTGCCGAAGGCGTTCCGGCCTCCGAATCCGCAATCCCATCCCATGCCGGTTCCGCAGCCGTGACTCCTCAAGGGACCGTGATTGCTTGGCCTTGGAGTCGGGACTCTCGATCAGCCGCCCACGGCGCAGCACCGTGGCATGCGTTGGACACGCTAGACCTGCTTCCATGGATGTCAAAAGCCGGTCGACGATACACGGCTGTGGATACCGCTTGGTTTCGCAACGTCGGCGACGCGATGAGGAGAACCGAGTCGCCTGATCTGCTGTTGATCGAATCGCCTGCAGATCTCTCCACCATCGCAGATGCTTACGACCGCTGGATACCCCTCGGCCTGATCGGCAAAACAAACTGGGTCCACACGGATTCTCGGGTGCGGGATGGCATACTTCGAGCCATGCTCGAGGGTCGGTCCACACCGAGTACAGGCCCCAACCTTCAACTCCATGTTAGCGGATACGGCCCGGGCGACATGCACGATGGGGCATGGACTGATGAGACGGGCGGACCGATTGCTCAGGTGAGCTTGGAAGCGGCGGGTGATGTGACCCATGTCGCACTCATCGGTCCCGGCGGTGAGGCCTTGGCCTCATGGTCAACCGATGAACTCCCGGTCACCCACCCCTTGCCGCAGGTGCCATGGGTGGTGGCCGTTGCACAAGGAACGGCAGACTGGGCCATCACGAGTGCAGTGTGGCTCGAACGTCCGTAACTTACTGCTCGTCGTCTTCCGGTATATCGGTCGGCACTTGCTGCAGCACAGCTTCCATCATTGCATCGACTACTTCATCGAGCGTGCCTTCCATGATCCGATCGAGTTTGTAGAGGGTCAGTCCAATCCGATGGTCAGTGAGGCGATTCTGAGGATAGTTGTACGTCCGGATTCGTTCCGAACGGTCCCCGCTTCCTACCTGCGATCGACGTTGCTCGGCCTGCTCCGCTGCAGCCTCAGCCTCCTGCGCTTCGAGGATACGCGAAGCCAAGACTTTCATGGCCTTCGCCTTGTTCTTGTGTTGAGATTTCTCATCTTGGCACTGCACCACAACACCGGTTGGAATGTGCGTGATCCGGACCGCAGAGTCGGTGGTATTCACCGACTGGCCTCCGGGACCTGATGCGCGAAAGACATCAATCCGAAGGTCCTTGTCCTCGATGTTGACCTCGACGGTTTCAGCCACCGGCATGATCGCAACCGTCGCAGCCGATGTGTGGATGCGCCCTTGGGTCTCTGTCAGGGGCACCCGTTGCACGCGATGAACACCGCTCTCGTGCCGGAGATACTTGTATGCATCATCACCCGATACTTGGAAGATGACTTCTTTGTATCCTTGAACCGCCTTTCCGCCGGCCCCCCCGACGGTCACCTCTGATGAGGAGATGATTTCGGTTTTCCAGCGACGACCATCGCAATAGCGGGCGTACATCCGAAACAGATCCCCTGCAAACAGCCCGGCCTCATCCCCGCCTGTTCCAGCTCGAATCTCGATCAGAATGTCACGACCCTCGTACGGATCGGGCGGTATCAGCGCGATCCGCAGCTGCTTCTGCAGCTCTTCCACCGTCACCGTGAGTTGGTCGTGCTCTTCTTGGGCCATCTCCCGAAACTCCGGGTCCTCCATGAGCTCGCGGGACTCCCGGAGCTCCGACCGGGCTTTGGACAACGCGGTCCACACCTCGACGATGGGAACCAGTCGCGCACGCTCTTGAGACACCTCTTTGAGTCGCTGCTGATTGGACACAACCGAAGGGTCCATCAGTTGCTGATCCAGTTCTTCAATACGGCGGGCGGCTTCGCGGGGGTGCATCGACATGCGCACCCCTTATCGCGTGAGCCCAATCTCGGCTGAAAGGATTTGTGATTTGCGACGGGGCCTGAGGCCCGTCATCACATCTGGTACTTGCGTTTGAAGCGTTCGACGCGGCCGGCGGTGTCGACGATGTTTTGCTTGCCGGTGTAGAACGGGTGCGAGGCGCTCGAAATGTCGAGCTTAATCAGCGGGTACTCGTTCCCATCTTCCCACTTGATGGTTGTTTCCGACTTCATGGTCGAGCGAGACAAAAACGAAAAGTTCGCCGCAGCGTCTTGGAAAACAACGTATTGGTAATCGGGGTGAATATCGGGCTTCATGGTGACTCCATGGGCGTTTAGCGTTCCGCCTGAATGCGATCGGCGCGCCGGAACTTCTCCTGCACGCGACTGGACGGCCCTTATTTGCCGGTTTGCGCTCGTTTGTCAAGGCGGAATCGGATCCCTTCAGTCATTTGGTCGACTGAATCGCGCTCTCCAAATCCCGTTCTGCGTCGCCTTCAAGTCCACGACGACGCGCCTTGACCGCATCCAATTCCGTTTCCGTAAGAAAATTTTCCCGTGCGCCAGTGCTGCTCCCCCACAGGTCTACGGCGGGGTGATGTTCGCGATTGGCCAAATCCCCATCCATGCGGATCACCCCGTTGGCGGCCGTCATGAGATCTTCGGCTACGACCTCGTCGAAGGTTGATCCCATGAGCAGCGTTGCGAACAACGTCAAGCTTCCACCCTCTTCGAGGCAACGGGCAGCGCCAAACACCCGGCGCACGCACTGCAGCGCCGTGATGTCCACCAAGGAGTTCATCATCTTTCCGCCGGCAGGGGACGACGCATGGGCCGCACGTGCAAGGCGGGAAAGGGAGTCCACAAACAACACAACGTCATCGCCCTGCTCCGCCATTCTTTTCGCTCTCTCGATGGCCATGTCCGTGACTTGAACGTGTCGCCCTGCAGGCTCATCGAAGGTGGAAAACAAGACCTCGGACTCCACACTCCGTCGGAGCGCGGTCACTTCTTCGGGGCGCTCATCCAACAGCAATACGATGATCTTGGCCTGCGGATGATTCGAGCGAATCCCTAGAATCAAGTCCTTAAATAACCCAACTCGATCAATCCGCGGCGGTGCCACAACCGCGACACGCTGGCCAAAACCCATGGGTAGATAGGAATCCATCAATCGGGCCGTGACGTTGTCTATTCCGTTTGTGAATTGGATTCGGCTCAGCGGCCGCACCGGAGTCAGAACATCGAACACCGGCTTGGTTCGAGTCCCTTCGGGCACGGCATCGTTGATGCTCTCAATCTTGATCAGCGCGAAATAGCGCTCGCCTTCTTTGGGGGCTCGAATCTGCCCGCCAACAAGATCACCAGTCCGTAGGTTAAACCTCCGAATTTGGGATGGCGAAACGTAAATATCATCGGGCCCCGGCGCATAGTTGCATTCCTGGGAGCGCAAGAAGCCAAACCCGTCTGGAAGGATCTCCAACACGCCGTTCCCAGCAGCCGACCGTACCGACGAGCCGTGGTGCCGCACAATCTCGAACACCAACTCTTGGCGCGAAAGGTTTGCTGCATTGTCAATGCCGATGCCGTGGGCGGTCTCGACCAACTCACTGATCGACCGAAGGCGCATAGATTTGATGTCAATGGACATGATTCAACGGGGATGGGTGTGGGAAGAGTCGGACCGAGTCCGGGTGGGACTCCGATCCTAACGGCGTCGGCACTGCCTGTCTTGGGCGTGGAAGGAATTCATTCGTGTTGCGGATGAATGGGAAATTTAGATCCCAATTTGAGGGATCGGTTACAGACCCTCAAACAACTGTTTTTACTACTAAATTTTTCATTACATGCTGCAAATACCGCTGCATCACACCCCTGTGGAAAACTCTATGGGAAATTCACTTCTCGCTTGAGTTTTCCATAAACGCTGTGCGTCGACGCAGCGCAAAGTTGGCACGGGTTGTGCAATACAAACGGGCGGCTTCGGGAATCCGGGGCTGAACCGATAAATCGGTTGGAGTGCGGCGCTCAGGCGACAAGCTCAACTGTTCTTTGACGTCACAAACCTCATGAAGGTCGGCGGTTCATCAGGAACCGCGGAGTTCGGTTTGTCCTGTTCGCAGGCGACCCGAACGACGAGGATCCATCATCTCCCACCGCAGCTTTCGGGCGGCGGACGACGGCGGCAGGCTACCTGCGCAGGTCAACGGGCGATGAGTCTTTGGCGAGACAACACAGGCTCAACACGCATTTCGGTGGGTGGTGACCAGATTTGGCCTCGCAAGCGATCGCAGGAAGTTGCCCTTTGGGCGACCACTGAGATTAGGAGACACGAGAAACAACGCCACTTTTTCCCGAGCGGGTCTTTGAAGCACCGCGTCACTCGGGCAGGATTCCATCGGAATCGGCTCGAGACCGAAGCGAAAGTGCACGAAAGGCCGACTCGAACACCTCAATGGCAGGCTGGCGCAGGTCGGCAGGCCGGCGGGCTGTGCATCGCACTGGCTCGTTGTCGGCGTCGTCTTCGGATGGCAACGACTGGGGTGGGCAAGCATCGCTTGCCACGCAGAGCATGAAAGTGGTCTGCACACTCAGGACGCATGCACACGTTGAATGCGTCCAAGGGCGGAACCGTTACGACGGTGACGCCTCGGGGGTGTTCACTGGAGCACTCGGGGTGAAGGGAGAACCTTGAAGAGGAACGAAGCCCAAGGGAGCATCGGGCCGGCGGTCGTGGCAACACGGCAGAGCGGCAACGGACTTGGTGATGGAGCAAAGCCCTGAGGTCGCGCGCCCCAACTGGAAACAGCGGGAAGGCGTAACGGCGGGAGGGAAAGGTCGAGCGGGGACGCGAGGCGGCTGTCACTAAGGGAAAAGCTTCGAAGGGTATGAAGGCAAGCGTGAGGCGCGACCGAGGGAGCCGTTGATGCGAAAGCAGCGACTGCGAGATTGGGAGCAAAACCGCTTGAACCTCAAGGCCGGTAGCAGGGTGCAATAAACCTGCAGACCAGCTTGCGGAGCAACCCGTCAGAGTCGTGAGAAACGACAGAGGCGGAAGGTACTCGACACGTGGCAGTGGCGGGTCGATGCGCAGAGACCCTCGGGTCTGGGCGCGGGACAGGACGCAAGATGGGCTTCGGCGGAGGGGCGTTCTTTGGAAAACCACAAGAGAGGAAGTTCGAACCGATCGAGTTTCAGACGGCAGCCCTGCTGGCGTCGCGGGAATCGACGGGTCGGACCGCTCGGACCAACCTTAGCCTCTGAAGGCGAAGGGAAGGAAAGAGGGTCAAGTCTCGCGGGCAATCGCGAGCAACACCACGCCTGGGAAGGCCTCGTAGACTGCGTGCACAGCACAGAAAGTCAGGGGGGCAAGCGGTAAAGGCCAAGCAAACCGCCCCTGGAACTGGTGATGGTGACGGAGACTTCGTTCGGAGTCGACCCACCTATGTCCCTGAGTTCCCCCCTAACGCCACGAGAGGTCGGCGCTCACCCCCCTGCGGGTCGCTGCGCGGGTTGGACGCTGGCGCAAACCTCTGAAGTGGACCCGATGGATTCTCGATAGCCGCTTTCACCCCGCCGACCGCAAGGTCGGCGGGGTGTCGTGCTGTTGAGGTGGGGACCCAACAGCCGGGGACGCCGTCCGGTGCAGGGAGGCATTCCAAATAAAAACGCCGGCGTGTCGCCGGCGTTTTTTCGTATTCGTGCCGTGGTTTAGTTCATGAAATAACGAGGCGGGATGAACACGGTGGTGGTTTCCCCGCTCACCTTTGTCTCGAGAACTTGTGCGGTGCCCGACACGATATCGGCGGCCGTCAGGATGGTCGCATCCTCTAAAACAAGCGACTGTGCAATGCCCGGGATGTTCTTCTGGCCAAGCGCTACAGTCGGCACACCCGGAAACTTCTCGACGACCGGACCCTGAATCGACCGGACCAGCCCAGCGAATGCGCGGTCCTCAGCGGCCACCACAAGCCGACCCGTCTTCTCGACACTCTCAAACACCGTGTCGAGGTCCGGAGGCACAAGCGTGCGCAGGTCGATCACTTCTGCTTCGACACCGGTTTCAGCCAACGTCGCGGCCGCTTCAATGCTGGTGTGCACGGCACGCCCCCACGACACAATGGTCACATCGGCTCCTGACCGGCGAACCGCCGCTTTACTGAACGGGACGCGAACATCCGACGGTATGCTCGGAATCTCCCCACGCATCAATCCCTTTCGCATTCTTGCAATTTCATCCGCGTCGGTTGGCTCGCCGGGAAACGCGGGACCCAACGTCTGTCGGTACATCCATTTCGGCTCCAATACCAAAACTGGACCGCCATAATCTGCCGCGGTCCGCAGCAACCCGAAGGCATCAAAGCTGGTCGACGGCATCAGAATCACAAGGCCGGGAATGGGGGCAAAGTAGCCATCGATGCTCATTGAATGGTACACCGCACCACCCCCAAAAGGATCGACTGGGGTTCGCATGATGGTCCGGAAGTTGGCGTTTCCATTGGTGCACCAATACAAATTTCCCATGTGCACAAACCAGTGGAAGGCGTTCAGGGAGTAGTCGCCAAACTGAATCTCTGGAAGAACTGTGATGTCCTTGTGGAGACCGGCTCCGCAGGCTGTACCCATGATCAACGGTTCGTTTAGCGGCGCATCGATGATCCGATCTGCGTGCGCGCCTTTGATGCCCGCTGTGGCCTGCATCACACCGCCGAGGCGACCCACATCCTGACCCCAAATGACACCGTTCTGCTCTTCGATAATCTGATGGAGAGCGGCCCGAATCGCGCCAGCGTACGTGATGTTCGTGGTCCCCTCGCCTGCGCGTTCAGTCACTTCTGGGAACGGCGCCATAATGTGCTCTTGGATGCTTTCGGGCGCGGGGTCCGGCTCGGCGCGGACTTGGTCCAACAACGCTTTGATGACCTCGTCTTCAGCACGCATCACATCGCCGAGATCATGATGGGCAAAGAAGTCTCGGCCCGACCCTTCGATGCGCTTCATCACATCGGCCGCGCTCAATACTCCACGTTCCACCAGCGCTTCGCCAAACTTGATCAACGGGTCATCTTGACCCAAGTCGAATGTCACATCCGCTGCCGAGCTGTGGCCGTTGAATCTTGGCAACGAGTGGACATGCATGACCACCGGTGCCTGCGCATCTCGAATGTAGAGAAACGCTTCGTACATGGTGTTGTACACATCCCAGAAATCTCGACCATCGCAAGTGAAGTGCTTCATCCCGAAGGCTTCCGCGTAGGCTTTGAAGTCCTTGATTCCTCTGCCTTCGTCAGGATTGGTGGAAATGGCCACCCCGTTGTCCGTGACCATCAACATTGTGGGGAGGCTCCAAACGGCGCACGCATTCATGGCGTCGTGCAAGTCGCCCTCCGCGCTCGTTCCATCGCCAATGATTCCGATCGTGATCCCGTCGTCGATGCCTTTGACCTTGAAGCCCATCGCATAGCCAGCGGCCTTGCCCAATTGCATGCCCACGGGCGACTGCACGGGGAGAATACCCACGTCATCGAGAACCAAATGGTAAACCATCTGACGCCCGCGACTCATCTGGTCGGTGTCTTTGGAAAACTGCTGACGGAGAACGTCGAGAGAGAAGGTTGTGTAGTCGTTGAGATCGCACCACATCGAGCAAAGGGACCCCGACCGATAGTGAGGCACCATGCCGAAGTGTTCGATGTCATTGACCACCTTTGACAGCGCGAGCGCAGTGGCAGTACCGTGCACCTCTTCGCCCGGACCCCAAATCGCAAACTTGACTTCCCCCCGGCTAACGAGCCGAACAATGTGCTCCTCGAGGGCTCGCGACCGCGCCCCGACCTGATAGGCCAAGCGCAGTTCTTCCGGGGTCGGCTCAGGGATGGATTCCACCACCAGCTTAGGCTTGCTCATCGATACCCTCCAATGCGAGCGCGCGGGTCGCTCTACGCCACAGAGTGGGGCGCGAGACCGGACCCATGTACCCGATGAGTCCCCTTAACAGAAGAGTGGGATCCACGCGAAGCCGCAATCCCTGTATGCTTGCATTCTCCAGTTCCGAGGTTCGTCCATGCTCATTGCTTTGCTTCAAGCCCGACACCTTGTCTGGCTGTGGGCCACCGCTTCCGGATTCACCGCCTACGTGCTCACGCTCCCCGATTCGCCATCAGCAGTATCAAATGCCTTCAGCACGCATGTCGGTGTCGCAGCACTTGTTGGCCTCGGAGTGGCCTCATTGTTTAGCCCGCTTCTGACAGCGTCTTGGATGCGCTGGTATTGGGGTGCCTTGACCGCCATACCGATCGGCATGGCCATCGTGTTTGTGTTTTTCTTTTTTCAACCGCATGCGTGGCAGCCCTCCCGGCTCGATGCATGGAAGTCGGTGGCGCTGTTTGTTGAAGTGTACCCCCATGTGATTCTGCCGATGTGCGTCGGTACCGGAGCGCTAAGCACCCGGTTTATTCGGGAAGCACCAACCGTTACCGGTTAGGCCGGCTCCATGACTACCGGACCCGTTGTACTGTGCATCCTCGACGGTGTTGGCTGGGGCCGACACGACGAGGGCGATGCTGTTTACTTGGCTGACACCCCCAACATGGATGCTCTGACTCGCGATGTCCCTTGGACGCTGCTGTCAGCCCATGGCACTGCTGTAGGCATGCCTTCGGACGGAGACATGGGCAACTCGGAGGTTGGGCACAACGCCATGGGTGCGGGGCGCATCTTCGACCAAGGGGCGAAGCTTGTGGCCCATGCCATTGAAACCGGGAGCATCTGGAAATCCGCCGCGTGGAAGGAGGCAATCAAATCTCCCACACTGCACCTCATCGGACTGGTCAGTGACGGCAACGTCCACAGTCACATCAGCCATCTCCACGCGTTGATCAAGCAGGCAGCGGCCGACGGAGTGCCTCGCGTTCGGGTGCATGCATTAACCGACGGGCGGGATGTGAATGCGCGATCCGCGTTGACGTACATCGAACCCATTGAGGCGATGATGTCGTCTCTTAACGGAGATTACGCCTTCGGCTCGGGAGGCGGCCGAATGCACATCACCATGGACCGATACGATGCTGACTGGCCCATGGTTCAACGGGGGTGGGCCGTCCATGTCGAAGGCACAGGCCGGCGGTTTTCATCCGCCACGGAAGCGATCCGTACTCTGTACAGCGAAGACGATGCGGTGGATGACCAATACCTTCCGGAGTTCGTTGTTGGAGACTACGATGGCATGAACGACGGCGACGCCGTCATCTTGTTCAATTTCCGGGGCGATCGGGCCATCGAAATCTGTGAAGCCTTTACTCGAGAGGACTTCGACGAATTCACCAAAGCTGCGAATCCATCGGTGTTCTTCGCTGGCATGATGCAATACGATGGGGACCGACAGATACCGCCCAACTATCTCGTTGAGCCACCCGCCATCGACTCCACAGTTGGAGAGCAACTGGAGGCTGCGGGACTGCGCACATTCGCCATCTCTGAAACGCAGAAGTATGGCCACGTCACCTTCTTTTTCAACGGCAATCGGGGCGAGCGGCCCGCCTGCGAAACGTGGGAAGAAATCCCATCGGTCAACGTCCCGTTTAATCGCCGTCCAACGATGAGTGCGACCGAGATCACCGACCGGGCTGTTCGGGCCATCAAGTCCGGTGACTACGATCATGTTCGCATCAACTTGGCCAACGGTGACATGGTCGGCCACACCGGCGAT
>DEBL01000236.1:1228-27869 GCA_002348535.1 Deltaproteobacteria bacterium UBA2957 | reverse complement strand
GGAACGCATGGCCTCGATGAGCACGAGGCCTAGGGGTTCAAAGACGCTTGGAAACAGGAGCAGGTCGGCCCCACCGAGGTGCGCCAGGGTCTCGCAGTGACTCAGTTCACCGAGGTTTTGAAAGCGCGGAATCCCCACCTCTTGGAATCGCAGACTGACCCGTTCGCTGTAGTCTGAGTAGGGCCCGGAGCCCGTTCCCAAGCCTCCGATGATGACCAACTCGATGCGGCTGAGTGTCGCAGCGTCCAGCGCGCTCAGCGATTCTGCTGCGTAATCCCATCCTTTTTGTCCGGTTGGACGGCCCACCATCGCGATTCGAAAGGTGCCAGGACGCCGCGACCACGGCCAAATGGGTTCTGGTAGCGTGTCTGGCCCACCACCAATGACCGATTGACTGCGCCCGACGGTGCATGGATACAGGGCGTTCATCTCATCCTCAAAGCTGGGCCCAACAGCCACAATGGCGCTGGCATGCGCGATCATTCTGCGTTCGAGATCAAGTTTGGAGAATTGGGTCTTGATGGCGCGAGGCCATACCCCATGGCGTGCCCATGCTCCTGCTCGACTGGCCCACCGGACACCCATTGGTCGTGCGCGCTGAGGGGTGATTCGACCAAGGGCAGTGGCAATCGGGCTGTCGAACGCAGCCCGTCGGATCGCGTCATCACCCAGTGCGAGGTCGTGAATCGTCTCCACTCCCACAAGGTAATGCGGGACCGCAACAACCCGAAAGCCAGCTGCCGTTAGATGCTGAACGCATGCACCAGTCTCGTACCCGTGTGCCCAGATGGGGACGTCAACGCTGAGCTCGCGAGCCTCATGTTTTACGAAGGCCAGGAGAGCCTCAAGTGACGGTCGAAAGCGTTTCGGCAGGTATAGATCGAACACGGATGCGATCGGAGTGGGGGGGGGCGTTCGATCAACAGACCAGCCCTGTCCCGATTCATGGAGGGGTTGATCGCCGATCTGAAGCGCAAGGACGCGGACCTCGCAGTTCGCAGCCCGCGCCAAGGCCGGCACAGCAGCCGTCAGGTAGTTCCCTTGGCCATCCCGGCTCGATGCCGGCGACGGGAAGTGGGGTGCGATGGTCAGGATTTGCTTCACGATACTTGGGAAACCGAGTGCGATTGGTGCGGTGTTGATGGTACATGAGTTCGGCCCGTTCAGAGCAAATAGGGTTTCGCTTGAATCGGGCTTCAGGGCGGTGATGGCGTTGTTTAGCGTTACACTTTTCTCATGATCATCTTGGGAATCGCGGACAATCACGACGCCGGTGCAGCCGTGGTCGTCGATGGCGCGCTGAAATCAGCGGTGAATCAGGAACGGATCGACCGGGTCAAACACTCGGGAGCCTTCCCCTGGGGAGCCATCGATGAGGCGATTCGGCTCGCTGGGGTCAAGATGCGCGATGTAGATCGCATCGTTGTGGGGAGCAGTTTCACGCCCTCGGCCGCATTGCGGGCGTTCCCCGAACGGCACAAGTCGGTCCGCGAGCAGGGACAGTTCTCGCCTTGGCTGCATCGTTACATTGTCTATCAGTCGTCGTTGAGGGCCTCAGGCCTCCACACATTTGAGATCGATGCATGCCGACGAATCCTCGAGAAACGCCTGACTGCGCGACCGTTTGAACACGCGAGTCTTGAGATGATGGACCATCATCGGGCTCATGCGGAGGGTGCGTATCGGACCCAAGAGAGCAGCCGGTGCCTTGTCATCACGGTTGATGCGATGGGCGACGGAACCACTGCAACGGTGTCGGTCGGTGCGAGCGGCCAATTGGACCGAATATGGCGGCAGTCGGGTCTGGCGAGCGTCAACACCTTCTACAGTCGGGTCACGGAGCGGTTGGGGTTTCGACCCAACAGACACGAAGGTAAAATTACAGGCCTCGCTGCCTATGCAACGCCACCCCCGGACTTGGTTCGCCACATGGAGAATCGGGTACACTTCGATGGTCCTGGATTTTCGACCGTGACGAGCCGTCGCAGCGCGCGGCCAGACGATGCATTCTGGCGCGTCCTCGACGACTTTACGAAAGAAGAGGTGGCAGCCTCAGCGCAGCATGTGCTTGAGCAAGCTGTGGTCGCATTCGTCGATTTCTGGGTGCGGCAAACGGGAATCAAAACTGTGGCGGTAGCCGGTGGCGTGTTTGCCAATGTGAAGCTGAACCAGAGAATTGCTTCGCTGAAGTCGGTAGGGTCGCTGTGGGTCAAACCCCACATGGGAGACGGTGGGCTGGCCGTCGGTGCGGCCTTGGGCGTCGCAGGCTCGTCGCCAACTCGGCTTGCCAATGCATTTTTCGGAACGCGTGCCGACCCCAAGGGGATTCGGGCCGCACTGAACGTGGCCGGTTTGCCATGGCAAAAGACGCCGAAGGTGCATGCGTGTGTTGCGGATTTATTGGCAGAGGGTGGTGTGGTGGCCCGCTGCGATGGCAGCATGGAGTGGGGACCGCGCGCGCTCGGGAACCGATCAATACTCGCTTCGCCTTTCGATACATCCATCAACCAGTGGCTAAATGAACGGTTGAATCGGTCGGAGTTCATGCCCTTTGCCCCGGTGGTTCGGTCAGAGGACGCAGAGCGCTGGTTTGTTGGAATCGAAAAAGCAACCGAGTCCGCCCGCTTCATGACTGTGTGTTTTGACGTGACGCCGGCGTTCAAGGAGGCTGCACCTGCGGCAGTTCATGTGGATGGGACCGCTCGGCCCCAACTGGTGGACAAGGAGACCCATCCCGACCTGCACCGTGTGCTCTCGGAGTTTGGAACGAAAACCAATGTGCCGGTGCTAATCAACACATCATTCAACATGCACGAAGAGCCGATGGTTCGAACGCCCACCGATGCGGTCAAAGCATGGCGGGCATCGGGAATTGAGGGCTTATGGCTTGGGGATCATCTGTTGAAGCAGTGATCAGCGACTCGCGATTCGTCTGTCCGACACGGACCATATGCTGCCGAAGCCTGCGAACAATTCACCCGTCAAACGCTTGCCTTTCTTTTGGTTCCGGAGAACAGAGTTCCAAGGCTTGCCTTGTGCGCTCGTGCGGTGGCCGGGATGCTTCAGGTTCATCACCAGGCGGTTAATTCCGGAGTTGCCGAGGTGAATGAGTGTAATGGTCCCATCCCGCTCCACCTTTTCAACGATTGCAATGTGGGTCAGTCGGTCGTCTCGGCGCCCGTTCTTGTTGCGGTCCCACGTGTTGTCGAAGAATGCAACATCGCCAACATCCGGTCGTTTTCGCTTGTGAAACACACCGACTTCTTTCGCGTATTCATACATCGACCGCGTGTTCCCGCTGAGATTCAGTCCGGCTTTGACGTGCGCCGCGCACACCATGCCTGAGCAGTCATAGCGGTATTTCTTTCCGTGCACGGTCATCCGTTTTTTCCCAAGGAAGCCCTCGGCTGCCTTGGCCACACGGCGCCCGCGGCGGGTGCCGGTGCTCACGGGCTCAAGGTGTTCAACTTCTTCCATTTCTGGCGGCACGTATGCATAGCCCTCCGTTCCCACCATGCCGGTGGGGCCGGGCAATCGAAGGCCGCGGTTGCTTGCACACCCCGCGGTCACCAAGACCAGTGCGAGAAGTTTCATGCCCATACGGTAGTACGCTTGACGTGACAATAGCAAGTATAGATTGTACATTAGATAACGGGCGGTGGCGTAATCGGCGTCAACAACCGTGGTTTGAACCGTCAACAGTCCGTTGCAGACCCTCACATAAGGGAAACGGATCGGGTGATGTTCGGCTTCAGCAGATTGTGGGAATCGGCAGGGGTTTCCAATTGTTTGCAGGCTATGCACACGACGTGTGGCGTCGATGAGACGGGAATGGATTAGGTGTGTTTTGCAACACAATAGCGGGTGCACGATGAAGACAAAGGGGGGCCTTATGGTGGTGTGGACGGTAGGGATCGCAGCGTCTCTTGTTGGACTTTGGGCGGGCTACACGCAGTTCTATGAGGGGGGGCTGGGGCAGCCGACCTATACAGTGATCGAGCGCTCCGGCGATGTGGAAATCCGGCGCTATAAGCCCTTCATCATCGCATCCACGGTGGTGAAAGACGAAGGCCAAGCGGGTCTCAGCAGTGGGTTTCGCACCCTCGCCGGATACATTTTCGGTGGTAACAAACCGGGGGAAAGCATTGCAATGACTGCTCCCGTTTTGCAGCAAGACAAACCCGGCGAGTCGCTGCCGATGACAGCCCCCGTGCTCCAGTCTCCGACTGGGATGCGAATGGCATTTGTGATGCCGGCGGACCGAGCGATGGAAAGTCTGCCCGCACCCGATGACGCAGCCGTATCGCTGACTGAAGTCAAGTGGGGAGATGCGGCAGCCATTCGATTCTCCGGCAGGGGCAAGCAAGCACGGTTTAAATCGGCCGAGGCTGAATTGTTGAATGCGGTCGAAGCCGCGGGTCGGGTGGCGTCGGGACCGGCGTTGTACGCGCAGTACAACTCACCGAGTGCTTTCCCTCCACTGCGCCGAAATGAGGTCATCATACCGCTTCAGTAGTTCGGTTGATCACGCGGTCCGAAGTGCAACGGTGCGCCCCTGCAACGCAGAGGTGGAAGGCAGCGTTGTGGGTGATGAGGTGTTCACGACCGCGTCCACCAGCGCGGATGGGAGCGTTCCTGACCGTTGGAAGTGACGCATGTGCAGGATGGGCTCACATCCAATGTCAGCCGCTGTTCGGCCGGCAATCAGGTCGGTGTACTTTTTGGGCTCGTAAGCCGCCAAGTCTTCGCCGTTTCCGATGGCCTCGAGCACGTCGGTGAGTGCGTCGAGCGTGTTCATCTTCATGTAGGGACAGGTCGCACACCCACCCGAGGTTGAACAACCCTCGCCGCTTGCGACGCCGGGAAGAATGCCGAGGTTTAAGTCGTGTTCGATGGCGACGGCCTCGTTGGCCACAGGAAAGATGATCTCGACTTCAATATCGCTGCGATCAGCGGCCTTGAGGAGGCCTTCGACCCGTTCGACGATGGCTGTTATCATTCCGGCTTCGGTTCCGAGCACAAACTGCAGGCGTGCAGGCGTGTGCGCTCCAAGTTGCTCTGAGACGCGATCGGCAATGAAGTTGAGGATGTTGCTGGTCGACCCAACGCATCCGCGACCGTGTCGCGCTGACTCGGCGGCGAGTTCGAACATGTCGCCGGGCACTTCTAAATGAGCGGTGTGAAAGGCGTCCGGGTGTTCAGACCGAACCCGGCGAACCACGTCCTCTCCAAACATGTGGTGCACCACACAGTTGCCTTGCGGGAACACCTCGAACCGGTTCAGCAGGCCCGCAATGGTGGAGGGACTGTGGAGCGGGTGAACGGCTTTTACTTCTCGGTCTGTTGCATTCGCGAGTCGAGAAAAGAGCGATCGGAGGTTGTCGCCCATGTAGGTGTCGGGGCCGTACCACACCGACAAATCAGGAATTTGGGCGGCAGCCTGCAGCACAGTCTGCACTACATTCGACGACGTACAGGTGATGGTCGGCACGGCAGCGTGGGCACGTCCTTTCACGTCGAGCCCCGTGTTGATGTAAATGACATGCAGCGAACGCGGTGTATCGGCTGCTTTTCGGAGCCACGCGCCATAGGCGCGGGCTTCGGCTGAGGCCGCGAGGGAACAGCCGATGTCTCGTTCGTCCACTCGGTAGACCGGTACCGCACCATGACCGGCGGCGTCCATGACTGCCCGAACATTTTCGCTCATGAAGTCGACGCCGAGGACGGCGATGGCATCGATGCCCTCCTCCGCCATTGAAACGGCTCGGTCTGCCATAACCAGTGAATCGGAGATGTGGATGTGGGGCCACGATTTCATGGCGGCGGTGAGCACACCTTGCAGTTCAACATCCATGTAGAAATGGGCAACAAGCCCCACATTGTTGGCTCGGAGTAGGGCCACGAGTTCGTCGACGCAGGCAGGGTCTGGACGAAGGAAGGTTGCTTGTGCCGCAGCAAAAGAACCCTTCGGAGTGACACCCGAGGCTGAGATGGTCATCGATGGAAACGGTGCGGTCATTGTTGTGGTGAAGTCTGCGCGGAAGTCGCCCATTCGACGGGCAGTTATCTTTTATACACCAATGTGACCCAGTTTATTCACTCTTGGGCGAGGGAAGGTCGCCCAACTTCGCGGGTCTTGTTTGGGGTCGTGCTCGGGGGTCAATCGGCTCTGTGTCCGTCATTTTAACGGAAAAAACTTCCGCGTGCACCCGGTGCACGCAGACCATCGGTCCCCAGCCGAATTCGGGTGCTCTCAAGTTTTGGCCATACGCTGGGTTGTTCCTTCGATCGAGAAGCTTGAACGCGGGCCCATACCTCCACACAGGCTGCAGCCAGAGCGATGGGCGTTTTCCAGGGGTGCCGAAATAGAAAGCGAATTGTGGGCAGCACGAGGTCAAGCAAGCGGTGTGTGGTGACTCGGTACCCGGTCGCCGCTTGCAGCTGGCGATGCCCAATGCGGATCCGTTCCCGCTGCGCCACTAAATCAGACCAAGTAGACGGACCCCGGTTCTGTACGCGGGCACCGGCGACGTAGGCCAGCCGACTGCCGGTGCGGGTCAGTTGGGCTTCCAATGCGGCCTCGTCCACGATTGAGTCAGGGTTTATCGGGAGGACGGGCGCCTTCAGGGCCACCATCTCACCCAGTTTGGGTCGCTGGCGAGAAATCGAGTCAAGGAGGTCCCACTGAAAGTGGACCACTAATCCGATGAGGCTGCCCTTCGAGTTGTCGGGGCACGGCCGAGCTCCAGTCATGCAAACATCGGGCTCCGCCAGCGGCTCCAATAGGCGCCCAAGGGCCCCGTGTTCAGGAAGCACATCGCCACTTACCAGCACAATTTGTGTTGTGGTTGGAGCAACATCGGCAAGAAACCGATTGATGGCACGGGCTTTGCCTCTGCGTTCGGGCTCGATCACCGCGCGTATCCGATCATCCCGTCGCGCCCATTCTTGGGCAATCTCGTCGGTCCCGTCCGTGCTTCCGCTGCTGACAATGCACACGCGGTGGTCCCCTGGCTCGTCGATTAGGCGCCGGATCAATCGGCCCAAGTTGCCCGCTTCGTTGTGTGCGATCACGCCAATTTCGGTCCGAGTCATGTTGAAGAATTAGCATGCTCTATGCATGAAGACCGGAATCAACGATGGATCCGATTGATTACCGTGGCGTTTTTCGCCCATATCGGTCTTGCAATGTGGTTTGTTGAGCGTGGAATGCTCAATGCCGATGAAGGTTGGTACCTGTATGCAGCCCGACAGATCGCGTTGGGTTTCGAGCCATATCGTGATTTTGCATTGGTTCAGGTGCCCGTGTTTCCTTTGGTCATGTCGGGAACTGTGGAGGCTGGTGCGGGGGCTATTCTTGCTGCGCGTTGGGTTTCGTGGGTGTTTTTGTGTGCAGGAACCGGAGCCACGATTCTTGCCGCCAGTCGACTGTATGGCCAGCGAGGGGCCGCCATAGTGGCCATCGGTATGGGTCTTCACCCGCTTGTATTGAACCACGGGGTGCTGGCCCGCCCCTACGGCTTGACTGTGCTGCTGTTGGGCGGTGGATTGTTGGTTGTGACCGGCGGCCAGCGCAGCAGTATGCGGACTGTGATTGGGTTTGCGCTCATGGGAATCGGTGCCGGAACGCGGTTGACCATCCTCGTGCCCGCTCTCATTCTGGCGCTGGCTCATCCGTTGAAGGCACTGGCCGGTGCGGGTCTGCTGGTGGGGTTTGCGTTGGCAATGCATCCGGTCCTGACTGTGGATCCGAGCACCCTGTACGAGCAGTTGCTTGGTTTTCATCTCGCCGACGGTGGCACCGTAGCGGCTCGCTTGGGCTGGATAGCCAATGTGACCCTCGTGTGGTGCATTGCGGTGATGGCATGGCTGCCAGGTCCACGTTCTCACCGTCTGCCGGGCATTGGCCTCGCGTCGCTGGGGGCGGTTTTGGTTCATGGGCTGCCAGCCGCGTTGCATATTGAGCATTTGGTGGCGGCGACCCCGGTCATCGCCCTTGCCGCCGCCGACCGGTGGGCTGCAGCACTCAATGGCAGGCGATCGGCAATCGGATTGATCGCATTGGGGGGTGCAGCTGCGCTGTTTTCCCGCCCGTTCATTCAAGTGGATGAGGGCGTATCGACGGTGCGCCAGACCATGCAATTGGGTCGATGGGTCGATGAGAACAGTCGAACGGATGCACCGATGATTACCGTTCAGTTGGCCCTCGCTGTGGAAGCAGATCGGTCCGTCGCTCGCGGGTTGGAGATGGGGCGATTCGGGTGGGTGCCAGAACTGGACTCGAACGCGGCGACCCGCAGTCATCGGATGTCAGTTGAACGTCTTCGAGATGTCGGACAACGTGCATCGGCAGCCATTGCCATTGCCGAGGGAGACTTCGATGCCTCAAGTCGTAGATGGCTGAGGGCCATCGGGGCGGAACGGGCCTCCGCATCGAAACGCATTGAGGAGTACGGTCAGTTTTCCGAACCTCTCTCCATATTTGCGATGGACGGAGCGACGTTGTGGATGCGCTGAAAATCCGCTGGGTCATGGTTGCTGTATTCGCAGCGCTATTGGTTCGTATTCCTGCCATCACGAGTCTGCCGATCGACTGGGATGAGCCGATTTACATGGAGGCGGCCACGGAGGCGGCGGAGGCAATTCATGCATCGGATTGGAAACAGGTTGTACAGCCTACGGTGAATCGAGAACATCCGGCACTCGTGAAGATCGTCTATGGGGTCGCCTTGGCAGCCGCAGGGCCGGACCCAAGCCTTGTGGAACGGCTGGCGGTTTTGCGATCCGTTTCCTTGGTGGGCGGACTGTTGCTGATTGGGATCGTTGCATGGGCCCATCCGGTTGCGGGCATTGTCCTTGCAACCCACACGATCCATGCAAAATACAGCGTCCAAGTCTATCTTGAGAGCCTGCCGCTGGTCTGGATGTCTGTGGCCATGCTGGTTGGGTGGCGGCATCGTGAACGAATGGAGACTGGCGCGGGTCTGCTCGTGGCCGCATGCTGGGCAGCGGCCTGCGCTGGAAAATGGCTGCATGGAGTCCCAGGATTGGTACTCTTAGTGGCCATTCCAGCATGGTCTGCGCGGGTTCGATTCGTGCTGTTGACGGCCTTGTGTTTCTGGGTGTTGGACCCCAGCCTGTGGAGTGGGCCTCTGGACCGAATCGCAGAAATGACCAATTTGCATGCATCGTATGCAGCTTCGGATGCGCCACCGAGTTCTTGGTGGACCCCTTGGTTGCATCTTGGTGGAGGTGGTCCATCCCAGTGGCACCCGACGGCATTTCCCTACTCCATTGATGGGCTGTGGTTGGCGTTGGCTGCGCTTGGGCTGGGCATGAAGAGCGCCACTCCTTGGGTTCGGTTTGTTGCGGCTTGGTGGGCGGTTCCAATGGCGTTCATGATGGTCTGGGGTACGCGCTGGCCCCAGCACACAATGGCCGTTGTGGTCCCGGTCTGTCTCCTTGCAGCGGTGGGTATGCGCGAGCTGTTCAGTCTCGCCAGTCGCCATTTCGGACCCACCGAGAGACATCCACCAGCATCGTCGTGAATGATGGCGCGACAAACAGGTCGGTTTGGTAGGTGGTGGGGTCAAATGCGGTGGAAGCAATGGTGGTCAGATCCCAAGGGTGGAGTGTCGAGCGTGCTTCAAACTCCGCCAACTCCCCGACCGAACTCAGTAGCCCAGCGCCATAGGCTTTGGGTGCACCCGCTTGCTCTACCAGACCAAATTCCATTGTGTACCAATAGACATTGCCAATGCGTTCCATCTCCCGTGCATTGGCCACTTCGGCAGCGACGCCCAACAACCGGTTTACCTCTGCAATGCCGGGGTGCACCAAGGTTGCAGCGTGACCGATGAGTTCGTGAACAACGTCCGGCTCGGGTGTGTAGAACGGGTGGCTGTGGTGACGAATGTATTGCGTCGACAGGAACACTCGCTGTCCCAAATACCGCATAAAGGTCCGAGCGGTGACCAGTCCAGCAACGGGTTCCATGCGAAAACCAGCCGCCGCCTGCAGTTGTTTGTTGAGTTCGCGAAGCTGGGGAATTCGGGCATAACCAAGGGGCAGAAACTGCTGAAGCTCCAAAATCTCCGTGGCCACCCGTTTCTGGTGCAGCGGCTGCAAGGCCGTCCAAACAGCGTGCCACACAGCATGCTCCTCGTCGGCATATGGAGCCAACGGAACCGGTTCGCCACTGCGGTATTTAAGCGCAATTTCAGCGATCTCATTGCGTCGGTTTCGATAAACTTCATCTCGAAATCCCGGATGATCCGGGTCGAGGGAGACCAACTCCGTTTCACCGCCGGCGTGGCGCGTGGGCTTCATCGGCTGCTCTCGACCAACTGACGCACGACCACGCTGGCTGCCGTCATCCCGAAGGAACCGGTGACAAATCCTGCAGTGCCCCAGATCACGTTGCGATCTTCGCAGGTGTGGACGTCGTTGTCGCTGCTTGGGCAGACACACCGGAAGCCGTTGCCGCCGTCGTAGCGCAGTTCGACGGGCTGAATCTGAGGCTCTGTGGAGAAGACAGCTGGAATGCCAAAGGCCCCCTTGCGGGGAAAACCATACTGTTGACGCAGGAACTTCCGAACGGTCTTTCCGAGGGCGTCTCCATGGGTGTCTGCGAGGTCTGCCACCTGAATGGCGGTCGGATCCCAGCGGCCACTTGCACCGGTGGAACATACGATGGGAATTCCCCGTTCTCGGCAGGTGGCGAGGAGGTGGCACTTTGCGGTGATATTATCGATTGCGTCGACCACAAAGTCGGTGGTCGGTGGGAGCAGCTTGTCCGCCAAGCGCGCCTCATAAAACAGAGGAACAGCCTTGATGGTGGCGTTGGGGTTGATCAGTCTTAGGCGTTCGGCGAGAACGGTTGCCTTTGGTTTTCCGACGGTGCCTCGCATGGCCTGAAGCTGTCGATTGGCATTTGTGACACAAACAAGGTCGAAGTCAACCAACGTGAGGTGCCCAACACCGCTCCGCGCGAGCGCCTCCGCAGCGAAAGACCCGACGCCACCCAGCCCCACCACAGTCACCCGCGCGTTGAATAGCCGGCTCATGGCTCGGTCGCCAACCAAGCGCCCAATGCGATCAAATCGTCGGTGCAGTCTGTAATTCTCTTCGTTCATCGCATTCAAACAGCCGGAGGGCATTCTCAGTGGTAATTCGGGCGATCTCTTCGGGTGATTGGTCCCTGAGGATTGCCATCCTTGAAATCACGTCTATCAAGAAAGCAGGCTCGTTGGGGGCTGGATGCCGTTCCCATGGGGTTTGGTCGGGTGAATCGGTCTCGACCAACATCATATCGTCAGGGACGCTTGCCGCTGCGCGATGGAGTTTGTGGCGTTTTGGGTGTGTGATTGCCCCGCTGAACGAAATTCTGAATCCGAGACGGTTGTACTCCGCCGCTGTCTCCGCGCTGCCAGAAAAGCTGTGGACGACACCGCGCTTTGCGGGCAGTTCACAGCTTCGAAGCATCCGCAACGCTTCGGTATGCGCGTTCACAACGTGCAACACGATGGGAAGCTCCAACCGGCGAGCTGCGGCAATGTGCCGCTCGAACGAACACCGCTGAGCATCTTGAATGGTGGAACCAGTTGCACGACGGAAATCCAGTCCGGTTTCGCCGATGGCGTGTGTCTGCGGGCGATGCTCTGCAAGAAAAAGCTCGAGATTGGCGGTGGCCTCCTCGACATCCATTGGGTGTTCGGACACCCACCAAGGATGAAGTCCGAAACTCAGGAACACTCCCGGCTGTGCCCACAGTAAAGCGCTGCGCCACTGCGCGGGCTCAACACCCGCAATCAAGAACTGCTTGACTCCCGCAGTCCGCGCACGCGCCAATGCGGCGTCGGGTCGGTGCGGGATGCGGTCGAGATGGCAATGCGAATCGAACACGTCACGGATTTGCGATGGACGCGATGGTGTGTTGAACCGCCCAGCCTTTCACGGCCTCTTCGAGTTTGTCTCGGTTGACGGGCTTCCCGAGCACATCATTCATACCGGCCTCGCCGTACCGCGCCACCCTGTGGACTTCGATGTCGGCCGTCATGGCAAGGATGGGCACCCGGAGCGCTTTGTTTTTGGTTTCCCAAAGGCGGATCTTTTTCGAAGCATCGATTCCATTCATGTCTGCCATTTGGATGTCCATGAGAACAAGGTCGGGCTGTTCGAGTGCGTATTTTTCAACGCCCTGTACTCCACCATTTGCGAGGGTCACCCGATGTCCAAGAGACTCGAGCAGTTCACCCACAACCTGACGGTTCAGCGGGTCGTCTTCAACCACCAAAATATGGGAGCATCCGATGGGTCGAGAATGCACAGGTGGTTGGGCGCTGGCGCCTTCTTGAGACATCTCAATGGGTAAGGTGAACCAGAATCGAGTGCCCTCACCGACTTCCGACTCGAAACCGAACTGGCCGCCCATCAGGTTCACCAGTCGTGAGCAAATGGGAAGGCCTAAGCCGGTTCCCCCGTATTGTTCGGTGATGCTTCGCTCGGCTTGCACATACGGTTCGAAGATCGCCGAGTGAGCTGTCTCCGGGATTCCGATTCCCGTGTCTTCGATACCGAACGTGAGCCCGGGTTTGCCATCGCTGAGCTGGACCGTCCACACTTCGATGATGATGGAACCCTCGCGGGTGAATTTGAGTGCGTTGCTCATGAGATTGGTCAGAACCTGCCGGACCCGGAGCGAATCCATGTGCACGGTTTCAGGAAGCTGAGGATCGAGCTCCAGAAGCAACTCGAGGCCTTGCTCAACCGCTTGCGGTCGGTACGTTCGTTCGATGTCATCGATGATGGTCCAAGGGTTGATTTGGGTGGGATTGATGTCGAGTCGCCCAGCTTCGATTTTCGAATAGTCCAAGACATCATCGACCAGTTCCATCAGGGCATCCGCAGAGCGTCGAAGCATGTCAATTCGCGCGGCTTTGGTCTCCTCATCGGACGGCAACTCCAGCAGATCGATTGCGCCCATGATGGCGGTGAGCGGGTTGCGGATCTCATGACTGACCTGAGCAAGGAAGGATCCTTTTGCATGCGACCCAGACTCCGCTTCGCTGATCGCACCGCGGAGGCGCTGTTGAGCATGCCGCAGATTCTGTTCCACTTTTTTGCGGCGGTCGAGTTCGGCCCCGTACGAGGTGATCGCGCTCGATAGGCGATTTTCGATTGATGCAGAGACGGCTCCAGAGACAAGAACCGCCCAAACCACGACTCCAATGTCGAGTTGAATGGGCGTGGTGCCTTCGCGTGGGAATTGGTAGCCCTCCATTTCCAAAATTCCCATTCCGAGCAGGGCTGCTGCGCTGACCACGGTGGTGAGTATGGCCGCTCGGTGACCCACAAAGAGTGCGACCACCAACGGCATGACCGTGAGCCATGGCGCCGTCATGGACGATATGCCGCCGGCGACGAAGGTGGCACCGAGGATCATCAACGTGGCAATCAGCCCCAACAAGCTGAGAGCAAAGCGTGCATACTGATGTTTGAACAGCAGAAACGCCGAGGCGGTGATCATGATTTGAGCGACGATGAACGGGCCAAAAATTATCCAGTCATCATCGCTGTGAAGCGCCGAGTAGGCCATGAATATGGTCGCAACCAATGAACCGGGAAAGGCCCAGAAGATCGCGACTTTGACACGAAGTAAGAACAGCGGGTCCCGTCGGTACTGCGGCCCCAACATGCCGTTGGGCCAAGACGCCAATCTGCGTAGCCAAGGTTCGCGTTTACCCGACACGGAACTGCACCTCAATCGGTTGAAAGCTGGTCATCTTGCTAATCTGCATCGACGGATTGCTGGCCGTGGTCGAGTCGCCCCTCGAAGCCTTTATTTGGGTTGTCTGCATCCTCAGCATCCGACATGATTCGGAGTTTCTCACCCTCGAGCGAGGCCATCAAAACCGTTGCGGTGCTGTCGCCGACCACATTGGTTGCGGTCCGGAACATATCGAGAATCCGGTCTACACCCAAGATCAGTGCGAGTCCTTCGGTGGGCACGCCGATTGCGGTCAGCACCATGGCAAGGGTAATCATCCCGGCACCGGGAACACCGGCGGCACCAACGCTCGCGAGTGTGGCCGATACAACGATGGTCACCTGGTCAGCCATCGACAGGTCCATGCCGTAGATTTGCGCGATGAATATGGCGGCAACGCCTTGATACAGCGCGGTGCCGTCCATGTTGACGGTGGCGCCGAGCGGCAGCACAAAGGATGTGGTCTCGGCACTGACGTTGAGGTTGTCTTCACAGCATCCTTTGGTGACCGGAAGTGTGGCCGATGAACTCGATGTTGAAAACGCCATCACGAGGGCTTCTTTGATCGCGCCAAGGAAGGCCAGAAAGGACAGCGATGTCGCAATCCGGACGGTCAATCCATAGGTGATGAACATGTGAGCGAGGAGTCCAGACAGCACGACCACGGCATAGACCCCGAGCGCCATCAGCACACTGAGGCCTGTATTGCCGACCACCTTAAAGAGAAGGGCGCCCACGCCCACAGGTGCCAACTTCATTGCGATGTGAACGAGCATGACCATGGCGTCATTCAGCCGGTCAAACACATCCACCACGAGGTCTGCGCGGTCATCCTTCAAGAACGTGAGGGCGATGCCGAGCATCATTGCAAAGAAGATGACTTGCAGCATGTCACCACCGGCAAGTGCACCAATGGGGTTGCTCGGTACGATCCCGACAATCTGGTCGGCGAAGGACGGCGCTTCAGCGGCGTTGGCCACGCTGTTGCTGGCGCCATCGGAATAGCTGGCCAGCAGGGTGTCTCGATCGGCATCGGACAGCATGGTTCCCGGTTTGATGAGGTTGGCGAGACCCACGCCGATGCTGAGCGCCATCACGGTCGTCATCATGAAGAATCCAAGGGTCCGTCCACCCATTCGGCCAAGCTTTCGGACATCACCCAGCGATGCGATGCCGACGACGAGGGAGAAAAACACGAGCGGAACAACCACCATCTTGATCATGGCGAGGAACAGTTGACCGATCCACACCGTGGATTCAACGAGTGTTTGCCCAATGCCCGCGTACCTGCGCACCTGCGGTTGGGTGTCTGCAACCCAGCCGGACAGTTCATCTCCGGGCGAAACCGGCTGGCCATTGGAATTGGTCAGCGTCACGCCGGCAGTCTTGATGCGCATGAGGTCAGCAGAACTGAATTGAAAGCTGACTTCGATCCAGTCGGGCCGCTCGGAGACGATCGAAGCGGTCTTGAATCCATTCAACGATGGACTCGGCTTGCCGTTGGGGGCATCGTAGACCTGAACGCTCGATGCCAGGTGCACGGAGTCTTGGGGCAGAATCGAAGAGTTGGGTCCAATTAAGAGTCCCAAGACCACGCCGACGAGCATGCCAATCAGAATTTTAGTGTAGAGCTGCATCTGGAGTCCCGTGTTTAACCCTGACTTTTTTACGTCCGGGTCGAAACGCTACCACTTCTTGACCAATCCAGCATCGACGGATCAGAAGTTTGGGCTACCATGCCCGCCTCGGAGGTTTTTTTCATGCAGTCAAAAAGCTGGGCTCTCTTGCCCCTCGTTTGCATTGGGTCATCGGCATGCCACAGCCCGTTTGATGGAACGTGGTTGTTTCAGTGGGACCTCGCCAGTGTCGACACACAGAGTTCGTGCGAGACCGAAGGGAGCGATATTCAGTATCGAGGGGATGACTACGAGTGGATCGACATCTACACCACCTCGGGTGGGGCGCTTGTGTTGACCAACGGCGCACAGGAGTATGTTGGAACATGGGACGGAAAAACCTTTGAGGTTACCGCTACCTATGGCGAGCAGACATCCTCGACATACGGCTCGTGGGATGACACGATTGCAGCCACGTTGTCTGGAAAAGACCTCACGGGTGATCGCACGTACAGAGTGATCGATGGTGATGCGAGTTCGGAGTGCCGAACTCAGACGAAGTCAAACTTCGACGGTGTCCGCGTCATGGGCACCACCAAAGCTGATCGAACGATTGGGACGCAATCCAGTCAGTCGGCAAGCACGAACTGAACCCAACGGTGGCTACCAGCTGACCTGCACCTGTGTGCTGACGCCTTGGGCCTTCTCCCCCTCATCAACACGGTGCTCGTTTAGGTAGTGAACAGTGATTTTGACTTGGTCGGCGCGCTTCGCCCGCCGTGCGGCGGGGTAGATGTTCACACCCGAGTCGAGCCACTTGGTTCGCTGGGGATCAAAGGATTCATCGATGGTGGATTCGCCTATGCGAAACATGGGTTCGATCCCACGGGGTAGGTGCCACCCTGCTTGGCCATACCAACCAGAACCCCACTCAGGCCGCGATGACATGCTGTCCAACATTTCTCGATTCAGGTACTCGCCCACAACGTACAATCCATAGATGGATACTCGAGCGGACACACTGAGGCGGGTGTCGCGGACGGAGACGGTTGGATACCCGGCCGAGTCGTGTGCAACATAAGGGTTGTGAATGATGCCGGATCCGATGCCGAAGAGCAGGGGTCCCGCCCACTCACCGGTTTCCGAAAAGCCAAAATCACCCAGCGGGTTCAGATCGATGCGCCCGGTGTACATCACGCCTTGTCGGTTTGAATTGAACACATTCGTGCTGGTCCCGTTGAAGACGCCGGCCGAGGCTTTTATGCGCCCGTCAAGAACGTTGAACTGGGTCAATGCGCCCATGTCGGAACCGCTGAGAAACGCCTCGTTGGGTCCGGCACGCTCAGGAAACATGAGGTCTTTGTTCGCGCTTTGGGCTTGGGTCGTGAAGGGAATTCTCATTCGACCAAACTTGGCCCGAAATCCATCCACCGGCGCGTACTCCACGACCGACTCGACAACCATGTTCTGGACTACGGGTGCGTATCCACCGGAAATGGCATCCGTCTCACCATCATTGTTCTCATCGACGGCGGTGGCCGATGTCAGCGCCATCACGGGATCAGAACCCACCACGAAGTGCACGTTGAACTTCCAGTCCGGAACCACGGTGCCGGCAAAAATGAGGCCGGCCTTTGATTTGCTCACGCCAATTCGTTGCCGGTCGACGGGGCGAGCTTCGGGGCGAAATACGGCTTGAAATCGTGGACTGACGTACCCGTGGGTGCGGACCAAAGCAGATTTGGTTTCTGCGGATGCGTCACTGCACACGCTCGCCAGCAAAAATCCAATGAAGTTCATCATCAGGGCACCGATATGCCCACGGGCCCGAAGGCGACCGCAGTCCGGGTCAGGGTGGATTCGAAGCTCGGTCCAGCGACCAACCATCCGGTGGTGTCGATGGCATATTCATCGATTGGGTAGGGACTAATAAACGGCCACTCTCCCATTGCGGTAACGGGACTCTCCCATGCGATCGGCTCGGCCGGCTGGTATCGCTGGTCGAGGACTGTGACCTCGCCTTGCAAGCCTTGAGCTGCACGTTCACTGGATTCCCAGCGAATCACCGTCTCGACGGAACCGGTGGATTGGACCTTTCCAAGAACCGGCCGATCTTCCGCTGTTCCTGTAATCCAGATGTCACCATCGTGCTTCAGCACGCCTTTGGCATCAAAGTTTGGCAATGTGCGGCTCGATCCGCCGTCTTCGTTGAATGCCAGCATCTGGCCATTCGACAGCAAGCCTGCGTAGATGCCGTCGTCGTTGGACTGAAGCTGCCCGATGACATGCGGCTCTGGCGTGCTGGTTGCGGGATCTGGACAGGCATAGAACTCAGAGTCGCTCATCACCAGCGGCGCGACCGCAGTCGTGTCGCCCTGAGCATCGATGATGCGGGCCTCAACTTTGCGTGAGCCATTGTGGTTGTAGGCGACCACAATGGCGCCTTCTTGGTCGGCCTCATTTCCACCCACACCGAGGACGTCGATGCAGGTAGCATCCGTGGGCTCGAAGCTGTTGTAGGCGACGTAGCGGCGAAGGTCTAAGTCCACCACAACTTGGTACGGTGGCGCGCGGTTGAAGGCGTCGTTGACGCCTTGCACCCAAGCGGTCAGGGTTCGACGAGCCGGGGTTTCGTGCACGTACGGTACCGCTGCTACAACGCGAAGGTCGGTCACCGTAAGCGGGTCCTTATCGAGAATTTGTTTGCACTCGCCCGTGTTGCCATTCACCTGAGCCAGTGCATCGCCGGTCCAGTACCACGCCATCGACTGGCTGGTGCCCAAGAAGCCGTGCACCTGAGCTTGATCGGCGGTGGCGTGCGGCAGGGGCTCTTCCCCCGCTGGACAACCCTTGGACCACCCACTCAGTGCCTGACCCACGTAGACGATGCTGTTGCCGTTCACATCCTCGTAAATCACATAAACATTCCCATCCCGGTCCGATGTCGGAGGGATGAGTTCGAGCGGTAGGTCGGTGTCAGTCGGGTCGAGGCGAGCATCGGGCACACCGGCCAACTCGCCGAAGTATCGCAGCGTACCCCATTCGCCCGACTCTAATGTGCCGGACTTGCACCCCAATGATGCACAGAACGTGGCACTAATGAGTGCGTACCGCATGCTGGACTATCGCTCGGCTGCGTAGGTCATGACATACAGCGCGGCATCGTCGCCGTTGGCGTTCGTGTACCAGTGCCGGTACACAGCCGGAGCGAAGCGGAAGGTGTACATTTCGTACTCATCCTCTGGTGTGTTTGGGTTGTCGGGCACCGCAGTGACCCGACCAGAGAAGATGGCACCTGACCCCATGCGGAGCATGTACATTTGGCCCCATCCGTAGTCAATACCCATGCCCATGGTAACGCCGGCAGCATTCACGCTGGCGCTTGAGCCCATGCTTGTGTCCCAAGATTCGCGGTACGAGGACTCCTCGGAGAGTGAACGCCGGTAGCTGATGCTTCCCACGTCGGGAGCGGTATACCAGCGGATCTCGGAAAACACGAGATCCTCATCGGGGATGGGGCTGCCATCAATGCGCTCGGGGTAGCTCGGGTAGTCATCCACGTCGCCTACAGCGTACGGAACTTCAAGCACGGGCAGAGAACCGACGGCTTCGGCAAGCGCGTTGTAGCGTGCGAGAGACCACACGCTGGTTGAGCCGCCGACCGGTACCGAGAGCACGAACGTCTCACCGTCCATGGTTCCAGCTTGGTCTTCTGGATCGTTGACCTCGTAGGTGTAGGTGTCGAAACATCCCCAGTAGAGCACCACGGCACCATGGTAGGGACCGTACATTTCGGGGTTGGCGCTCATGCCGAATCGTTCCCCGACACTGATCCGGTAGCCTTCACCCAGCGATTGGCTCACGCGCCATCCCACATTCTGCGAGAAGTTGGCGCCGAACATGTCAAGAAACTCTGCCTTCACACCGACATCGACCCGCATTCCGAGAGAGATGGTGTCGGCGAAGAACTCTGAGGTGTTCTCGAAGGAGCCGTAGAACGAACTGGATGCGGATGCCGAGTTGTCGATGTCGTAGGGAGGCATGAGAATCATCGCTGCGGGAATGGGGGCCCCCTTGGCGAGTGTTGGGCCATCCATCAAGGTCGCGCTTGGGGAGTCGCCATCGGTGTCGGCCAGCGCCACGCGATGGGGATCTGAGTTGGCCGAAAGTCGCCGGTTGTATCGCTCGTACAAGGTGGCTGAGTCCATGTCGTAGCTCGCCACGAGACCGGTTTGATCGATTGCAAAGATCTCAGCGAAGGCGTCAGCGTCTGTGTCCGACAGTTCGAGGTCCTGAAGATCCTCGAGTCCAGTTGTGGTGAACTCGGTCAAGACCGTGAGTGTCCCCGGTTCGGTCAGGTCGTTGGTTGCCGCTGCTGCCACATTGAACACGGTGAGGGCGTCCTCTTCTCCCCACATGGGAATGTTATTGATGTTCTTCAACCCGACAATCTCCGCGGACCGGTCGCCGTCGAGGTCGCCCAGGTCAAGACGGATCATGTCTTCAACTGCGGTCTGGTAGGCAGGGGGCTGATCTTTGCCTTCGTGGTCTTGATTGAGAACGTAGATGATCTGATCTCGGCCCACTTCGATGAGCATTGCCACCTCGGCCACCGCATCGCCGTCCACATCGCCCGCCGCGACATCGATGATGGTCAGGTCGTCCGATTCGGTGTTGAAGGTCCAGCGGTCGCACGCGCCCGCTTCCATGTGGCACGTCTTGAGCTCGCCATCTTCGGAGACGACCACGACCTCATCGAGCCCATCACCGTCGGTGTCTCCCGCATCGATGGCCGCCGGCTGGAAGGAGACACTGACCCAGTCGGTGTCGCCCGAGTCTGCGAAACCGATGGAACTCCGGCCCTCGATCGCAAGCACAAATTCTGCGGTTTGGTCTTTCGTGAAGCGGCCGCCGCTCAGATCCACAAGTTTGGTGTTGGAGACATTGGTGGACCCGTCGTAGTCCGGCGAGGTACCGTCGGGCGAATACGTATCGATCCAGAAGGCACCTTCGTAGCTGCTGGCATCGGCTACGCCGAGTTCATCGTCGCTGAAGAAGGTAAAGGTCTCTCCCATCGGTGCAGTCGATGAAGCCAATCCACCTTCACACTGCGATGGCTGACACACGTCGTTCAGGCAGGCCTCTCCGGCGAAGCAGTCGGCGTTTGTGGAGCATGTGATGTCATCGTCCGCCCATTCTTCGGAGCCCGGGCTCGCTTGTTGCTGGTCGCCATCGAACACGCCGGTGGTTGGATCCGATGGCGCGCCTTTGTAGCAGCCAACTGCAGCAAACAAGAGGGGAAACATGGGGGAGATGTGTCTCATGGGGATTCCTTCGGCAGAACGGGCTCACAGTCTCTTTATACTGGTGTGGCCGCTTTGGGAGTTCAATGTACTACCCGCGCGCAGGTTGTGGGTGACGACTCCGTGACAGCAGACCATTTTGTGACGAGCCCGTGACACAAGATGCACCCCCCCTTTTCTTCGACGGTTCGTGCCTACATTGGCGTCGAGTACAGCGGGTGTTCCGCTGACCTCCTCTGTTTTGGAGGAGACAGGTTTAAACCTGTTCATTTGGGTTGGGTGTCGGGGACGCTGATTTCAGCGTCCCCGACCTTTTTATTGCCTCGACGGGTTACGATGCCGTCATGACGATGGCCGAACGCATTCACACCCAGTTGACCGAAGCCTTTCATCCCACTGTGCTTGAAGTTGTGGATGAGTCGCACATGCACAATGTGCCACGCGGCGCGGAGTCGCATTTCAATGTTTTTGTCGTCTCGGATGCTTTCGAGGGGATGAGGATGGTGGCACAGCACCAAGCCGTCTATCGAGCGCTCAAGAACGAGATGGCCGACAGCATTCATGCGCTCGCGCTCAAAACCATGTCAGTTTCGCAGCACGCTGCGACCGGTGGTACGGCGGCGCAGTCGCCCCAGTGCCGGGGCGGGTCGAAGCGAAACGCCTGATTCAGTCTGCGAACAGGCACTCGTTTTCTTCGCCATCATCGCCGCGAAGGTACGCGCCGATATCGAATGCGATGATCACATTGAGGCCCTCTTGTGTCTTGGCCTCGATGCTGGCTTCGAATTCACTGAATAAGGGATCGCCGGTAAAGTCACCGGTCTCATCGCCGGCGTAGACGGTCTCAATTCGCATCTGCCCATCGGTGCTGGTGTACCGTCCCTCATAGGCGTCCGGAACATAATCGCAGTCGTAGGTTGCCATCTCGACGAGGGTACTCTCGCTTGGCCCAACGCCGTAAAATCCGGGCCCGCAAATGCCGTAGCTGGTCACCACCATCCAGCACTCGAAGCCCGGATCGTTGGCCCCTGTGAGTTGAATCTTGAAGCTGCGAATCGACGGAGGGTCGTCGGGATCGAATTCGTAAGTAGCATCCAGCATCACCTCATGGCAGCCGTTGTACTCGGTCCAGCCGCCATCGGGAAATTCGATGCGTACCGTGCTGTCGCAGTATTGCGTTGGGCCGCCGTTGCCGTCCGGTCGTTGCACCTTTGTGCATGCCACGGCAACGATCGCGACCAACAGTAACGGGTGAGTGCGATTCACGAATTCTCCTCTGCTGGATTATGCCCGAAGTCACAACAGAACTGCAGGAGGAGAGATGACATCGGTATCCATGGTCTTTGTGACGGCCCCCGATCAAGAGACTGCCACGCGACTTACAACCAGTGTGGTGAAAGAGGAATTGGCAGCATGTGGAAACATTCTGCCAAGCGTGCGGAGCATCTATCGGTGGCAGGGCAAGGTGCACGACGAAGCAGAATCGATGGTGATCTTCAAGACCACCCGTACCGGATCGGATCGGCTTCGTGAGCGCTTGGTGGAGTTGCATCCCTACGAGTGCCCTGAGGTGCTTGTGGTGCATACAGACGCCGGGCATGCAGACTATCTTTCATGGGTCGAGCAGTCGGTACGTAAAATGCCCTAAAGGTTCGCGTTCGTTGGCCGATGCGGTGATGCTATGGCTACCGATCCGACCACTTCTGTTGCTGTGTTCATTCCCATCGATGATTCGAATTGGCGACAGCTTGCCGTCAATCTCGCGGATATAAAGCGTCAGCGCAATGCCTCCGCGCAGGTCGTGGTGTTGGACCGCACGACAAGTGGAATCGGGCAGGTTGCTGATGCGGTCGTGGCAAAGATCGGTCCAGAGTGCTCTCTTGGCGATGCGTATCGGATCGGGTTGAAGCACACGAGTGCGGCGCTGATCGCGCTCGCCATTCCGGGTGTTCGCATGCTTCCCAATCGGTTGTCTCGTCAGCGGACTGCCTTGGCAATCAATCCCGGCATCGACTTGCTGACGTGCAATCTGGTGCTGGTCGATGAGCACGGACGATTGACAGCCGAGGCGGACCCCGACAAAGCAGATGAGGCACCAACCCCTCTTTGGCAGTCTGGGGCAATGGTTCGCCGATCGGCGTTGAGCCGGATTGGCCAGTCGGATGATTTGCCCGTCGAGCTATTTTTGTACATGAAGCTGAGGTCCCAAGGCCGAACAAGTCACCTCGCAGAAGCGCTCACAGTTGCCGATGCCGACGAATTCTTCGACCTGATCGAAGATTCGCTCAAAGAGGCCCTCTCGATTCGAAAGATATCGCCTCCCATTGGGCCAAATCGGGATCGATTTGCCGAAGCGAGCCGGACGTTTGAACACCAGTTGTCGGGCAACGGATCGGTCACAGATGCGCTCGATAGAATGATTCGAGAAGGCACCTTCGACCGTTGATTGGACGCTGGCCCGACCGAATCCATTGATTCCGCTCGGCTCCGCAACCATCGCCGTATGGATTCGAAGTGTTCGGTCGATGGCCAGCATCGCATTTCGGAGAGTGCAATCCCACTGAGGTCCTGCGGCGGGCCCGGTGACCGTCCTGAGTTCCAACTCGTCTTGCTTCACCACCGCTGTAAGGCGCGTGTCGCCTGCACACCACGGCTTTGGGAGCCCAGTCATCCAAAAAAGGGGGCCGGTTCTCCTACCCATTCGAACCGGCCCCGCTCCTCGGGTTGTGCTGCGCAGGCGCTGAGGCGCCGGAGGGGGCAAAGAGAAGCCGAGGCGGCTGAATTTGGTGCAGCTCTCTCCCGGGTAACAGCCGGGAATCCGTACCTCAGCATTCTCTCTGCCTGCGGTTCTTCCTCCAGTAGCACACTAGACCGCACAGAATGAATCGGACCCGAAGTGACCATCTGTAGGCTTTTTTGATTCGATCTATAAATTTTTTATTAAAGTCAAAATAATGACTTTAAAGGCAAATTTTCCCCCTTAACTTAAAGTGTTTTCTATAGCAGTGCTTGACAAGCATAGAGAAAAGCGTGACGGTTGATCATCCCCACTCTCCCCTCCCCGACATCCCCATGAATCAAACTGCACCCGGTCGTCCTTGGTTGCTATTAGGGCTGCTGACCACATCCCTGTCCCTCAATCTCTACATGGTGACCGACCGGTCTCCGCCGGCTCAGTCGGACATGAAAGCATCGGTGGGCTCGCAAGATGTTGTGCCTCCCGCCACCGGTAGCGAGCCGCAACCTGTGAAGGTTCCCGTGGATGTGATGCCCGCGTCAATGTCACCCGATGAGGCCCAAGGAATACAGACGGCATCCGCCGCTGCGGTCAATACCGCTGGATGGCAAGTTCTTGACCAGGAAGTCTCCCATTCCTTGGCTCGGACATTCGCATCTGCAAACTCCGAGCACGGGGGTGCGCTGAGCGCAGTCTATTCACGGCTGTTTCATTGGGACATTGACCTCCGCCGAGACCTCCGCAAAGGCGACCGGGTCCGTGTCGCTTGGAAGCCTACGGCGGACGGAGTTGAGATTGTCGCTGCGTCCCTTAAATCCGGCAAGCTCGGAACCACACTCACTGCGTATCGATATCAGCGCAAGCAGGACACATACTCAAGCTATTGGATGAAGGACGGAACGGAGATTGCTCGACGCTTAAAGGAGTCCCCGCTTACCGATTACGAGGTGGTCACGTCGCTGCTCAAGGATCGACCTTCACACGCGGGCATGGATTTTAAGACGCCGGTCGGTACCCCCACGCTCGCAACCCGGTCGGGTCGGGTGACCCGCACAAACTGGAACACACGCTCGAACGGAAACTGCGTCGAAATCAAGTTCTCCGACGGGACGCTCGCCAAATACCTGCACCTGTCCTCGACGGATGTTCGTGCTGGACAGCACGTCCGAGCTGGCGACGTGATCGGTGCCAGTGGCAACACGGGTCGAAGTTCAGGCCCTCACCTGCACTACCAGCTCAACAAAGGCAAGAGGGTCTTGGACCCGATCGACATTCACGGGACCATGAGTCGTTCCATTGCACCGGGAGAACAGGATGCGTTTAGAAGCCATGTGGCGCGATTGGACGCGCTCCTCGGGAACGCCTTGGCAAGGCGCTAAGGTTGATCCGTTTGCGAACCCACAGCGAAGAGCGTTGCGGCACCGCCGGGTAGGTGATCGACCGCCACCAGCGCGACACCGTCCCGATCCGCAGCCTTTTCGAGGGCCGAAACCAGAGGCGTAGGCGAGTTGGTCGCGGCTGATTTCAGCGGCTTTACCACCAATAGGTGTCCTCCGTTGGCCGCCTGAATGATCTCACGGTACATCGTGGCCGAGCCTCCTGTTGGTGCGTTGAGGTGGTGGAATTCAACGGATGGCACCAGCACGCTTAAGAATTTAGTCGGCGATGGTGCGACCGTGACGACCCTCACCGCTCCGGATTGGGAAACCAAGTCACCAAGCGCCTGTTGGGCGTCGGCCGCAACAGTCGGTCGGTGAATCGTCGCCAGTGTGGAGTCGGTGGTTGCGACCGAAAGGCTCCCTCCGACGGCCCAAGGAAGGCAGCCAATGAACACCGCGATGGCTCGCCTCAGGCTCCGTGGGGGAGCGAAAAAACCAAAGATGGCCTCGGTGGACAGCCCTGCCCAGATCATCAGCGCAGGGGTTGCGACCGATAGATGGTGCAGGTCCGGCGCCAAGATGGCGATTAACAGCACCTGTGTCGGCACGAAAACCGAGCAAAATCGTGCCAATGCGAACCGCGGTGTTTGGTCTGTATCGCGCCACGCAACCACCGTACCGCCGAGTAGAACAATCCACCCGAGGGTTCGGAGTGGTGAGACCCAGGCCGGCGCGTCGGCCCCCCACGCCAATCGCAGAAACGACAGCCCTTCACCGAGCCATGCCGCGGTAATGGGCCAACGGGAGTCCGTTGGGAGCAGGCTGCCATTCATGCCCCGTATAGAGCTTCGCCAGTCGAAGACGGATCCGCAGATGGACTGCATATCCACAACCACGTAGTGCACGAAGGCGGTCAACAGGGGCACGAGAGGAATCAACAGTGCTAGGGTGACGGGCATCCATCGCGAAGGGAGCGGAGGCCTGAGGGCAGGCTTGTCCCACCGCATGACGAGTGCCGTCGTGACGAGGGCGATGGCTGTGAGTGAAAATGCGATGTGGGTTGCGAGACCGATTCCGGCGCCGAGGGCCAGCGCCGTCAATCCATGGCGTCCGCCTCCCCACCGGCGACTCCAGAGCGCCCAGAGGCACAGCAAGGCGCTGGCTGACAATAGAATTTCGGTGCCACCCAGCGTACGCCTGAGGAACACATACACCCAATCTGTGGCCAACAGCGTGGCAGCAGCATTCGCGGCAATCGCCGAACCATGCAGGCGTACAAAACGGTGAACCAAAGCGATGAGTACACAGCTCAGGCCAAGATGCATGGCCATGATCGTCGAGTGGCTCATTCCCATCGCGGCAGCCAAATGCCCGGGCCAATCTCCGATGGCACCGACCATAGGGGTGTCCCAAATGGGGAGTCGGACTTGGCCAAGATGCAGAACCTCGACGGGGGGCGAACACGACGCTTCAAGCAGACCGGATTTCTGTACGAATGGCTCACCCACGACGCTCAATGTGGGTGTCTCATCCATCCAGAAATCAGCCGTCGCTCCGTGGATGCCCATGTTCCGAATGCCCCACCAGCCCAAAATGAGATGCAGCAGCACAATCGCTCCGAGGGCGCCTCTCAAGTGGTGGTCGTAAATAAAAAACACAGCGATTTCTTAAAGACAGAGGGAGGAGATCCGTGCATATACTGTCACAGAGGGGAACGCGAAGTGACCAAACCACGCACCAGAGGGTGGCGAGACAAGCTTGCCGAGTGGGCTGACCGACTCGGGCAGGTGGTGGATGACATTCTGCCCGGTGCTCCCGTGCCCGTGCCCGTACCCGCA
>DEBL01000236.1:471-921 GCA_002348535.1 Deltaproteobacteria bacterium UBA2957 | reverse complement strand
CCCGTGCCCGTGCCCGTACCCGCACCCGTCCGTCCCGACCCGCGAAGCCGGCCGCGCCGACGGTAAACTCTGCGCACCCGCGCCTCTGCGCGTCTCTCCGGGCTGGACGCCGTCAATCAGTTCGCTATGATCGGGTCACGGCGTCGGTCGAGTCGTCGTAGCGATGTTGGAGTAGGCAGCACGTATGACATCCGGTGAACCCATCATGGGCCGTGTTTGCGCCGCACCACAAGGCAGACGGTGTTCCTGCCCCTTGTTTTTTTGCGAGGGGAACCTGTGAGTCTCCACACAGCCGTTGAACTTGCAGTGCTGGCATTGGCTCTCGGTGCTGGTTGGCTCAGTCTTCGGCGACCGGAAGCCCTCGACTGGGAGCGACTCTGGAAGACCATCTTGGCAACCGTCATTCGAGGTGATGTTGAACGACTTGGTGGTGATCAAGCGCAGTGGTGG
>DEBL01000236.1:0-140 GCA_002348535.1 Deltaproteobacteria bacterium UBA2957 | reverse complement strand
AGCGGCTCCGAACGGTCCCGTTTCACCCGGCCGGTCGCGATGCTGCGGCCAAGCTCAATCGGGCGGAGTTGGGTGAAATTCCCGTTCCATCCCTTGAGGGTGAACGCCTGCTTGTGGAGCGCCTCGCGGGCATTGAAACG
>DEBL01000208.1 GCA_002348535.1 Deltaproteobacteria bacterium UBA2957 | reverse complement strand
CCGTATGTGGCCCCGGCCCGAGCACTTCTTGAGTCAGTGTCTGCCCCGCCATTCCTGCGGCGGCGATGCGCCCAATCATCACCGCATTGTAGGCCGCAGCAGGGCCGAATACCCATGAAATTGGCGTCCCGATCAGCGCCCCTATCATGTCGATAAAATAAAGGTCGCCTCCCTCCGGAACGCCAATCAGATCGGTTGCGAAGGGCAACTCGAGCGAAATCAGCTGGTGCGGAACAAACCAAAACCCCCACGCGTGGTTCCATACATCCACATCCGGATGACCAATCAGAAGCTCACGGGGAGACATTGATGCGGGGTAGGTGATCACCATCGCGATGGCGATCCAGAACACGGCGCGAAGAACAACCGTGGTGCGATTCATGCACCCGACCCCGGTCGTTTGTTGATCCGGACCGCCGAGAAAACCGTTCGCAGTCGGCTCAGTTCATCGGCTGAGAATCGAACATCCATTGCCCTCGCGTTTTCACGCGCTTGATCTGGAGTGCGGGCCCCCACGAGCGCAGCCGTCACACCCTCTTGGTGAAGCACCCACGCCACGGCAAGGTTCGCCAGTGTAATGTTGTGGCTCGCGGCGATGTCCGCGATTTCGTCGAGCGCACCCAACACCTTCGCTCGGTTCTCTGGATGGTAGAGCGGATCATCTCGACGCCCATCGCCCTCCGGAAACGAACGGTCCATCGATACCCGGCCCGTCAAAATCCCTCGCCCCATCGGCGAGTAGACAATGACACCCACGTCATTCCGAAGGCAGTAGGGAAGAACGGTTGATTCGACCTCGCGGTGCAGCAACGAATAGCGCGGTTGGTCGGATGCCAGCGGAACATCCCCAAGCGCCGTCCGGGCTTCATCCATCTGTTCAGTGGAGAAGTTGGATACACCGACCGCACCGACTTTTCCCTCCGCATGCAGCATCCTGAGGGCCCCCATGGTGTCAGCGATCGGGGTGGACGGGTCGGGCCAGTGACACTGGATCAAGTCGATGTGCTCGATTCCGAGCCGCCGCAACGACTGTTCCACTTCCCAACGCACAGAGTCAGGACGCAAATTCCGCGTGATTCGCCACGCTCGGCCCTCTGGATCGACGGTATCAAAGAAGTGGGCGCCTTCTTCAGTGTCCCAGCGGAGACCGATCTTTGTCAGCACCTGCACGCGGTCGCGAATGCCCTGTATGGCCCGTCCAACCACTTCCTCGGACCGGCCAAAACCGTAAACGGGGGCTGTATCGATGCTCGTGATCCCAGCGTCGACCGCAGCGCGAAGCGCATCGCACGAAGCAGTGTCATCGGCACCGCCCCAGTACCACCCACCAAAGGACCACGCGCCCAAAATGACACGACTGACGGTGAGAGGGGATGCGCCCAACGGAAGGGATGTCATCGGACCTCCTAAAACGGCGAGGGGCCGCTCGATCGCGCTTTGCCCGAGGCCTGATTGGCCGGTGCAGTAACGGCAGGACCCGACGAGCGCCGTTTCGTTTGGTCTTGCCGCCGTCGGTTCCAGAAACTCACAAATTTCTTCTCTGGGTCGTCTTTGTCGCACACCTCGGACGTGCCTCGAGGCGCAGTACCGGGCAAGAAGGGCGCGCGAATGGACTTGCACCCCTCTCCCTTCTGAGGCCGGAGCCCGGTCACTGTGCAGATTCGACGGTAATCGAGTTGGGGGCGCTCGAAGCTTCGGGGTGCAAGATCCGAAGCCACTTCGTTCATCCACCAGCCCCATAGCGGCGCCGCAACCTCGCTGGCACTGCCGCCCACGCGTGTCGGCGTATCGTATCCGACCCACAACGCACTGGCGTAATGAGGGGTGCCCCCGACAAACCAGAGATCGTATTCATTGTCTGTTGTGCCGGTCTTTCCGATCGCTTCCCCGGTGTACCCAGCAACACCGTTGACCCCGCGTATGGCGCCACCGGTTCCCGATAGCACGACGCCGCGCATCAGTTCCAGTGTCAATGCAGCGGCCTCAGGAGACATCACGGGTCGCTCCTGCGACAGCGCTCCCACTGGGATTTGCTGTGCTGCATCGCGAGCGAGTAGAACAGGGCTCCCAGTCGACTTCCGCCCCCCATTGATGACCGCAGAAGCAAATGAGGCCATCTCAAGCGGAGTGACCTCGCCTTGACCGAGAGCCAATCCCAGTTCTTCAGGAAGCCAGCGCTTTTCAAAGCCGAGCCGGTCGGCGAAATCCACGAGATGTCGAGGCCCGCCCAACTCTTCGAGCAACGATGCCGTACCGATGTTGGAACTCGACGCCAAGGCTTGTGCGAGAGGCACCGTGGGCGTGTACTTGCCCCCCACGTTGCGGGGTCGCCAGCCGTCGGTATTTTCGAAGGTCCGCCGTTGATTCGGAACGGTGTCTGCAGCCGTGTAGAGCGGCATTCCGTCGCCATCCATCCGAGAAAACGCCAAGGCATACACCAGCGGCTTAAAGCTTGAGCCCGCCTGACGACGCGCCTGAGTGGCTCGATTGAAACCGGTCGATGTCGAGTCCCGCCCGCCATACACGGCAACCATGGCACCCGTATAGGGGTCGACCAAGGCACCGGCTGCTTGCAGGGGTTCTTCCGACGACTGCCCAAGTTGGCGCTCGAGGTAGGCGAGTTTTTCGTCGATGACTTCCTCAGTTCGCATTTGCGCGACCACGTCCAATGCCGTGTACACATTCAAGCCTGACCCATACACCGTCTGGGTCGGGAGGTGGGCCTCGAGCCACGCCCGAGTGGCCTGCATGTACGACGGAAAAATGGTGGGTGGAACCGGCGTGAGTTTGTTCACAACCGGCTCTGCACGGGCTGCGCTCACGTCGTACCCCATGACCTCTTCCATCCGCTTGAGGACCTTGTCTCGGCGAATCTTTGCCATGCTCGGATCAATGTCCGGGCCCCAGGACGCGGGGCGGGGCAAAATCCCAACGAGCGTGGCCGCTTCCCCAAGGGTCAATTCCCGCGCTGACTTGCCCCAGTAATGCCGAGCAGCAGCCTCAAACCCACAGATGGCAAAGGTTCCCGACTGGCCCAAGTAAGGCACATCAAGGTACATCTGCAGGACACCTTCTTTGCCGAGGTAGCCATCGAGGGTGAACGCCATCGCGATTTCTTTTAGCTTTCGTCGAAGGCTGTCTTCCCGATTCTGGGAGAGAGAGCGAACCACTTGCATGTGCAGCGTTGAAGCGCCTTGGCCGTAGGACTTGGTCCGCGCGTTGGCAACCGTCGCACGCATCAACCCCCGAACGTCCACGCCGTAATGGTCCCAAAAGTTGCTGTCCTCCGAGGCGAGAATGGCATCAACAAGATGTTCGGGTGCCTCTTCAAGAGGGAGATGGTCTCGGATCTCTGCATCGGGTCCAATCAGGTATCCAATGATCATGGGCTCCAGCGCGATCGGACGGGTCCACCCCGCCAAGCCACCCGGTTGCTTACCCTCTGGAAAGACCCCTCCTCGTGGAATGACCGTCCCGGTTTTTGGGCAGTACTCGCCCGGATCGCGTGCTGGGCATGCCTGCACATAGTCCCGCAGTCGGGCGTGCTCCATCAACTGCTCTGGGGGCAGGTCAATGCTTGCAGAGTTTGACCACACCTTGGCCGGGAACGACCACCCTTTGTGGGCCGTTTCGTGCTTTCTATGTGCGTCCGCCATGGCGCGGGTGTTGTCGCGAATGTGGATCACGCTTGGCCACAGCCCTCCGACGGCTACGCCGAACAGCAACGATATGCTCAAGAGCAGTATTTGATGTTTGGAACCCAAGGCGACGCCCTCATCAACGACACCGCGAATCGTACCGCACGCGGCTTGCGACGTTGTTCATCACCGCGAAGCTTTCAAGAGCCTCTGCATACATTCTGGTCGATCCGTGCCCAGTCAGTGACCGGCACGAACATGGCCGATCCGCTTGCGTTCCACACTTTTGGCATCTCTATCGACAATTTCAAGGCGCCGAACACAGATCGAAGCCCTCGCATCAACGAAGATTGGATCCGAGCTCAACCTCGGCAATTTGATCCCCAGCAGAAGGCGCAATCGCCCGACGAGTTTCCGGTCCCACACCCTCGCCGTCGACACAGGATAAGCACTCAGCATGTTCATTCCTTTTTTCACGCTGGTCTTCCTTGCTCCCCAATCACTCGCCGAGGCGGGGACAGCCGAGGCAGACACCGCCGCTGATGCTGCACAAACGGACACTGAGTGGGACATCACGGATGCGTTCGGGTCGACCCATGAAGTGAGCATCGACACGACCGAAGGCACGTGGATGAGTGTCAGCGTCCACGGTGACACCGTCATCTTTGACCTGTTGGGTGACGTGTGGGCTCTTCCCCTCGAGGGCGGCGATGCCACCCGTCTCACATCCGGAGCAGCATGGGACAGTGAACCTCGCTTTTCACCAGACGGAAGCCGAATTGCCTATGTGTCTGATGCCAACGGCAACGAACAAATCTGGACCATGAATTCCGACGGGAGCAACCCGACATTGCTGACCGATGAGGACACCGCTCGAGTCACTGACCCCGTCTGGGACCCAAGCGGGCCATGGGTGATCGCTCGGCGACGCACCGTAGACACGCGCAGCATCGGGGTCACTGAACTGTGGCAGTACCACCCCGATGGCGGGAACGGCGTTCCGCTGACCACAAAGGACGACCATCCCCACGCAGGTGAAGCCACAACCGATGGGCGAACGATCTGGTTTTCCTCGCGAAACGGACGCTTCGACTACAACGACGATCCGCTGCGTGGCCTTTGGCGCGTCATGCGACTCGATCGGGTGACCGGCAACCTCCGGACCGAAGTGAGCGGCAATGGCAGTGCGGTTCGGCCGACGCTTCTCCCCGACGGATCGGGCCTTGTGTTCGTGAGCCGCGATCGGAACCAAACGCTTTTGGAGCACCTTGACTTCGCAACCCGAAAACGCCGAGTCATCGCCGACTGGCTCGACCACGACCAGATGGAGGGGTTTGCGCTGCATGGCGTGTACCCTGCAATGGACTGGACCTCGGAGGGAGACCTCGTTTTATGGGCCGGTGGCAAGCTGTGGCGCGTGAGTCTCGATGGGAGCCGGTCTGAGATTCCGTTCCGAGTACAGGCAAGCTGGCGAATCCATGACGTGCACCGGGCCCAGAACACAATTCCCGACACCGTAAAGTCCAAGGTTAATCGATGGCCAGCCATGAATCGGTTCGGCGACCTTACCTATTCCGCCATGGGGCGCCTGATCGTAGAGCGAGCCGGGACCCTCAAGGACCTTGGGCCCGGTTTTGCTCCACGCTGGTCCAAAGACGGTCGAAGGTTGTTGTGGACCAGCTGGTCCGACGATGACCAATCGGGCCGCCTCCACTTGACCGGCGGTCGCGGGTTTGGTCGAACCGAGACCCTTCCCGTTGAAGGGCATCTCACAAACCCCGTCTTTGGTCCCGAGGGGAAGAGCGTTGTGGTGTTGCGAGACCCCAACCAAGACAATCGACCCAACATGCGGTCCTTCCCTTGGTTCGAACTGCTGCGACTCGATCGGATCAAGGGTGAATGGACGGTGACTCGGCTTGCCGAAACCGTTGACTCGGGAGTCGGATTCCGGGCTCCGATTCTCACCGTGCACGACGAGCGAATCTGGTGGCTCGCCGTGGGGGAGCGAAAGAGCCGGTCCCCTGCGAAGAGCGATTTTGTGAGCGTGAACTGGAACGGACACGATCGCCAGACTCACATCACGTTCCCCGGAGCGGTGGAGGCCATCCCAAGTCCGTCCTTCGATCGGATTGCATACAAGCTCAACCACCAAGCGTGGGTCGCCGCCATGCCGCAACCCGGAGTGCACGCCCAGCTCGATGCACTTCCGAAGCTTCAACTCACCGAAACGGTGGGTGATTGGCTCAATTGGACACCGAGTGGGGATGCCGTCACATGGGTCCAAGGCGATGTTTTTTATCGGCAAGGCCTCGCTCGCGATCGGATTCCGTCCAGTGAAGATCTCGACGAACCCTCCCTCTCGACGCTTGCCTTCCAGCTGCCCCGCGACCGGCCAGACAAAACATGGGCAATCACAGGCGCTTCCGTCATTACGATGGATGGCGACACCGTCATCGATGACGCCACCATTGTGGTCGAAGGTGACACCATATCGTCCATTGAGAAAGGCGGTGCGGTTCCGCCCGGTGCAGCGGTCATGGATGCATCTGGCAAGACGGTCATCCCGGGACTCATCGATGTGCACGCCCACATGCACTACGGGTCGGGAGACATTCTCCCCGAGCAACCCTGGCAGTACGCGGTCAATCTCGACTTCGGCGTGACCACAGTTCATGATCCGAGCGCATCAACGGATGTTGTGTTTACACAGTCCGAGCGTGTCGAGGCGGGCTTGTCTGCCGGACCTCGGGTGTATTCAACGGGGTATGTGCTCTATGGAGCGCTCGGAAACGAAAACGCGAAGACCCCCGACCGGACCGCCGCTCGAAACCATGTCCAGCGCCTGAAGACCGTCGGCGCCACCAGTGTGAAGGTGTATCAACAAAGTCGACGCGACCAGCGCCAGTGGTATGTGGAAGCCTGCAACGAACTCGACATGCTGTGCATTGCAGAGGGTGGAGGCGACTTGTGGATGAACTTGAGCATGGTTGCTGACGGCTTTCATGCACTCGAACACAGCTTGCCAAACGCACCGGTTTACAGCGATGTCCATCAGTTCATGGCGGGGAGCCCGTCCGGATCGACTGGGGGTACAGCCTATTCACCGACGCTCTTGGTTGCATACGGCGGATTGTCGGGCGAGTACTACTTCTACCAACACCACGGAGCCTACAACAATGAACGTCTGCTGCGGCACTGGGACCGCCGCGCGCTCGATGCAAAAACGCGACGAGGCTCGCTTACTGCCGTAGACAATGACTGGAACCATCAAGCCGTTGCGCGGGACTGCAAGGT
>DEBL01000090.1:7676-10208 GCA_002348535.1 Deltaproteobacteria bacterium UBA2957 | reverse complement strand
GGCAGGGGTCCCCTCCCGACCCCGGAGTCTCCCAAGCTCGGTTTTTCTGAACTGAGAACTGCCGCTTTCGCAGAAGCAATCAGGGCAACTGGCGCGGAGCTTCGGATCGTGTTGTTGGTTCCGCAGCGTGAACACGATGGGGAGTCTTCGCCGAGGGTGTGGCCGGGGGTCACCTCCGTCGTCGAGAACTCTCCAGGCTGGATCGATCACGTTCAATCCGCATCCGAAGGTGCAGACGGCATTGTTAGCGCAGGCCCCTTCGCGCCCGGTCGGGTGGCCGCAGCCATCGCCGGCAACACTCCCCTGTGGGTCGATATCCCCGGTGACCCTCTCGCAGAACTGGCCGCACTGGCCCGCGCTGAAGGCTCTCAGGTGGACGACTCCACCATCGCAGCCGCACATGCAGCATGCACTGCAGTTCTATCGCGAGCTGATGCCATCTCGGTCATCAGCGGAGCCCAACGATTTTCCGCCCTTGGCCAACTGGGTCTCATGGGCCGCACTTTGCGCTCAGACACCACGCCAAGCGTCGCGGTAATTCCGATCACAGCCAACTTTGGATTCAATCGGACCGTTGCGCGACATGACGCCCGAAGCGGGTCAGCAACCATTGCGCTGGCCGGCGCTTTCAACCCTTGGTTCAACGACCGGGCCGTCTGCCAAGCACTCGATGTGGCGCTCGCCGCCCGACCTGGTTTTCGTGTGGCCGTGACAGGCGGTGGGATTTCCGGCTTTTATGAAGAGGGATTTAAGCGCTTCCAGCGATGGGCAAAACGCCATCCGGATCGGGTGGTGATTCACGGCTGGCTGCCCCACGCCGAGATGGAGCGCGTGCTGAAGCAAGCGGACATCGGGATGACGATGGATTGTGGAGGTCCAGAGCCGGAACTGGGCAGCCGAACGCGCCTGTTGCTCTTCGCCGAACTTGGACTCATCCCCGCATCAACCGTGGTGTGCGAACTGAGCCGGTCATGGGCCGAGGCTGAAGCGTTGATCCCCCTCGAGTCGGACCCCGAACACGCGGGCAGAACATTGGCCGGTATCGACGTGAAGGACGCTGCACTGGTCAATCGAGCGCGAAACTTAATCGCCGGTTCGATTCAGTCTGACCCCTTCAACAACTGGTGCAAGGCACCCTTTCGAACCGGTCCCGGGATCGCCAATGAAGGGATCTTGGCCGCCGAAGTTGAAGCGCTAAAGGCGGAGTTGTCCCGCATTCACAACAGTCCGACATGGACGGCACTGAGCCGATTGCACACCCTCAGCCGAGGCCGCTTTATACGCCCTCGAGGGTAGATTCTTCTTTGCCACATACCCGAGAATTCAGCGGATGCTATGCGCCTTCCAGGCCTTAGGGCAGGCCCTTAAACGCTCGGCGCGCCTGCCCAATCTGCATCTCGAAGCGGATGGATGCGCGTGTTGTCTCTACTGCCCTTGGGGAGGAGAAACGCCAACTGGCCACCCACCCTTCCTTGGGTCCGATGCCCCGAGTGTCTCGCGTTGATTCATTCGAATCGCTTGGACACTGGAGAAGAAATCCAACTCGCGGACCTCGTGCCCGAGCGCCTCGAGAGCTACGACTGTATCGGGGCTCGTGTGCGCATCCACAAACAAGATGTTTGGCGTCCACTGATGATGAATGCGTGGCACACTTACCGCATCGGATGGATCCATATCAAAGTCGATCATGTTCACGATGACCTGAAGAGTGGAACTGATGATAAACGGACCTCCCGACGCCCCAATGACAATTCGCTCCTGCCCGTCAGGTGAAATCAGGACCGTCGGGCTCATCGATGAAAGTGGACGAGCCCCGGGGGCCACTGCGTTGGCCTCGCTACCGACCAGTCCATACGCATTGGGCTCACCGGGCCGCGCAACAAAATCATCCATTTCATTGTTCAACAGGATGCCACTGACGGGAGCCACCACGCGGCTGGCGAAGGATGTGTTGATGGTGGTGGTTAGCGCCACAGCCATCCCAGACGCGTCCACCACAGAAATATGCTGTGTCCCCGCGTCGGTCCCGGGATCAATCGGAAGTCCATAATGGCTGGGATCGCGGGTTCGGTTGGGATCAAAATCCCGCTGAACGTCCCGTATGCGGTCGGGCGAAAGCATTTGGTCAATGGGGACATGGACCCGGTCGGGATCGCCCATCAGGCGCGCTCTGTCCGCATATGAGTGTTTCATCGCCTCTATGAGCCGGTGAAAGTAGGCCGCACTGTTTGCGCCAAGTGCCGTTAAATCTGAAGACTCGAGTGCGCCAAGCACAGCCAACAGGACGGCTCCCCCTGAAGAAGGCGGCGGCATGGTGACCACCGTCCAACCCCGGTATCGGCCCACGATCGGGCTCCGCTGTTTCGGCGAATAGGCTTCGAGATCGGCCACGGTTAAAATTCCACCCGCTTGCTGCACCGCTCCCGCAATATCGGACGCGATCGGTCCAGTGGTCAGCGCCCGGCCTTCGGTGGCCGCAAACGCTTCAAGCGTAGTGGCCAGCCGGGCTCGAACCACATGCTGGCCTTGAAT
>DEBL01000090.1:1689-7376 GCA_002348535.1 Deltaproteobacteria bacterium UBA2957 | reverse complement strand
TGGGCTCGAACCACATGCTGACCTTGAACCGGCACATCAAGGATCCCGAACAAATCTCTCGACAGCACCGTCGCGGCCGGTCCGGATCGCTCCAATGCGCGCGCCAAGTGCGATCCCACTTCAAACCCGCCCCGCGCCAAATCGATCGAAGGTTTCACCACGGTGTGCAACGGCAGAGAGCCCCACCGGGCATGGAGTTCAGCGAGGCCCAGCGGTTCACCGGGAACGCCTACCGCCAGCCCGCCAATTCGACTTGCTCCCTGATCCTCGGCAGTCGTAAACATGTCCACCGTTGCGGCCGCGGGCGCCACCTCTCGGAAGTCCAGTACACTCCCCTCACCCGACGGATGAACGAGGACGGCAAATCCGCCTCCGCCAAGGCCGCTGCCCGCCGGCTGCACCACTCCTGCTGCCAGAGCTGCGGCCACTGCGGCATCCACCGCATTACCGCCTTTCGACAGTATCGAAGCCCCCGCAGCGCTGGCCAAGCGATGATCCGCGGCGACCATCCCACCGGTTGCTCGCTCGGGAGGCGGCGCGGCACCAAGCAGAACTGCAACGGCAATCGTCAACCAGGCCCGCATCAAAGCAGCGCCCAGCCACACGCCCACGCGACGGCCAGTGCAACCTGAATCAGCCAGATCCAGATTCCAGCACGGATTGAGCCGGAGGCAATCAAGGGGGCCAAGCCTCCAACAGCGACGCCTGCCGTGAGCCCCGGAACCATCAGCATTGGATCGACGCCGAGGGAACGGTCTACCACACCGGAGAACAGGATGGCCATTGCCGTACCGTCTGTGCATGCGGTGAGCAGCGCAGAGGCCAAAACAAGCGCGGGAGGCCCCAGCCAATCGGCCAACTCAATGCCCCATTCGATGCCAAATGCTGCCTGTTCAGCGGCGCCACCGACGATCGCCAAGACTGCGAGCAGGAGCGCCCCGACCTGCCATCCAACTCCGGCGATGTCGACGTGGCCGCGTCGGTCCTGGGAGAGGATGCTGAGCGCCAAAACGCCGCTGACCAACGCCCACGGTGTAAGCCACGGGATCAACGCAGCCAGCGCAACCGCGACAACCACACCGGTGCGAACGGAATTTGACGCGTTGGCCTTGATCAGGTCCTCAGACCTTGGCCTTGCAACCAGAGCCATCACCAGTCCAAGGGGAATCAAGCCGACGATCACACTGGGATGATCCTTGGCAATCAACAACAGCGCGGGGTCACCCATTCGACCCACCATTCCACCGCCTGCGGCAGCAAGTGCCAGTCGTGCAGCGCCCTTCGGTGAACTCGCGCCGGCGCTGAGTATGGCTGCCGCGGCGACCTCACCGAGGCCCGCACCCATGGCCAAAGCCACCACCCAAGGGGGTCCGGGTATCCGAAGTGGACCGGCCGTGCGGGCCACGGCCCCAAAGGCAATCCACAGCAGCGCCATCGCGAACGTCGATGTCATTCCGAGGCCCGGCGGTACAACCCAAATATCCGAGAGCGCAACCACACCCGCTCCGCCCGCTGCCAAAAATGCACCAATCACAAGCGGAACAGCGGCAGCCAAGCGCCAGCGCCACGGGCCAATCAGCCCAAGCCCAAGCAGCGGTACAGTGGAAACCAAGATTCCGGTGACGACGGGGCTCATTTACCACCTCTATCGGATCGAGCAATCACCGGATTCTCGAGGCGGCCCACGCCTTCCACCTCCACAACCACTGTCTGCCCCGGCTCCAAAGGCCCCACTCCCATGGGCGTCCCGGTTGCCACCAAGTCTCCCGGCTCCAGCGTCATGATGTGCGAAACAAAACTGAGAATCGTCGGCACATCAAAAATCATGTCTGACGTGCGGCCATCTTGGCGAAGTTGGCCATCGACGAAGCAACGAATACGGAGGTTAAACGGATCCAGATCGGCCACCACTCGCGGCCCGACCGGGCAGAAGGTATCGAACCCCTTGGCCCGACTGAACACCCCATCGGCGCGCTGAAAATCCCGAGCAGTCACGTCGTTAACCGCCGTATACCCTTCGACAAACGAGAGCGCGTCACCGGCAGTCACTCGACTCATTCGGCGCCCAATCACAACGCCCAATTCCGCTTCATGGTCCACGCGCACGGTGCCCGGTGGAATCTCGATCGCATCGCCGGTATGGATGATCGCACTGGGGGGCTTCAAAAACACCTTTGGCACGACCGGAACGGGGCGGCCCATCTCTTCGATATGCCGTCGATAGTTGCTGCCGATTCCAATGATCTTCGTGGGCTTCATGGCGTCGCTTTAATTCCCTTCGCTGTCAATGGCGCCATTGATGGCCTCCATGGCGTATTGGCCGACATGGCCTCACCCACGTGCGGCCTCAACTGCAGCGCGAAGTGCACCCACATCGCGACACACGGCACCGACTTGCCCAACCGTCAACGAGGCGATGCGCGCACCCAAATCTCCGCAGCGGGCGGCACTCCACCCCTGCGTAATTCCATAGAGGTATCCTGCAGCGTACGCGTCACCGGCACCGGTCGAATCCACAGCGTCCGTCTCGTGAATGCCGAGCGTATAAAGGCGACCGTTGTGATGAACGTAGGATCCCTTGGCTCCGTCCTTGACCACCACGTGTTCGATGTCTTCCGATAGCTGAACCGCCGCCTCTTTCGGACCGCATCCAAGCAGGGCGCGGGCTTCATCGGCATTGAGAAATACAACCGTGGCAAACTCTTCGAGAATGTGAAGCAGCGTATCTTTCGTGGCGTTGACGACAAACGGATCGGCGAGATCAATGCTGACATGAATCTCGCTCTGATTCGCGATCGCAATGGCTTCCATGCACCGGCTGGCCATGGGCTCACCCAGCAGAAGGTACCCCGTGACGTGCAGGATTTCAGCCTCGCGAATGTGCTCGTCGAACGGCGCCAAATCCGACATGGTTACCGATGCTCCGAGATCCGTCAGCATGGTTCGGTCGGCATCATCCGTGATCAAGGAAAGGCACTTGCCCGTTGCATGGGTGGTGCTCACCTGCACCGCCTCATGATTGCAGCCAGCAGACAGAGACTCACGATAGATTCGCCCCAAGTCATCGGAACCGACCCGGCCTGCGTAGCTAACATCAGCCCCCATAAGGCCCATGCTTAGGATGGTGTTGGCACAACTTCCACCCGAAGCGGTTTCAACACCGGCACTGGCCACAGCATCGTGAACCTCCATCCACCGTTCGTGATCCACTGGGGTCATTTGCCCCTTCGTGACGCCAAACCGATCGAGCATCGATGAATCTGAAATGCGAACGAGCGCGTCCATAATGGCATTACCCAAACCGACGGCTGCAAACTGGGACACAATCACCTCCCGTGTGTGGAACGTCAGGTAGCCGAAACCCTACGGCTGTGCCACGGCCCTATGTCCGGTAAAGTAAAACGATGAAGGCCCAACACATCAGAATGGCGGCAGCCATCTTTCTCAGCGCGATTGGTGTGTGGTGGTTTGTCCATGACATTGCATGGCCCGAGGTGGTCGCCGTTCTCGGGACAATTCGGGTTGAGTGGGTGGCCATCGCCGCCATTGCCTTGCTCGGGGAGTTTCTCATTCGTGCGCTGCGGTGGGCCATTCTTCTCCGCCCACTCGGTGTTTCGGTTCGGATCACCGATTTGTGGGCGGCGACGGTCATCGGGGCGGCGGTCAACACACTGATTCCATTGAGGGCCGGCGAAATTGCCAAACCGATGGTTGCGTCTCGCCGCACCGGCCTCCGACTCAGTACGCTGTTCGCGACCAATGTCATGGAGCGAGTCTTTGATTTGCTTGGGCTCGTGTCCATTCTGGTTCTCATGGTCATCCTGCTGCCTGCAACCAGCGGCGATGACCTACTGGTGGCCAACCTGTACCGCTACGGCAGTTGGATTGGTTTTGGTACCTTCACGGCGATGATGGTGTTTTTTCTACTCGCTACTCGTGGACCCCAAGCCCGAGGTGCATTCGAGCGCATCCTTTCCGTCGCACCTGAACCTGCTCGACGCCCCTTCCTTCATCTGTTTGATGGATTTGTCCTCGGTCTCGGATCGTCGCGGAGCCGCACCAGCGTTCTCAAGGCGGCCGCCCTCAGTGTGTTGATGTGGCTGAACGGAGCCGTCGCCATTTGGTGCCTGTTCCAAGCCTTTCGGGTTCCGCTTCCCTTCGCAGCCGCGTGCTTCACCGGCGTGGCGATTGCGCTCACGGTTGCGCTACCACAAGCACCCGGTTTTATTGGCGTTTTTCACGTGGCAATTGAAAAAGCCATGACATTGTGGGGTTTAGCACCGCACGAATCAAAGGGCTTCGCTCTGGTGTTCTGGGCCGTGAGCTTCGTACCGGTGACCGTTGTCGGACTCATGGCGATGTGGCAAGAAGGTCTCAGCGTGCGCGAGGTTCAGAGCGGGCGTGAGGAATGACTCAGTTCACCGGGTGATGCCACAGCCCGATGCAGTTGCCTTCCGGGTCCTGAAACATGGCGAAAGCGCCCACACCTTCGACGTCCGTTGGAGGAACAATGATGGTGGCGCCTCCCGCTTCCGCGCGCGCTACCGTTCCGTCTAGGTCGTCAACCGCCACGTAGACGGCCAAGTAGGGTCGCTGGTTTTCATCCACTTGATGAACACCGCCGTCAATGCCCACACCCGTCTCCGTGCGAATCGCACCAATGGGTGCGGGCTCATCGACATCCCATCCAAAGACCGATCGGTAAAACTCACGCAGGGCCTCGGCATGACGACCGCCGATCTGGAAATGAACAACTGGATTAGGCATGACTGAGACGTAATTGAGTCGACTCTTGCTCGCCAAGTTGGGTCCGGCGCGGACCAACGCTCGCCGGACCTTTGACGTGTCAATATATACGCTGACGCTAAGCTTTAGGTTCGACCGATCCGATGGTCACAGTATGCGAATGGATTCGGTATGTTTTCGACTGCTGGCAACCGCGCTTGTGTGCATTGGCGCGCATCGTGTGAGTGTGGAACTCGACTCGCGTGCGGCCGCACTCGCCTTCGGCGCCAACTCGGGGTCTGGGAGTCCAATCATCCAGAGCCGGCGTTTAGTAATTGACCGTCTGCAGCGAGCCTCAGCGCTGGCTGTATCGGACCCGATGCGAGCCGAGACCATCTTGACCGATATTGTGCGGCACACGCATGACGCCAAGCTTCGTTCCCATGCCATTGGTCGCCTCATTGAACTGGCCGAGCCCGAATGGCCCAACGATCATCGGCGATCGTTTCTGAGGCTAATCGCCGAGCCCGCCATCGAGAGTGCCCGACACCACCGAATCCCTCCGAGTGTCATCCTCGCTCAAGCAATTCTCGAGAGTGGATGGGGTCGCTCCGCGCTGGCGAGGAAGCACAACAATATCTTTGGAATTAAGGCCACTGGAAGCTCATCTTCGGCGGATTATCCGACCCTCGAATTCGGTTCCAAGGGTGTTCACATCGTCCGCGCAACTTTTCGAGTTTTCGACTCCATCGCCGCATCTGTGGCGCATCATGGGGAACTGTTGTCGACGGACCGGCGGTACGCTACCGCCTTGCAGCATCAGAGCGACTGGAAAGCGTACATCGAAGCTGTTGCGCCTCAGTACGCATCCGATCCGCAGTACGCCCGTCTGGTGACCCAACTGATCCGAAGCTACCGGCTCGACAGGTGGGATGGCGTTGCACCACCCGACCCTGAGACCC
>DEBL01000090.1:0-1347 GCA_002348535.1 Deltaproteobacteria bacterium UBA2957 | reverse complement strand
TGAGTCCCTCTGTCACGAGTGTGACAGGGCCATTGACGGCATGAATGAAATCCACGACCACATCCCCGCCGCTGAAGCGTGTTTTGCGAAGTTGATGCCGGACCAATGAAAGTTCACCCCAATATCCAGTCTGCTCATCCATTGATGACCACCTGTTGGGTGCCAGAGGCAGGCCATCCAGATCGGTTGCGGGCACCACCAAACGTCCGGCGGAATCGTCCGCCTGGATGAGCAAACGGGCCACGGGCGTGGGGCCGTTGGGGTTGGCGATGTCGGCATCAAAGACCACCAACTCGAGGGCCACCACGACCGGCATTCCCGTGTCCGCGACGGGCGTCCACTCCACGACCAAGTCCTCGCTGAGCGGAATCACTGCATCGCCAAGAGTGACATCGGGCACCATGGTCCACAGGTCGATGGCCTCGGGCCCTTCAATGGTGCCGACCGTTCTTGTTGTTCCCTTGGCGTCCGTCATTCGAACGGTGTACTCCGCGCTCGGAATGTCCCCCGCCGAGAACCCGTCCTGAGCCTCAAACCAGCCGCTGGCGAGGTTGTACCTCATCACTGGGCCCGATGCATCGCCAATCAGATGCCCGCCCTCGTATCGCACACCGGACGATGCTGTAATGGCCCAATCTTCGTAAAAATCGTCCCCGATATCTTCGACAAACCCAAATCCGATATCGATGGATGTCGCCCCTGAAGCATCACCATCAACGGTGAGCATGTCCCCGTCGCCGTCCTCGATGGTGAGTTCGTCCAACCAGCACTGCTCTTCGTCGTAGAGGGTCGCAAATGGACCGGTCCATTCGGTAATGGAGTCGGCCCAGTAGTACGTGGCCTCCAGCAGTTCCCTGCGCTCCTCGGCAAAAGCCAGGTCGCGAGCAAAATCTCGTTCCGTTTGAACGGCGATGGCTTCTCGGGTGCCGTGGGCGTTGAACACCAGCGGCGGCGTGGGATGCAGCGGATCCGTTGCGACCCACAACGCAACCTCTCCAACGGGCGGCAACTCGCTCAAGGGAGCGACTCCGGCCATGTCGGCGGAAAACCCAGGTTGCGGACCAGACCCCATCCATGCTTCCGCCGACGCGTACCCCATGTCGGGCCCACACCACCCAAAGGGGTACTGCTCGCCGTTGTCGTAGGTACCCCAGGCTTCGACAGGGCAATCGTAGCGCAACACACTGACACTAGCAGCCTCTTCGCTCCAGAACGCCTCGAGGTCCGACTCAATCGTCAGGGCGTTTTCTTGGGTTGCCGCGCCACGACCGGTCACAAGGCTGACTGCAAGACGACGTGGCCCAGGTGGCAGGGCCGGCACTCGGACCTGTACAGCGTGCTCATCCA
>DEBL01000201.1 GCA_002348535.1 Deltaproteobacteria bacterium UBA2957 | reverse complement strand
TGATGTCGACGATGCCGGGAACCACCAGATTGGTTTGCGAGGGTGGCGGCGGCGGCGGCGGCGGCGGCGGTGGCGGCGGCGGTGCGGAAGGAGTGGCCGAGGGACTCGGTTCGGATGCGGGTTTGTCCGTGCTGGCACATGAAGTGACCCCGGCGGCAATGCTCACCAACAAAACGCGGATCGACTTCATCGTTTCGGTTCCCCTTGTTGGGCCATCATATCGCTCTTGCGCCGTGTTGATTACACTCTCTTGACCGTTAGCGCCTTGTTGATGGCTGGGATCGTGCCGATGGTATGAACATGAACGGTGTTCACAAGCACATCACCAATGGCCTCATCCGCGGGGCTGTGGTGTACTTGGTGTGGTGCTACGGAGGGTTTGTAGTTGGACCCATCGCGATCGCGTGGGACCGTGTCTTTCTGGTTCCGCTTTGGGTTTTGGTCGCGGGTGCAGGACTCGCGCCGCTGGTGATTGAAGCTTGGATTGTTCGGTCATCAAGGGTCACCTTAGCGCCTGCGGAAGGCGCAACGCTATGGCCCGCTCTGACCGGACCCTTCGCCAATGCGACAACACCATACCGCCACAACGGTGGCCGACTGGTGAGATCGATTTTTCGGTCGGGTGGGCGGTGGAACCGGTTTCGCCGGGCACGCTTGCGTTAACCCAGACTTTGAGGTGCAGTGTGACCAACAGTGATGGCAGCAGCAAGAGAATTCTGCCCGGTGAGGGCATACCCAAGGGCGAAGGCATCCCCAAAGGGCAAGGCATTCCGATTGGGTCAGGAATTCCAAAGGCCCAAGGAATTCCGATAGGAACCGGGATCGCACGCGGCGAGGGAATTCTTCCCGGCGAAGGCGTTGAGCCCGGAGCGGGGATTCTGCCGCAGGATGGCAACGCTCCAGACGATGGCATCCCCCCGAAGTCTGAGACCTACTGAGTCCCAGCCGAGGCACGGGGTCGCCACGCCTCGGCTATCGGTCACGTCGCTGCGTTTTCAGTCCTTCGGCGGTAGGCAAGGGCCATGACTGCGAGAACCCATGCGGCATTCATCGGTGACGAAGACGAAGCGCAGTTGCATCCTTTGGCCTCGCCGTCCAGAGTGCCGAGCTCATTTCGGTCCTCGGCGGGTTCTTCACCAGCGGCACCGGTGTCTTGGTCTGTCGGTCCACCAGAGTCATCGAGCCCTGTATCGGCCGCATCAGCCGGGTCGTTGGGGTCGAGGGGGTCGGTGTCGAGTTCATTGACCTCTTCGCCGTCAGTCCATCCGTCGCCGTCTGTGTCTTCGGATTGAGGGTCAGTGCCTTGTTCCACTTCCTCGAAGTCCAGAAGTCCATCGCCATCCGCATCGCCCATGAGGTCGTACGGGTCGGTGCCGAGTTCGATTTCTTCACTATCGCTGAGTCCGTCTTCATCGGAGTCCGTGTCCCGGCAGTTTGGAAGGCCGTCGCCGTCGATGTCGTCGTTTGAGGCGTCGCCATCGCCGTCTGTGTCCTCGTCGATGGTGTCGATCCCGTCGCCATCATCATCGCCGTCCATCACGTCAGGAATTCCGTCGCCATCCGTGTCATCGTTTGAAGGATCGCCGTCGCCGTCCCAGTCTTCGAGCGCATCGGCGACACCGTCGCCATCGGCATCGCCGGCAGCATCGGTTGGGTCCGTTCCCGCAGCAGTCTCGCCCGCATTGGTGAGGCCGTCGCCGTCGGAATCGAGATCGCGGGCGTCGTAGGTCCCATCGCCATCGGTATCGACGCTGGTTTCGGTAGCATCATCGATGCCGTCGCCATCGGAGTCCAAATCGAGGTAGTCCGCTACCCCGTCGCCGTCGGTGTCGATGTCGCCTTCATCCTCGTCGCTGATGCCGTCCTCGTCACAGTCAAGGTGCATAAAGCAGGCCTCGCCTTCGATGGAGTCGGGAATCCCGTCACCGTCAGAGTCGGTGTCCTGTGCGTTGGGAATTCCATCACCGTCGAAGTCGCTCAGCCCTTCTGTCGTGTCGTCGATGCCGTCTTCGTCGCAGTCCAATACGATTGCGCAATCGGCACCCTCCAGAGCGTCCTCAAGGGTGTCGCCGTCCGAGTCGAGATCGAGATAGCAGCCGGCCCCGTCTTCATCAATGTCAGCAGTGCCCTCGGTTGCATCGGAAATGCCGTCACCATCTGAATCCGTGTCTTGCAGGTTTGGGATGCCGTCACTGTCAAAGTCATCCAAGCCTTCAATGGCATCAGCGATGCCGTCCTCGTCGCAGTCCAACACGTAGGCGCAGTCAGCGCCTTCATCGGCGTCCAACAGTCCGTCGCCGTCGGAGTCGTCATCCAAGTAGGCAGGGACATCGTCGTCGTCGCCGTCATCCACGCCTTCAATTGCATCCCCGATTCCGTCGTCATCGGCGTCGAGGTCCAAGTAGTCTGGAGTTCCGTCTTCATCGGAGTCTCCCGCCCCCTCAACCGCGTCGCCGATGCCATCGTCGTCGCAATCCGTGTTGAGGTAGCAGTCCTCGCCTTCGATGGCATCGGCCAAGCCGTCGCCGTCTGCATCGGTATCGACATAGGCACCGAGTCCGTCGCCATCGAGGTCATCGGTGCTCTCGGCGGCATCGGAGATGCCGTCACCATCGGAATCGGTATCTCGGTAGTCTGGTGTCCCATCCGCGTCGGAGTCGCTCGCCCCTTCGACCGCGTCAGCGATGCCGTCCGCGTCGCAATCAAGCTGCTGGTAGCACTCAATGCCCTCTACGGAATCGGAGATGCCATCGCCATCGGCGTCGGTGTCGCGGAAGTTTCCATTTCCGTCTCCGTCGAAGTCGTCCGAACCCTCTGTGGCATCGTCAATGCCGTCGCCGTCGGAGTCGGTGTCAATGAAGTCTTGTTGTCCATCGCCGTCAAAGTCACCGTCGCCTTCGACAGCATCGGTGAGGCCGTCCCCATCGGAGTCGTGATCGAGGTAGTTGGGTATACCGTCGTCGTCGGGATCGCCGGCGCCTTCCGTTTGGTCGGAGATGCCATCCCCGTCGGAGTCCGTGTCCAAGTAGTTGGGCGCGCCATCCCCGTCGGCATCACCGGTGCCCTCGGTCGCGTCCAGCAGCAGGTCGGCGTCGGAGTCGGTGTCGATGAAATTGCCCGCTCCGTCGCCATCGAAGTCTGCCGCCGTTTCCGTTGCGTCATCGATCCCGTCGCCATCAGAGTCGGTGTCTGCGAAGTTGGGAAGCCCGTCTCCATCCACATCGTCGGCACCTTCAATGCCATCGTCGAGTCCATCGCCGTCTGAATCGCCGTCTTGGTAGTTGGGCACACCGTCGCCATCGGCGTCCGCCGATCCCTCCACGGCGTCGGAAAGGCCGTCGTCGTCGGAGTCAGAGTCAAGGCGATCGGGAATGCCGTCGCCGTCGAAGTCTCCGGATCCTTCGAAGTCGTCAAACATGCCGTCATCGTCCGCGTCGGCATCGGCGAAGTCGCCGAACCCGTCTCCGTCGGTGTCTACTGCACCCTCGATTTCATCCGAGAATCCATCGCCATCCGAGTCGAGGTCGAGGTAGTCCGGAGTTCCGTCGCCGTCCGTATCGACCGGGCCATCCAGTCCCCACTCGTCACCGTCGCTGATGGTGTCACCGTCGGCGTCGCCTCCGGAGACGGTGGGGTCCATGCCCGCGTCGTACTCGTCGCCATCCACGATTCCGTCATCATCCGAGTCCGGATCGAGGGGGTCGGTAAGCGTTACAAACTCTTCGAAGGAGTCGAAGAGTCCGTCCCCATCGGTGTCGGTGAAATCGAACTGACCGGGCTCCAGAATGAGGTAGGAGTACGAACCCCCGAAGTGGCGGCGCTCCGAATCTTCAAACTGGTCTTCATTGCATCGCACGCAGACTTGCTCGGTGTTGAGGCGCGTGATTTGGAGCCACCCTCCATCGTCGTCGTTTCGGCTGTTCAGGCTGGCCACCACCGGAGGAGTAGAGTCGTATTCATTCCGGAGGTCGAGGCACCACTGCGGGTCATCGATGCCCCACCGTTCATCCTCAGGGATGGTTTCGAAGATGGACTCGTAGAGCACCTCGGCACCGACGGAATCCACCATCATGCCGGCCTTGTTGCGGGTGACGGCCACATAGCCAATGGTCTCTGGAACCAAGGGAATGCCATCGATGTCGTCGACTTGGCCCTTGTCCAGCGCCACATCAAATCCGGTCTCGGTGATGTTGCTGACCGCGGTCACCATCCACGGCTTCGAGTAATCAAGACCCGCAAACTCACCGCGTTCGTTGTTCGCGGTCTGAATGGTGGCCAAGATGGTGGGCGGGGAATCAAACTCAACTGGGAAGTCAACCGTGTCCCATGTCCCGGCAAGCGGTGCGCCATCGCTGTCGCGCACGACGGCTTCATCACCCTGAAGGGCGGTTGTTTCAACGGTGCCGGCGACCACGGTCAACCCGCCCGGAAGATTGTAGATTCCGGGCACGATCGCGAAGTAAGTGCCTTCTACGCTGAGGTGCCAAGGTGGGTTGTAGATTGATTCAGCTTTTGGCTCCCATGTCTGAATCAGAGCCCCTGTTTCGGTGATGTCTGTCACCTTCACAGTGAAGGGTTGACCACCGGGGCTTGCCCCGGGTGAGACGATGACCACCGGAGGTGCAGGGAACGCTTCATCGAAAGTCAGAGTTTCCCACGGTGCAGCGCTGGTCGTTGGAAGTTCGAAGGCCCCCGACGAGAGATCGACACCGGCCAGTACGGGGGGACCGAACGCCAAAGCGAGCAAAGCGGTAATCGGGGAAAAATTGCGCATAAAGAGCCTCTCTTATTTGCGCACGAATGTACCCCAAGACCCCCAATACAGGGGCCGCCACCCAAGAAATGCGCGGCGGCAGCCGTTGTGGGAATTTGAAATGCTTCGCGAAGCATTCTGCCGAGTTGCGCGTCGCGAGGTTACATCACCGTCATTGGAGGGACAATTTCATGGTTTATCGTTTGGCTTTATTGGGAATCGTAGCGCTCGGTCTGAACAGCACAGCGGCCTATGCCGGAACGCTCACGGTGGTCTCCACCAACCAACTGCGCAACTCAGACGGTAGTTTCCGTTGCTGCTTGTTTGCAACCCAAGAGGGCTACCCAATCGAGTACAAGAAAGCGACGTACCGAACGTCGGCTTCGGTCACCAACGCTCAGGGCATGTGCGTGTTTAAGGACGTGCCCGCCGGCAAGTATGCGCTCTCCGTGTTGCACGATGAAAACGACAATGAGGACATGGACAACCACCAAACGGGCATGCCACTGGAGGGGTTTGGTGCCAGCAACGATGCCCAGCCAGGGATCGCCGCTCCGCCGTCGTTTGCCGACGCGGTGTTCACGGTGACAGGAGAAGATCAGCGCGTCTCGCTGATGATTCGCTACTCCCAGTTGTAGAGCGCCTTGTCGGTCGGGTCGGCCGGTTGCTGCGCTCAGCTTCCAGTGGTGAACGTCGTCACGAAGGTTTCCTCTGTACCATCCCATTCGACGGTCATTGACGCTGTGTAAGTCGTCAGTGCCGCGAGCGGGTCAAGCGGTACAATCGCGACCATGACGGACATGTGGTCGTCGCCGGTCGGGTCCAGCTCGATCACGGGCAACGCCCGGCCCGCATCGTCCGTCAACGAGGCGGCAACCAACACGGTCCCGTACGGATTGGCTCCGTCTGGGCCGATGTTGGGTGCCGCTACCGTCACGCTAATGGGGTAGCCGACCAACCCGTGATCGGGAGCTGGATCGGGCCACTCTGTATCCGAATCAAACATTGGTGGAACGTTGGTTTGCCCATTCACTGGGAACACCACGGCGGTTCGGGGACCATCGGGGTACGGCGTGACGAAACTCATCGACGAGTAGTCACCGGCTTGACCAAAGCCGGTTGCGAGCCAGTAGGGCATGGTAAATGGAATCCGGTGATACACGCTGCCTACCCACATGTCTATGGCGGCGTCTGGCGAGGTCCCCCATGACACCACCTCAGACCACGACTGACCTGCTGCTCGTTCGAACCCGGCCGTTTCGATGCGGTCCCACACCCACTCGCCCGTATACCCGGGCAATGCCGGGTCTTCGTAGTGGGTCAGCGTGTCGTTTCCTTCCATGTAGTCTGCATGGGATTGACTGGCGCGGTCGACATCGGAATCGAGTATCCCCGGTTCGATCCCCATCAGATTTCGGTAGCAGTGGGTGCGCTCAATCGCCTCGATGGCCGCCCGAGAAGGAGAGCCGTACCCATAGGTGTCGGTTCCGCAGGCATCGTCGACGGATCGAGCATCCGCTGGTGCAGTCGCCGCCCCGCCCGTGTCTGCTCCAGAGGCACCCTCATTGCTTCCGCCATCGGAACCGTCGGCATTGGATTCTGTGATGCCGGTGTCGTCAGCCGCTGGGGCGCAGGCGAACGATAGCAGTAGAAGCGAAAGGCAGGGTTGAACTCGCATGGGCACTCCAGAACGAACCCCACCGTAATGGACTCACCGCGTTGGACCTGAACTGCAACGAAGATGGTTCACAGATGTCACCGGCCTCGCTTTGAGTGGCGGTGGAGCACTCTGCACCATACAGGGTAACCATGAGTCCATTGTTGCTTGCCCTTTCGACCATCGGCTGCATGAAAATGCATGCAATTCAGGTGGGCGAAATCGACGCACAGGCGGTGAAAAACGGCGATCGGTTCGAGATCAAACTGAGCGCCATTGGAGTCTCGACTGAAGAACTTGGTGACATCGCTGAGAAGCTT
>DEBL01000362.1 GCA_002348535.1 Deltaproteobacteria bacterium UBA2957 | reverse complement strand
CGTCGGCATCCGCATCCGCGTCGGTATCCGCATCCGAGTCGGCATCCGCATCCGCGTCGGCATCGGCTTCGGCTTCGGCTTCGGCGCGTACCTCGACGGAAGTGTCATTGTCCTTTGTGCAGGCCATTGCATTCAACACAACGCCCAGAATCAACCATCTCCACGCCATCGGTCACCTCTTCGCCCAGTCTACTGAACCAACAACCAGCCCGCGAGTGAAACCAAAATAAATGCCAGCGCACGGTCAACCCATACACCCTGTTTGGCGAGCCACTCGGTGGCTCCAGTAGTGACGAGCATAAGGGCCGCGAATACATACCATGCACCGTCGATCACCATGGCCAACGCCGCCACCCCGAACCGTTCGGCGACCCCGGCATCAGCGGGAATAAAGGGGCCGAGCAGGGCCAAGAAAAATACAGCGATTTTTGGATTAAGGACCGAGATGGCCATGCCGTCGATGAATCCCCGGCTGCGGCCGGACTCCGCCGCACTCATGTCGCCTTGTCCTGCGTGCCGAAAGGCTTGAATGCCCAACCAGAGCAGGTACAGCCCACCCATTTTTTCAACCACATCCGTGGCGGTGGGAAACGCGTCGATCACCACCGCCATTCCGAACACGGCGCCGCAGGCGTACACGCCCACACCGAGACCGTGACCGATGCCTGTCAGCACGCCCTGCATTCGTCCGCCTGCAATCGTGTTGCGAACGACCACGGCAAAGCTGGGTCCGGGCGACATGGCTCCAGCCGCGCAGACCGAGGCAATCGAGATCCAGGCCGCTGTGTCCATCACAAGCCTCGGCTCCACTCGGGGCGCAGCGGAATGGCTCCTGAGAGTGCGAGGTCGAGCGTCTCGACGATTCGTTGTCGGTCGGTCGGCAACTGACCGCCCAACGGCAAGTAGTTGCTGGCGTGATTGGTGCGAAAGAGCGCGTTGGTCGGCCGCGATTGGTCAACCAGTGTCCGCAATTCACCCAGCAAATCCATCACACTCGGCAGCGTCCATTTTCCGTTGGCCTCCATTCGCGCGATGGGTGTGTTTGGCACAACGGTCAGGGTCAGGGCCGAGAGGTAATCGGGGTCCATGGCCGTGATCAGCCGGGCTGAACTCTCGGCATGCGCTTCGCTGCGCTCAACGCCTCCGGCACCCAACAGGAAGATGGTGCTGATGCGAAAGCCCGCTGCCTTGGCCCGCTGCGCGGCCTCGACGTGGGTATCAAACAGGTAGTCATCGCTCCGACTGTAGCCGTCCGGCCGAGGACCTTTGGCGATCCGTCGCATGGTTTCTTCGTCGCCCGACTCGGGCCCGATGTACAGCAGGTTCATGCCCAGCTCAACCAGTCGCAGGAGCTCCGCATCCGTCTTCTCGAGGATGTTGGTGGCCGTGGCGTAGCAGCTGACCTGCCGGAGATTGGTGAACGTGTCTGAAGCCCGGTCTAAAATGGCTTCCCAGTGGTCCATCGGCAAGATCAGCGCGTCGCCATCGGCAACGAACATTTTCTCGACCCGCGGCCCAAACTGTGCGCCGGCCATTCCGATGTCTTCCAGGCTCTCGACCAACTCGCGAATCCGGAACCGATGCTTGTCTGAATACATGTCGCAATACGTGCACCGATTCCAGCTGCAGCCCACGGTGGCCTGCAGAATGTAGCTCTGCGCTTCGCTGGGGGGCCGGTACAGGCGGCCTTCGTATCGCATGGTGATTGCCTCGATCGGGGGAGCATTCCCCCGAGCCCCTTAACCGTGTCGCCTGCCACCTTGCGCCAACGGCACCCGAAGCGGAGTCGACATTGGGCTCCGTCACCGGTACCCTATGGCCTCTCTTGGAGGCATCATGCAGGACTTCGGCCACCCCAGCTACGGCATCACCCGCGTCCTTAACGACGCCACCTTCGACCAAGCCATCGAGCGCGTCACTGCAGCCATGGCCAGCCAAGGCTTTGGCATCCTGACCTCCATCGACGTTCAGCACACCCTCAAGACCAAAATCAACGCCGAGATCAATCGGTACACCGTCTTGGGTGCCTGCAACCCGACCATGGCTCACCAAGCGCTCCAGACGGACCCTGCTTTTGGCTTGCTGATGCCCTGCAGCGTGGTGGTTGCGGAACAAAACGATGGCACGATTGTGGTCTCGGTTGGTGAACCCGGCGCCATCTTTCAAGCGATGAATCGCGACGATCTCGATGAATTTGCCGCGCAGGTCCGTGCGCCCATCCAAGCGGCCATGGAGTCCCTGTGAGCCCACTAAGCCTTGCGGCTTGGTTCATTGCGGCGGGCTGTGGCCCATCAGACGACACAGCCGCACCGACACCCCAGACCTGCAATGGCCACGCGGAGTTGTGCGACCGGTCGCTGTCGGATGTGACCCTCGCCGGCACCCACAACAGCATGTCGAACACCGACGCCGGCTGGATGGCCGCCAACCAACAACACGGCATCACCCGGCAACTCGAAGACGGCATTCGGTCGCTCATGCTCGACACCATGGAGTGGAACGGAGACGCGTACCTGTGCCATGGCTACTGCGAACTCGGCGCTCAGCCGCTCGACGAAGGACTCGCCGAAATCGAGGCCTTTTTGGCTCGCCAACCGAGCAATGTCATCAGCATCATTTTTCAGGACGGTCTCTCCGCCTCGGTCATGACCGACGCACTCGCCCGCACCGGACTCGCTGAACGAGCGTGGGCATGGGACGGCCGCATGCCGACCCTGCAAGAATTGATCGACAACGGCACCCAACTGGTGATCGCTGCAGAGCACAAAGGTCCACCCCCAGACTGGTACCACCACGCATGGGATCTGTACCAAGACACACCCTTCACCCACCAGACCATCGATGACATGAACTGCACCCTGAACCGGGGCGACCGCACCAATCCGCTGTTCTTGGTGAACCACTGGGTGGGCACCCCCCTGCCCACCGAGAGCGGTGCCGCCGAAGTCAACGCCCTTGAGCCCCTGCTGGAGCGGGCGCGGCTGTGCGAAGCCGAACGGGAGCAGCGAGTGAACGTGTTGGCGGTCGACTTCTACAACCGGGGGGACCTGTTCGCTGCGGTCGATACCCTAAACGACATCGATTGAAGCCCAGTTTGTTCCGGTACGCAGGGGACCGCGTTAGGGGCCGCCCCGGAGAACATGCTCATGATTAAGCGCGTCGCTATCGTCTTCTCAGGGGGGCCTGCACCGGCCGCCAACGCCGTGATTTCATCTGCTGCATCCGCGCTGATTCGCGGCGGCATTGAGGTACTGGGGATCCACCATGGCTACAGCGGGCTGGAGCAGTACGATGCCAAGACGCGTCCCATGATCGAGGGCGAAGACTACCGGGTGATGACGCCCCGCGAGCTGCGCGGTTTGCGCAACAGTCGCGGCATCTGCCTCGGGACCGCACGAGCAAACCCGGGCCGCCAGATCACCACGCCCGACCACTTCACCGATCCCGAACGCAATGCATCGTTGACGCGAACCCACGCCGCGCTCGCATCGCTGGGCGTCGATGCCCTGATCTCGATTGGTGGTGACGGCACCCTGATGACAGCCAACTCGCTGCATCGTTATCAACAAATCTTGCCATCCAACGCCCACCGAGTGCGCGTGGTGCACGTGCCCAAGACCATCGACAACGACTACAGCGGCATCGACTTCACCTTTGGTTTTTTTACGGCGGTGGACGTAATGTCGAAAGAGTTGCTCAACCTGAGAGCCGATGCCATTGCGACCCAGAGCTACTTTGTCGTGGAAGTAATGGGCCGGATGGCCGGATGGCTAGGGTATGGCGTCGCCATTGCCGGCGAGGCTCACCTCATGATCGGTGTTGAGGACATCGTGGGCGACTTGGTGGACAAGACGGCCGGACCGAGGGACGGCGTCATCAACGTACACCTCGACCTCGATGCCCTATGCGATCGAATCATTCAACTGATCGAGACGCGCGCTGCGGCGGGCAAGAAGTACGGGGTTGTGGTCCTCGCCGAAGGCCTTGTGGAGTTGCTTCCGCCCGACTCGGTGTCTCACTTGCCCCGCGACCAGCACGGGATGATCTCGCTGGGTAAGCTGAACATTGGCAAGCTGGTGGCCGAACGCACCCAAGCACGATTCTTGGCGCAGCGTGACGAGCACAAGAAGATCACTGGAGTCCAGTTGGGCTACGAAGCTCGCTGCGCCATGCCCCATGCGTTCGATGTGGTGCTGGGGTGCCAACTGGGGCTCGGCGCCGCGGTTGCATTAACGGACCACAACGCCGATGCGTGCATGGTCAGCATCTCCGGCCAGATGCAGCACCGCATGATTCCGTTCGACGAGATTGTCGACCAAACGACGCTGAAAACCAGCACGCGCTTTATCGAGCGCGACAGCGACTTCCACAGCCTTGCCCACCGCCTCGGAACCCAGCTGGCGTGATCCATACCGGGGTTTCAAGTTGCGATGAGTGCGATACACTCTCGCCATGACCGCGACCAAGCGCCAGCACTACCGCGTCACCGGAGACGACCTCAACGGCATTCACGTGTCGATGCTGCTGGGCCGTGACCCCAACCCCGTGCACCTGATCGACATCAGCGCCGCCGGAGCGGCCATCGCGTTTTTGAACGCTGACCGCGGCGAAGTCGAATCGCTGCTGCGCACCGGCCCGACCACGCCGCTGGTTCGGATCGAGTCCACTCGGTTGGCCGAGACGCTCGACATCGCTTGCCGGGTGGCCCACCTTCAGGAGGTCGATGCTGGCGTCGTCTGCGGTGTGGCATTTCTTCGACGTGTGGACGAGACCACCAATCTCGATCGTGCCTTGCTCAAGGTGTTCAATCGACGCGGTGCGGTCCGGGTCGAGCCCGATGTGCAGCAACCCATCGCCGTGTCGGTCACCTCGCCCAGCGGTGCCTCCATCGCCGAAGGAACGATGCGCGACCTCAGCCTCACCGGCATCGGCGTCACCGTTCAGCCGGAAGCCATGAGCAAGCTGCCCACCGGCGCCGAAGTTGTGGCCCGGTTTTCGCTCAACGAGCACCCTTTGGCGCTGCGCGCCACCGTCCGCTTCGGCACCCTGCGAACCGCTCAGATTCCCGTCGATGGCCAACCTGCAACCACCGGGATCGTCGGCATTGAGTTCGATCCGGATGCGCGGGCCGAGCCGAACTGCCGCAAAACCCTCTCAAACTGGGTAATGCGGCGCCAACTCGAGATTCAGCGAATTCAGCGAGAAGCAGCCGCGGCCGCCGCATCACGCTAAGGACCGCGTCATGAATCGACTGCGCCGCCTGTTTACCTCGACGTACCCCGACCTCGACCGCCACCCCGTGGGCTTGGCGGTCATGAGCATGGCGATGCTGACCGTCTACGTCGAGATGGGCAAGCGTCGGTCGATGCCCGACGGGTGGGTCGACTGGGTGGCGTCTGTCGTGGACTTTGGCGACCCCCAACTCGCCCGGTACCTGTGGAAGAACTCCATGTGTGCCCTGCTGCTGATGGTAGTGCCGCTCATCCTCATGCGGGTGTTCGCCGGCTGGCGGCCCCGGGACTTGGGCTTCCGAATCCGAAACACGCTGGGCGAGTTCAAGCTGGTCACGGTGCTGTGGCTTGCCTTCTTACCGGTACTGTGGGTGGTGTCGGACTTCCCCGCATTCGACAAGACCTACCCGCAGGTGCGCGGCATCAAGACCGATGCCCTGATGTTTGCCGTCCATCATGCCTACTATCTGGTGTACTGGATGGGCTGGGAGTTCTACTTCCGTGGCCTGCTGTTGTTTGGCTTTGAACGCGACTACCAGTCCAAGGCCGTGCTGCTGTCGACCTTCCCGTTCGTGGTGATGCACTACGGCAAGCCACCCATCGAGATGATGGCCGCGATCGCCGCCGGCTTCATCCTGTGCGGGATTGCGCTTCGGTCCCGCAGCATTCTGCCCGGGGTGTTCTTGCACTGGCTCGTTCAGATGAGCATCGACTTTGCCAATTGCACCTGGTGGCGGTGACGATCACCACCGCCAGATGAGATCGAACGACGGCAGCACGTGCCAGTTGGTGCCGTAGGGGTATTCGCCGATCACGGCGGTGCCGCCGGCTTGCGCGGTAAACCCGTCCGATGGACGCCAGTGCACCGTCGTTTTGACTTCGGTGGCCCACGTTGCGTCGCTGTTGGGTAGCCACCACCCGTCGATATCGACCCGGTAGAACAGGGGCCCCACCAGTGTCCCGTCCAGCTGCACACCGGCGGCGGTGGCGACGCCGTCTCTGTAGGCGGCGGTGCGCGTGTACGACAATGGCATATCGATGCTGGGCCAGTCGCTCTCGCCGAGAGCCGCCCCCACCATGGCCCGCGCCGAGAGGCTCAGGTCGGTGGACTCGCCCAGCGCTGTGGTGGCGATGAACCGGTGATCGCTGGCCAGCGTTGGAGGAATCACCGCATCGGCCACGATGATGCCGCCCGTGCCTTCGCGCGCTAGGGTGCGCAACAAGGGGGTGGGGTACATCACGCTGTGCCGCGAGGCGATGGCCCACGCGCCGTCGGTGCTCCAGGCTTTCTTCACCGCCAGATGCGGCGACAACAGGGCCACCAGCGGGTGAATCGACACCTCGAGGCCGTTGCCCATGCCCCGGCGGACGGGGGCGTACACGCCCACTTCCCACTCGCCCTTGTCGAAGACTTCAGCCGTGCCGTGAGACGTTCCCGCTCCCGCATTGGCCGCGGGAGCCGCGACCGCCAACAGTGAAATCAGAACCGGAGTCATTGGCCAGCCTCCCAAAGGGCGCGGACGGGGGCGTGGTCCGACAAGGGCAGGGTGTCGTAGCCGCCCTGTTCTTCGGACTGCATCACTTCTCCTTCGAGCCATGTGCCGTTGGTGAACAGGTAGTCCAGAGTCCGGGTCCACCCAACCTCGGCATCGCCCGTATAGGAGTGCCACGGGCTGTTGTCTTCGGCGTATTCGTCGATCGGCATCAAGGAGTTGAAGTCGGTGAACAAGGCATCGAGCCAGTCTTCCTCGCCCTCGTAGTTGTCGCCCTTGAAGCGCGATTCACCGGTGCACTCATCGGCGAATTCCTTCAGCACCGCCGAGCCCGCCGGCAGGCTGTTCAAGTCGCCCCCGGCCACAAAGTCAATGCCGTCGTCGTTGAGGTCGGCCAAGTGGCCGTGAAACTGATCGATCTGCTTGCGCTTGGTGCCGTCGTCGCTGAAGGCTTCGAGGTGGGTGTTCACCACATGGAAGTCCGGGTTGCCCGGCAGCTGAATGGTGGCATCGAGGATGTGGCGCTTCAAGTAGAAGTACTGGTAGTAGGCGGCGTACTCGCCCACCAAGGGCAAGGCGTAGCGGGTGGCCTCGGTGATGGGCCATCGCGACAGCGTGGCGTTTCCGAAGTCCATCTTGCCCATGCCGTCGGAGGGCAGGAAGTCCGACTTGTGCTGGCTGGCGTAGGCCCCGTAGTTCAGGTGCGTGCGGTCCAAGATGTACTGCACTTGGTCGATGTAGGCGCTGCGCTGGCTCAAGATGTCGACCTCTTGCAACATGAGAATGTCGGGCTCGGTCTCGTTGATGAAGTCGATCACCGCGTTGAGGTGCCGCTTCACTTCGCCTTCAGTCATGTTGTAGCGGGTGCCGCCGCACTCCCAGAAGAACAACAAGCGGGCGCCGCCGTACTTGATGTTGTGGTTGATGACCAAGACCTCATCGGCCGATTCGGGGGCGTCGGTCAGCGACTTGGCGGTGTACAGGACGGCGTCTTCCACGTCGTCGAAGCCGGTGCGAAACATCAGGGCGTCGCAGCCCGTGAGAAGGAACAGCCACAAGGGCCACAAGGGCCACAAGGCACGGTGAATCATATTTTACTCGGCGGTTGTAACGAATATTTGAAACCGCATAATCGGAAACAGGTCATCGTCCAATCCGCTAAAAACCGAACCGACTCCGTAGGACCGCTCAACCTACCAACACAGTGTCACTTGCCAGTTCAGATCGCACGAAAACTATTTTTCAGGGTGGTCTTTTCGGTCGGTTACAAAAGCCGCTAAACAGGAGGCGTTGCTGTGAAATCAAACCCCGAGCTCACCGCATTGCTGGCCAAACTCAACCCCAAGTTGCAACCGGGCGAATATGCTTTTTGCCGCGTACCGGCCGCAGCCGAGTCAGCCTGCATGGCGATCCCGCCCTTGGCGACCTTTCGGGAGGCCGAAGGCTTGTCGGCTGTGGTGCTGCGCAGCCAAGCCGATGCCCAGAGACTGGTCTACGACTCGGTTCACCGCTGCATCACCCTCACGGTGCATTCCAGCCTCACTGCGGTTGGGCTCACCGCCGCGGTTTCCGGGGCTTTGGCGACTCACGGTATCAGCGCGAATGTGATCGCGGCGTGCGCCCACGACCATATCTTCGTGCCCACTGGTGATGCACCGCGAGCGTTTGCCGTCATTCAGGCACTATCCGACCGAAACTGAGGCAAGACATGCCTCCACCAATGGTCCAAATGGGCAGCTTGCAGTTCGCCGCATTCCCAAAAATGGTCCACCTTCGTATGATGTCCGTGGCCTATCGCTCCTTCTGCAGTACACGCCCACACACACCGGACCATACGAATTGACGCCCCCCCCCACAATCGATTCCGATCAGCGCACCGGCTCCGTGGCCCGATACTTGCTCCCTTCGCCGCTATCGCAGCTGTACGCGAAATTTCGGTCGGGTGAAAACGATACATTGAAATACGATTATGCGCTGGCATTGGCTGAAGGCGTTCTTCGATTCTTTGCCATATTGCTCGTTGCCGAAGCCGCATCGACGGGCCGAAAAGCAGCGAAGGTACGACGGTGGATCGACGCATTCACGCAATCCACCCCGGGCAAAATGCTCGGCATTATCGAGGGCGCTTCTTCGCTCCTCCGCGACGCGGTGAAAAATGAAACGCACACGGCGTTCATGCCCGATTTGCTTGATTCAGTGCATTCGGAATCCACCAGTTGGAAGAAGTTTGATCAAATCGTCCAACACCGCAACGCGCGCGCCCACGGCAGAGAAAGCCTCAGCAACGAAAGTGCGAAGCGCCGTCTAGACCAATTTGCACCCCTGCTGAAAGAGCTCCTTGACGAGACTCGCTTTCTGCGGAACTACCACGTTGGAACCGTCACCCACGCGCAAACAACGAGCAGAGGCAGCAACGCTGTACTGTGGTTTCGGCGCTGTCGCGGCACCGAAGAAGACGCACAAGCCATGCTGCTTGAGGCCGACTCGGTCATGCCAGAACACGAAGCTCTGATCATCAACAACACCGCTGATCGGTACCTCGTGCTGAATCCTCTACTGGTGCGAACCGCCATTCAAGGGCGCGGCCAGTACCTATGGCTGGATGAAATCGAGCCGACTGGTGAAGTCAACTATCGACACCCGACCTTGGTCGAACAACATCATTCCATGGATGTGCGTTTCGACGGCAAGACCGTCACGCTTGAGCAATACCGCCACCAACTGCACTTGGCCCACCAGGTCGCAGACATCCAGTTCACCGAGGGTTCCAAACAACGGCTCCAATCCAGCGCGTTCCCCGAACTTTTCACCGCAAAGTTCAAAGAAGTCGCACTAATCGGTGAAGGGGGAATGAGTAGGGTCTACGAAGTCGAACAGCGGGCAATCAAACAACCTCGAGCACTCAAGGTTCTAAAAGCCGAGTTTTCAACTCACCCTAGAAACCTCGAGCGGTTTCGCCGCGAAGCCCAGACTCTGATGGATTTCAATCACCCCCGGCTGGTCAAAGCCTACGATCTCGACGTGCTGGACGGCCGTCCGTACATTTGTATGGAACTTCTTGAGGGCGAATCTCTGAAGAATCGATTGCTGAATGGACCCATGGCACCACGAAGCGCCCTTCGAGTGCTGCAACAGGTATTGGAAGGCCTCGACTACATCCATGCACGACACGTGCTCCATCGGGATCTCAAATCCAGCAATGTGATGATCTGCACGGATGGCGTGAAAATCATCGACTTCGGTGTCGCAAAAGCCCTTCACTCAACCGATCTCACGCAGACTGGAACTTACGGTGCCGCCGGAACCGAACGATTCATGGCCCCAGAGCAGTTCATCGGAGAAGCAACTGAGCGTTCTGACATCTACGCGGCAGGCTTACTTTTCGCCTGCATGCTGGGACGGCGCAATCAAGCTCCCTGCACACCGCTGCCAATCGACGATCTTGAAGAAGTATCGGCAACGATGGTTGAGCTGTACCGAAAGGCAACCCAACAGGACCAAGTCAACCGCTTTCAGACAGCCAAAGCCATGCTTGAAGCTGTAACAATCACCCTGAAGGAGGCCCTACCCGACCATTCCCAGCCAGAAATGGAACAAGAGGCGGAACGAAGGGCAACGCGAGAAGCGGTTACCGATTCAGCATCTCGCTCGGACGGTGCACTTGCCGTCCGTGAAATGGATGAAAACAACAGCTTCCCACCATCCACTCGCATTACGACTGCATCTGCACTGGATGCACCGCGGTTTTCATCGCTCCTCGGCGCGCTGTTTGTCTCGGTGTCAGTAGGGTTGGTCGCGTGGGGTGTGTATTCGCTTTTTTTCGGCCTTACTTTAGCGCTTCTCGACGCCCAAGAGACACCCGCTGGTTGGCTGGGGTGGCTGCTCGCAATGGTGTTCGGCGTTCGGCGTGGCCGGATCGAATTCGACCTGCGCTACTTCAGAAAAAAAACCCGATTCCTGCCGTGGACTTTTCGAGATTTCGTAGGATTTATCTACGGACTTACAACACACAGTTTGTCGAGCGGCAGTCCAACAACTCCGTCAGACGCCGAGACCAGCCGCAATATGGCGACACGAGTGCGCGCCATGGCCGCGATAGTCACGCTGTGCTTTCTGGTCCTAATCGCGAAATCCACATCGGTGATTATGTTTCCCGATGCGCGACTCCAAACCAAAACGAACGAACTGTTCAATAATCCCCAAGAAATCAAAGGGCGCCGCGGCGACATCTTGACCGCAGATGGTCAAAAACTCGCCACCTCAGCCGCAGTTCAAACGCTATGGGCCGATACGTCGATGCTGACCCATGAATCCGCCGTCGCGCTTTCGAATGCTCTCGGCCCCATCCTGGGCCTCGACGTTTCGAGGACCATTGAACGACTCACCCACCCCCATCGGGTAAATGTGTTGATCGCCCAAAACCTTGTTCCGGCTCAAATCTCGCGCATTTCCGAGCGAGTCGATGCTCTGACGACAACTCACCCCAGTCTCGAGAAGGTTTTATCCACTCCACGGTCATACCAACGTTTTTATCATGCGGGAAAGGCGGTAGCGCCGCTGCTTGGCGTTGTGGGTCACTCGGGAACAGGTCTCTCAGGTCTCGAACGAAGCATGGAGCATCATTTGGCCGGCGAAACAATCGAGTACGTCCCGTGGCGCGATCGCAAAGGTCAGCCGATTACTAACGGTCAGCCGATTACAAAAGCCCGACCCGGCCAATCGATTACCCTCACCATCGATAGCGAAATCCAGAAAATCGCTGAAGCCGCGCTCGACCGGGTCATGGAACGAAGTCAGCCCGACTCCGTCAGTGCTGTAGTGATCAACCCCGAAACTGGCGCGATCATCGCGCTTGCCCAACGGCCCACTCACAACCCGAATGAACCCCGCAAACTGAACCCCCGAGCCCTCAAGAATCGAGCGGTTACGGACGCCTTCGAGCCAGGGTCAGTCTTCAAACCCTTCGTTGTGGCGGCAGCCTTCGAAGAACGACTCGTATCGTCTGAGACGCCCATCCACTGCGAAAACGGTCGGTTCCGGATCGGACGCTCCACCATCACCGATGATCATCCCGAGAAAATTATCTCCGTGTCCGAGGTCATCAAATACTCCTCGAACATCGGCGCCACAAAACTAGCCTTCAGTCTCGGAGCGGAAAAGACCCTCGACTACCTTCAAGACTTTGGTTTCGGAGCCCGCACCGACATTGGCCTGCGCGGCGAGGCCAAAGGATTCATGCGCGCCGCAGAAACAATCAAACCCATCGAGCTGGCCACCACTTCATATGGACACGGCGTCACCGCTACCGCTGTGCAGCTGGCCAGCGCGATGGCCACACTCGCAAACGATGGCATTCGGATGGACCCATACATGATTGCCGAGATTCAAGATGCTACGGGTGTCCCCGTTCGACTCTTCGAACCTCAAATCGTCAAACGGGTCGTGTCCGATGAAACCGCACGCGAAACGCTCGCGATGATGGCCACCGTTACCGAGGAAGGCGGCACGGGTACGCGCGCCGCCATTCCGGGCTTCTCGGTCGCCGGTAAAACAGGCACAGCGTGGAAGCACGTCGATGGCGCTTATTCGGACACTGCGCGAATAGGAAGCTTTATCGGTGCCGTGCCCGCCGACGACCCCCAACTCGCGATGGCTATCGTCGTCGACAACCCCACGAAAGGCTCACGATACGGCGGCCAAACCGCGGGCCCGGCTTTCGCTGAAATCGGTGGCTTGGCACTCGAGTTAATGGGCGTTGCTCCCGACCCAAAACTCATGTTTTCTCAAGATCGAGCAGCAACCCAACCCTTCGACCGTACGAACGTCGAAAGGAAGCCCGGCACAACCAATGATACGTGGCTCGCTGAGATTGGGCAACGACTGACAAAAGATGCTGCGACCGCCAAGGCAAAACTTGATGCTGCTAAGGCGGAGGTCGCAAAGCTCCAAGCCAAACATGAACAGCTTCAGCACGAACTCGACTGGGTTCAGTACGTGGACGATGAAAACCCAACCTTGGGCGAGTCGACGAACGAATGACCGCCGCTGCCGAAGCCAACCAACCGCCAAGGAACACAGCGACGGGAAAGTCCAACGTCGCGATTCAACGAAACCATGCAAGAGGAATGTTGAAGGATACCAGCGGGGCCAGCGCAATCGTGGACATGCAGGATTGAAATCCAAACGACGACGATTCAACTTTGTTTTGAGCGACACCTGAACGTGAATCGGGCGTTCGACGGCCGTTTGGGTGCTCACTTCGAAAGCTTCATCCCACCTCCATCGGAACCACTTCGCCCCATGGGAAAACGGTCCTCTCACCGAGAGGCACCAGCCACATCACAGGAATTTCAGGCGGACGTTCGGGAACCTCAGCCCACCCGTCCGTGAGGTAAATGGCCACATCGGGGCTGGCCTGAATTGGGCCGCTATCGGTCTGACCAACCCCATGCTCAAGCGCACGAAAGAAGGGTTCAAAACTTGTTCCCCCCCCGCCGATTGGAATCGGCAAGTCGCTGTCGCGGCTCAACCAAAAAGGGCCGTGCAATACGGTGTCGGCGAAGTACACCGCCACTGCAATGTTGGGGTGCGACATTCGTATCCCTTGCAGTTCGCTCAACAGCGCCCGAAGCATCGCTTGGTCGACCGATGCAGAGGTGTCCAGACATGCCGCAACGGTGAGGCTTTCCCCATCCAACTGCTCGGTGTAAATCCCACGATGAACAAAGCGCCGATCCCACCCGGAGTAGTCGAAAGG
>DEBL01000188.1 GCA_002348535.1 Deltaproteobacteria bacterium UBA2957 | reverse complement strand
CGATGTAAGGATTCCCGTTGACACGGTCATGCCTTGGATGTCTTCCGGACTGGTCTCCATTCGGACAAGGATGACGTTCTCGCCTCGTTCGGCGAGTTCTTGTGCTTCGTCGGAATGGAACACCACGCGACCTGTGGCTGCTCCAGGGCTGGCATCCAGTCCGCGGGCAATGATTTTCTTGTTTGCGTCCGGGTCGAGCATGGGACGCAGAACCAGTTCGAGGCTGGAGGGATCGATGCGGGCGATGGCCTCGTCCGAGGTGATCAGGCCTTCGTCCACCATGTCAACGGCGATTTGAACTGCAGCGGCTGGGGTGCGCTTGCCCGTTCGAGTCTGCAGCAAATAAAGCTTGCCGCCTTCGACGGTAAACTCGATGTCCTGCATGTCGCAGAAGTGGGTCTCAAGGACGCGTTGGATGCGATCCAGTTCTGCATACACCGCGGGCATGGCCTCACTGAGTGGAGTCCCTTCAGCACCCGCTTGGTCCGCGGTAAGGGGGCCCGGTGTGTGGGTTCCAGCGACCACGTCTTCGCCTTGCGCGTTCGGTAACCACTCGCCGAAGAAGATGCGCTCTCCGTTTTTGGGGTCGCGTGTAAAGCACACACCCGTGGCGGAAGTGTCTCCCATGTTGCCAAATACCATGGCCTGAATGTTGACTGCTGTGCCCGTATTGTCGGGAATCCCTTGGGATTTTCGATAATACCGAGCCCGAGGGGTGTTGAAGCTGCGGAAGACGGCATTGGTGGCCAGTCGCAGTTGGTCTTCAGGGTGCGCAGGAAAACTTCCGTGGCCCTCTTCGATGACTGCTTTAAGCTTCCCGACCAAGTCTTTGAGTTCGTCGACACTCAACTCGGATTCTTCTCGTCCTTGGCGCACTTGGTCGGAGACCCGAGCGAAGCGAGTGTAGTGAATCCCCAAAACCACGTCGCCGAACATCGTGATGAACCGGCGGTATGAATCCCATGCGAATCGGGCGTTTCCGCTCTTGGCGGCCAAGCCTTCGACGGTCACGTCGTTCAGCCCAAGGTTGAGCACGGTGTCCATCATTCCGGGCATGGACACGGGAGCGCCTGAGCGTACAGAAACAAGCAACGGGTTTTCCGCGTCGCCAAAGCGCTTTCCAGTGAGCTTCTCAATGTAGCTGACGCCTTCCAAGCTCTCTGACCAGAGGCTCTCGGGCCACGCTTCATTGTGGTCGAAGAAGTGCACACAGGCCGGTGTGGTGATGGTGAAACCGGGAGGCACGGGCAAGCCGAGGTTGCTCATCTCAGCAAGTCCAGCGCCTTTTCCGCCCAAGATTGGCTTCATCGATGCATCGCCTTCAGCCGATTCTCCGCCGAAGCGGTACACATATTTGGTGGTCATGGATCGAGTCCCTTCAGGTGGGTTTGGGGCGGTCGTAACATTGTGAGTTGGGCTGCGGCAGTCACGATGCGCGACGTCATTCGCCGTAAATCTGGTCATCCAAGAATCGAGGAACCGCATCAATCGCGATGCGCTGCTGGGCTCCAGTGTCGCGGTCGCGCGCCGTCACCGTGCCGGCGGACAGCGTGTCTTGGTCCACCGTAAAGCACCAAGGAGTGCCTGCCTCATCCATGCGGGCGTAGCGCTTACCGATGGATTGCTTGACGTCGAACTGAGTGACATGGCGTGTGCGAAGCTGCATGTAGAGTTTCTCAGCCACTTCAGGCATTCCATCTTTGTTGACCAGCGGAAACACAGCGGCCTTGATCGGCGCGAGTTGCGGTCGGAAGCGCATGAGTTCTGGACTCGGTCGACTGTCGTCGACATCATACGCCTCGCAGAGAAGCACCAAGACGCCGCGCGTCAGGCCGCTGGCCGGCTCGATAACGTGCGGAATGTAACGCTCACGGGTATCGTCTTGAAAATAGCTCAGCTTGGTCTTGCTGTGTTCTTGGTGCTGCGTCAGGTCGAAATTCGACCGGTGTGCGATGCCCTCAAGTTCGCCAAAGCCGTCCCCGCCGGAGAATGGGTATCGATATTCAACGTCGTATGTTCCCGCTCCGGTTTTGGCGTAATGGGCGAGTTCGTCATTGTCATGCTTGCGGAGGATGAGGTTGTCGGATTGAACACCGACGGTTTTCCACCAGTTCAGACGGAAGTCTACCCAAAACTTGAACCACTTTTCCGCCTCGTCGGGGTGACAGAACCACTCCATTTCCATCTGTTCGAACTCGCGGCTTCGGAAAATGTAGTTTCGCGGTGTCACTTCGTTGCGGAACGCTTTCCCGATTTGGGCAATCCCGAAGGGGACTTTTACACGACTGGTGTCGAGCACATTTTTGTAGTTGAGAAAGATGCCTTGTGCGGTTTCGGGGCGCAGATAGGCCACATTTTCTGGCCCCCCCGTTGCGCCGACGGTGGTCTGGAACATGAGATTGAACTGCTTCGGCTCGGTCAGCGTGCCTTGCTCTTTGGTGTCGGGCCCGACGATCAAGGCGTAGTCGTCCACGGTGAGGTCTTCGAGTGCGACGACCTCGAACAGGTCGTCCGCAGGCCGTCCGCGGAGGGCCCCCTTCATCTTCTTTGAGACACTGTCCGGTTGGCCTTCCATGAAGGCATAACTTGGGTGTTGATCCGCTCCTTCGCGCGGTCGGAAAACCATCACATGATCAAGTCGGTAGCGGTTCTTTGTGGCTCGACAGTCCACCATCGGATCGGAGAAGCCGCCCACGTGGCCTGACGCCACCCACGCCTTGGGGTTCTGGATAATGCTGGAGTCGACGCCGACGATGTTGAGCGGGATGCCATCTGGCCCGATCGGAGGGCATTCCACCATGTCCCGCCACCAGCGGTCACGCAGGTTGTTCTTGAGTTGTGTACCGAGGGGACCATAGTCCCAGAAGCCGTTCAGGCCTCCGTAAATTTCCGAGGCAGGGAACACAAACCCGCGACGTTTACACAGAGAAACGAGTTTCTCCATGAGGGCGGATCCTTCGGGGCGGCTGGTCGACATGAGGCACTCCAAAATGGGGCGCGTCATCTATTACTATTCGTGGGCTGAGGCCACCTGCTCGGGGGTTCCCAAGAGTGCGTTCATGCACGGGCGAATGACCCGACGAATCACGCGGTCCGCTACCGCAGCCTCGGCCTCTTGGCTCAGAACGCCCCAAGGGGTCAGGTCTGAGCTTCCAGTGCCCTCGGAACGCCAAGGGGTCTTGAGCGCGTCCTCGAAGACCTTGGTCGCAGCGCTATGGAGCGCTGGGTGCTCGTCAAGGATCCAGCGAACGGTGGACCACGCGAGAGCGGCATGGCGTTGCTCATCTTCGGCAATGTTGTGGAGGACTTTCGCGATGACCGGATCGCGTGCAGCATCGCCCGCGGCTTGGCACTGCGCGGCGGAAATCGTTTCGTTGACGCAGGCTTCCTCGATTGTGTCAATCAGGAGAGCCAGCACGTCGCAGTCCTCCTGCATGCTTCCGTTGGGATTCAGTGCGCCCAAGCCGAGCTCCTCACCCCGTAAAGTCGAGGCGAGCGCGATACACGTGCGCGCGTGCTGGATTTCGTCCGCCTGCGCACGCGTCGCACCCGCAACAAGGTGCGCCGGCGCGCCAACTGCCATCAGGTGGAGGCTGAATCTGGCGAATGACGCGACCGACGCATGTTCAAAGCGCGCCATTTTTACCCAATATTGCTCGAGTCGCTGCCGTTGGTCGGATGTCAGTCCCGCTGGATGCCACTCGTGGTGGTCGGACCACCCGTTCGCGACACCGACCGGTGCCAACTGGGCAACCCCGTCGACGGTGAAGGGACGTCCTGCAGCCCACTCGTAATACTCGAATCCATCCATGATGTAGCAACACTCGTCGAGACGAGAATCGACGGGGCCGCATACGGGAGTCGCCCAGAGCTCGGCCCACAAGAATTCACCGGTTTCAGCGCTCATCAGCTCATAGACATCCACGCTGTCGATGGTCGGGCAATCGGTCCACGTTCCTGCCGTCGGCAGCGGCATGCAGGCCATGTATTCACTGGTCGGCCACGCTCCCCATACACTCCATCCGCCTTCCTCCCAGTCGGGCGCCGGATCGCAGGCAGGGTCTGCGTCTGCATCGGCGTCTGC
>DEBL01000020.1 GCA_002348535.1 Deltaproteobacteria bacterium UBA2957 | reverse complement strand
CTTGGGATCCACCATGGCGCCAGCAACCTGCAGGTGCGTGTCTACAGCCTCACGTGCCATGAGGAGGTGCATGATCTCAGAGGAGCCCTCGAAGATGCGGTTGATTCGAGAATCTCGCATCAAGCGCTCGACGGGAATGGGCTCCTCGCCGCGGGACTCGAGGCTCCGCTCGGTCTCATACCCACGGCCTCCGCGAATCTGCATCGTTTCATCGATGATGTCCCAGCTCTTCCATGTGTTCCACTCTTTGCATGCGGCGCTCTCGAGGCGCAGGTCCAGCTTCTTGTCGTTCGCCAAGAAACTCGTGAGTTTTACGATGGACTCCATGGCGTATGTGGTCGATGCGATGAACGCGATCTTGTGCCCGAGGCTTTCGTGTTTTCCGATCGGCACACCCCACTGGTAGCGCTCTTGGGACCACCGACGGACCGTCGCAAGGCAGGCCTTTGCTGCACCCACGCAAGTGTTCGGGATCGACAAGCGCCCATCGTTGAGTGTCGTCAGGGCGATCTTGAGTCCGCGTCCTTCCTTTCCGATGAGGTTTCCGACGGGAACCTTGACGTCTTGGAACGAGATAACGGCGTTGGCGAGTGCCTTGAGCCCCATGAAGCGGCATCGGTGCTCGACTTGAAGGCCTTCGTAGTCGGTCTCCACGACAAACGCGCTGATCTTGCCCGACTCTTCGTGCTTGGCCATAACGACCAGCATCTTGGCGAGTGTGCCGTTGGTGCACCACAGCTTGGTGCCGTTCATGATGTAGTGCTCACCGTCGTCCGAGAGCTTGACGCTGGTGGTGAGGCGAGCGGGGTCCGATCCCACCTCGGGTTCGGTCAGAGCGAACGCACTGATTTCACCTGCGGCGCAGCGGGGCAGGTACTTCTTCTTGAGTTCTTCCGAACCAAAGAGCTTGAGGGGTTGGGGTACGCCGATGGATTGGTGCGCACTCAGCAGAGCGGTGAGGTTCCCGTCGAGCACGCCCAACAACTCCATCACCTGAGCGTACTCAAGTTGGTCGAAGCCGAGACCGCCGTATTCCTTGGGAATCTTCATTCCGAACGCACCAAGCTCAGCCAGCTTGGCGATGTGGTCGGGGTTGTATTCGCCGGAATGATCGACCTCTACGGCATCCCATTCGTCGCGCAGAAACACCTTCAGCTTGTCGAAGAACTCTTCAAACTCGGGGCGCCACTCAGTGCGCTCTGGATACGGATGGATAAGGTCGAAACGGAAGTTTCCGAGAAACAGCTCCTTCATGAAGCTGGGGTTTTTCCACGTGGTTTCACGGGATTCTTCGGCAACTCGCCGGGACTCTTCCTCGCTGACTTGGAGTTGATCCTTGCTCATACTGAACCTCGATGCGGTTGGGTTAATGACACAAAGGTGTAACGCAGTGAACGACAGGCTGGTATTCCAACTGGCCCTGTCGGTTCGGTTTCTTCGGTAACTTGGTGTACAGTTCCTTCATGAAACACGAGGATCGAACCGTTGAAGCCAAGCAGTTCGCGGCGCTCGACCTCGGCTCGAACAGCTTCCACATGGTGGTTGCTCAGCAAAGCGAGCGCGGAATGCTGACTGTGGTTGACCGGCTGAAGGAGAGTGTGCGGCTGGCTGCGGGCCTCGGCGAGGACGGTAGCCTCGATGCATCGGCCGAATCCCGCGCGCTGCAGTGCCTTCGCGTGTTTGGTGAGCGCGTCAGGGAACTGCCCGAAGCGCAAGTTCGGGCCGTGGGGACCAACACGCTGCGCAAAACCAAGGACGCCCTGCGATTTCTGGAGCGTGCACAGTCCGAATTGGGGCATCCAATCGATGTCATTAGCGGTCGCGAGGAGGCTCGCTTGATCTACCGTGGGGTGGTCCGGGGAGTGGAGTCGCCGGGTTGTCTGCTCGTGATGGACATTGGCGGTGGATCAACGGAGTTGATCATTGGCGAAGGCGCCGAGCCGACACAACTGGACTCGCTCTACATGGGCTGTGTGAGTTGGACCAAACGGTTTTTTGGGGATGGGTGCGTAACCAAGAAGGCGATGGATGTGGCGATACTCGCTGCGCGTCGCGAGATGCAGAGCGTGGTGCGCCTGTACCGGAAGGCGGGCTGGACCCATGCCGTCGGATCATCGGGAACGATCGTCGCCATCGAACGAATCCTACAGGCGAAGGGGTATGCCCAAATCGACCCGGAGGGCCTCGCTTGGCTCCGCAAGAAGCTGGTCAAGGCCGGCGACGTCGATGACGTGGACTTGGAGGGTCTGACGGAAAACAGAAGGCCAGTCATTGCCGGCGGCGTCGCGGTGTTGTCGGCCTTGATGCAGGGTCTGCGGATCGACGGATTGAATGCGTCATCCAATGCACTTCGAGAAGGCGTGTTGTTGGATCTGGTTGGTCGTGAACAGCATGCCGATGTACGAGACTCCACCGTGCGGCATCTCCAAGAACGATTTGAGATCGATGGGCGCCAAGCGTTTCGAGTTCAGCAAACAGCGCTTTCGTTGTTCGACCAAGTGGCACAGGAATGGGCGCTGAAGGGTCACCATCGCGCGCTCCTTCGCTGGTCTGCAGCCCTGCACGAGGCGGGCATCTTTATGACCTACTCCGGCTACCACAAACACGGCGCATACCTGCTTACGCATACCGAAATGCCCGGCTTTAGTCGGCAGGAGCAGCGGTGCATGGCAGCGATGGTGTTGGGCCATCGCGGAAAGCCCACCCGCGATAAGATTTCGGATGTGGCCCCCATGTGGGACCGAAGCCTGCTCCACTTGGTCTGTTTGCTCCGGCTGTCCAGCAAGATTCATCGCAGGCGTTCGCCGCGTCCACCACCGGATGTGGTGGCCCGTGCTTCGGGGCGGGGCATCGAGCTTTGTTTTCCCGGGTCATGGCTGGAGGAGCGACCCTTGAGCCGGGCGGATTTGGAGGAGGATGTTCGACACCTCGAGGGTCTCGGGTATCGCCTTTCGGTCCGCTAATCTTTCAAGCGGTCAAGGAGCCGTGTCTGGAGGTGTTGGGGCTCGTTTTCACCGGGAATCACTCGGTGGTAGGTGCCGTCTTGGTCCAAGGCCCACGCGTTGGAGTTGTCCTCGAGGGCCAAGTCGATCGCTTCTGAGGTCACGCGACGTTTGAGCGGTTCGTCGATTATGGGGACGGCCACCTCAACCCGCCGGTTGAGATTTCGGTCCATCCAATCGGCACTCGCGGTAAACACAAGGTCTTGGCCGTCCGCATGGAAGTGGTAAACACGGGCATGCTCGAGGAAGCGACCGAGGATGCTGCGGACACGGATTGATTCGCTGACCTCCGGCACACCGGGGCGCAGGCAACAGATGCCGCGAACCACAAGGTCAATCTCCACACCCGCGCGACTCGCGTCGTAGAGAGCGGCGATGACGGTGGGGTCGCTCAGGGCGTTTAGCTTTGCGCGAATCCGAGCGGTTCGTCCGGCTCGGGCTGCCTCCGTTTCGGCTTCGATGAGCTCGAGCAGAGTGCTCTTCAAGGTGAACGGTGCGTGAAGCAAGCGATGCATCGGCAGCACACCGCCTAAGCTCGTGAGTTGTTGGAATACGTTGTGAACATCTTCACCGATCTCGGGGTTCGAGGTGAGGTAGCTGAAGTCGGTGTAGAAGCGACTCGTTTGGGTGTGATAGTTCCCTGTTCCGAGGTGCACATACCGCCGGATTCGACCTTCCTCTCGCCGGACGATGAGCAACATTTTTGCGTGGCATTTGTGGCCCACAACCCCGTAGGCGACCGTCGCCCCCGCCTCCTGCAGCTGGGTCGCGAGGCCAATGTTTGCCGCTTCATCAAATCGGGCCCTGAGCTCAACCACTGCGGTCACCTCTTTCCCGTTTCGAGCGGCGTTGATGAGCGCCCGAACGATGGGAGAATCGGCACCGGTGCGGTAGAGCGTCATCTTGACCGCAAGAACGGAAGGATCGGTCGCAGCCGTATTGAGCAAGGTCACGACGGGTGCGTAAGACTCGTACGGATGATGCAGCAGAACATCGTGCTCGGTGAGGGCAGCAAACGGATCGGTCTTCGGTCCGAGGTACTCCGAAAATCGCGGTGTTGTGGGTGGAAATTTCAGGTCGGCGCGGTCGACGAGGTCGACCAATGCACTCACTCGGTGCAGGTTGACCGGTCCGTTGACCTGATAGACATCGGCCTCGTCGAGTCCGTGCTGCTCGCGGAGGAACCGAACCGTATCAGCGGAGCAGTTGTCGGCCACTTCTAGGCGTACGGCGGCCCCGTAGTTTCGCCCGTGCAACTCGCCCTTGATGGCATCCAACAGGTCGTCGGCTTCGTCCTCGTCAACCCACATGTCCGAGTTTCGGGTCACTCGAAACTGGTGGCAACCGGTCACCCTCATGCTCGGGAATATCCGGTCAACGTTGTCATGGATCACGCTCGACAGCATGACGAAGTGATGCGGCGAGTTGGCGAGGTCTGCGGGGAGATGAATGAGGCGCGGCAGGCATCGGGGCACGGGAAGAATGGCCACCCCGCTATCTCGGCCGAAGGCATCCCGTCCCTCGAGGTTCACAACAATGTTGAGTCCTTTGTTTTGGACATTCGGGAAAGGGTGAGCGGGATCGAGACCCATCGGTGACAAGACAGGCATCACCTCGCGCTTGAAGTACCGTCGCAGCCACGCGGTTTGGTTCGCGCTCAACTCGGTGCGCTTGAGGACCCGGATTCCGTTGTTGGCGAGTTCGGGCAGCAGTTCGTCATTCAAGGCACGGTACTGGTCGTCGATCAACGCATGGCAACGCTGAGCGATGAGCTTGAGCAGTGAGACAGGTGTCCGACCGTCGGGGTATGGCGAGGCGAGGTCGGCCTGCGCGCGCTCTTTGAGGCCGGCGACCCGAACCTCGAAGAACTCGTCGATGTTCGATGAGAAGATGGCAAGGTATCGCAGCCGTTCGAGCAGCGGGATGGTGGGATCCTGGGCCATCTGCAAGACGCGGTGATTGAACTCAATGATGGACAGCTCACGGTTCAGAAACAGCGCCCCATCGGTCGGGTCGCGGTCTGAACTCGGAAGGACTTTCAACTGTTTCTGTGCCGGTGCCACGCCTACCTCCACCGGACAGTGTACCGGGTGCAAGCCGCGACGCAAGCGAATCGCATTCCGAAGGGTCGAGTGCTGTGAGTCGGCTTCGTCCGCTTACGTGTTGCCCGTGGGGCTAAGTCCACCACCCGGCTGGCTTGGGTTGGGCGCGACCCGAAATCGCCGGACCCGGCCACGCTGCATCCTTGGGTGCATCGGAGGGTATGGGGGCCACAAACAAGTCGGGTGCATGCTCGATCAGCAGTTGGAAGCTCGCGTCCGGCATGTTCGCGATGAATTGTGCGAGGGTGTGGTCGTTGGCGAGCGCCGCGAAGAGGTTGGGGGCATGCTCGCGAATCATGTCCATGTGTTTCGCGGGCAGGATGGCAGCCAAGGCCGCCATGTGACCGGCAATGTCGCTGTCAAAGTGGGCTTGCTGGTCTTCGTGGAGATTGCCAATGGCCTCCATCTGCCACTCAGCGGGAAGCTGGTCGCTGCGTGACGCGAAGTTCTGCTGCGTGGTGACGTTGACTCGTTTGGTGGTGGAGAGGTCAACATCCGGGTCTCGTTTATAGGCTTCCCAACTCTCATCGGTGATGTCATAAAAGAATCCATCGCGAGCCATGACGGCCCATTCGCCGGATGGAGTGAGCGCAAAGATTCCGGCGTCGGTCCGCTTATCGGCATCGGTGGTGTCACGGTCGTACTGGCGGCCGTCTTCGCTTAGGGCACCCTCGCCACCTTTCTTGTAGCTAAAACGGCTGTCCCCGAGGAGCACATCAACCCCAACGACGACCCAAAAGTTCGAGCGGATTGGCTCGGTGTCGCATCGGATTTTGGCGCCATCGGGGAGAACGAAAGTGGAGTTGCCGCCGAAGTGCCAGTTGTCCCCGCCCTCCTTTTCATTGACGTGGGGGTCGCCCCAGATGCGGGTGATTTGTTTGCCGGAGATGTCGTAGATCAGTACCTCTGTATTGCGCATCTCCACGAGGTACCCGAGCGGCGTCATTACGATTGAAGAGTCACGGTATTTGACGTACCGAGGGCGCTGCTTCGGAACCTTGAGCTTCATGGTTTTGAAGTCGCTGCTCGCGTCGGGTCCCGAATCCCATTGTCCTCCGCGCGGACGATCGATGTGACCCGGCATGTGGTCGAACAGCGTTGCGTACTTCTGCATGGAGGTCAGGTCGGTGCGCTTTGACGCGTCGATATCGACGTCGTTGCTCGACTGGTAAGAGCCCCACGATTCGTCTTTCACATCGTAAAAGTGTCCGTCTTGGCCTTGCATGGCCCACGTACCGTCCGGTTTGAGGGCAAACATGCCCGCACTTTCGTCTCCTGCCGCCACGTCAGCATTTGCTTTGTCCCAGTCGAGCGCGTCCTGGTGCAGCCCGTCCGTGTCCCCCGTACCGAAATGATAGCGGTCGTTTCCGGCAATGATATCCACGCCCTCAACCAGCCATTCGCCCCCCGCATTCTGCTCCGTGTCGAGGCAGATCTTTGTGCCGTCAGTCAACACGAATGTGGAGTTGTTGCCGAAGTGCCAGTTGTCGCCTCCACCGTTCTCATTGACGTGAGGGTCGCCCCAGATTCGCGTGATTTGCTGATCGATGGAGTTGTAGATGCGGATGTCGTATTTGCTCAGTTCGATCGTGAACATGCCCGGTGTCTGGACGGCTTGCGACCCTGCTATCTGACAAGCAGAGGGTCGAACCTCTGGAATCCAGAGTCGGGCCAAAGGGTCATCGACGGTGACGAGCAGTCCGAGAGGGTCTCCCGGAGACCCGGTTCCCCCACCGGAACCGGAAGGGGTCGACGAGGGCCCCGTAGAACTGGGCGTCAAGGTTTGCGCTTGGGCGGCCCGTCCAGCGCTTTCGATCAGTGCAGGGTTGGCCTCAAGCGCGGAGATGATGTCTCCGACGGGGAGTCCCATTTCACCCGCGAGCCAGTTGAGTGCGGCCATGCCGATGTCTTCGACGCGGCTCGGACCGCCCCGACTCGGCGAAAGCGGTCGTGAGTCGCTGCCCTCTTTGCTGGGACTGAGGCTGCCGCCCTCGGGTCGTTTTTTCGTCTTACTCACGCAGTACTCCCGCCGATAGTCTACAACTTGTCCACGCTGACTTCGCGGTCAAGGAGGAAAACAAATTTTCGGGGGATTGGTTGCATTCTTGGAGCAACGCACCGTGACCATTCTCCCGGCGGTTTCATCGCCACAGCAGGTCGATGAGGATGTGCATTCCCTGAGTCCATTGGTCCATCGGGGCATCGTGGATCACGGACCATCCGATGCCGATGGCTGCGGACGCGCCCAGTTCCGCCTCCCCGCGCAGTCCAACCGCTGCGTCGATACGCCGCAATGTTCCCGGAGCCACCCCGTGCCGGCCAATCAGTTCCGTGCCCGCCGTCCCCCGCGCAAACGGGCCAATCCAGAAGCGATCGTGTACCATTTCCGATTCTGCGGGCATGTAGTGTGTCACCTGCAGTTGAGACCAGAGAGTCGATGCGGTCTCCATCTGTTGTCCGCGTTGGGTCAGATAGGCGGAGGCGACGGTGCCCAGATCGATCTCCCATCCAATGTCATCTGTCAGCCCGACGCCAGCGGTAACCGCGATGCGACTGGATCCGGTGGGTTGCCGGTCAGCGATCACCGGGGGGGGATCGGCAAGGTCGACCACCGGTGCAAACACGGAGAAGAACGGCGAGAGGAACATGGACGCTAGTGATCGTTGAGGAGCGGAATAAACTGGACTTCGCACCCGTACGCGCGCGGCGTCAGTGCGATGAGTGAGTGAAGCGGTATTTCGGTGTGGGGTACATCGTCTCGCTTCACGTCCGCGAGGTAACCAAGCAATACGCGAATGACGGCGTTGTGGCTCACGATCAGTACCGGGTTTTGTTGGCGTTCGAGTTCCAGAATCAGGGGGTCAAGGCGGCCAATCACATCGGCATACGATTCGCCTCGCGGGTAGCGGTAGGTGAGTTTATCGGCCTTGCGCCGTGCAAAATCTCCGGGCATCTGCTCTTCGATTTGCGCATAGGTCATGCCGTCGCAGATTCCGGCATCGATTTCATCAAGGACCTTGAGGGTATCGGTGCTCCGATTCAACGGCGCTGCGGTTTGAATGGTTCGTTGCAGGGTTGAGGTCCAGACACTGCCCGGTGGCTCCTCGAGCGCGTTGATGTGGTTGGCCAGGGCCACCGCATAGGCGGCGCCTCGCTCGGTGAGCGGCATGTCAGTTCCGATCACGCCAGCACGGTTTGCGGCGCTCTCGCCGTGTCGGGTCAGCCAGATGGTGCGCGGTGTGATGTGCAAGTTCATGACGAACTGCGTGATCCGACCTTGGATGTACCCGCGCACATGCTGGGCTTCGACTCGTGACCCGACATCGATGAGCTTGACGAAGCTCATCGTGTCCGAATCGATGGGTTCATAGGCTTCTTCATAGTGTGCGATTCGTGCACGGAAGTCGGCCACCGCTTGCGCAGGATCAATCCCTTGGTAGTCGGGTGCGAGCAGCTTGGTGTCTCGAATGTTCGCCGCAATGATTGCGGGGTCGTTGCACAGCGTCTCGATGAACAAGACATCGATGCCCTCGGCTTCGCACTGGGCCGTTACCCATGTGCGCCGTGCATGCGTGCTGTTCGTCGCGTCGTAGATCGCGATTTGCCCGCCGGCCCGGAACCAAGCCAGCATGTCATTCATGGCTACATTTGCTGCCTGCCGCCGGCTGGTCAGCCCCGCATCGTTGGTCGGGTCGAAAAACGAGGCAGGAACTTGGGCACCGAACTGTTGGCGCCGGTAGTTTCCAACATTGAAGACCTCAGCTTGGTAGCCGGTCCAGTCGAGGTAGCGAGCCAGTTTTCGCGCAATATAGGTTTTCCCTCGGGCGGGTAACCCCACCATGACGACGGCGAGGGGTTTGGGCATAGACATGGGGATTCCGAGACTCATTACAGCCCCCCGGACGACGGTGGAATCGGACGAACTTCATTCATCGCAGATGGCTACGCTCCACCGATCGGCGTTGTCCAGCTCCGAACACTCGGCCAACCAGCCTGTGCCCGTACCGTCGTCATCCACCCGCATCAGGATTCCGCTCGCCTCCACACCTTCGGGTGCATCCACCACCACATTGATGCCCTCGGTGCTGCGCGCGCTCTCGAGTTCAAGATCAACATCGATGGTCTCGAGCAGCATGGGGGCTCCCCCAACAAGCGCATAGAAGCTCACCGGTATGGTTCCCTCGAAAGTGCGTTCAGAAAGATTGTTCACTTGGAACGTGATGAGCAGCTTCCCTTGGTCGCAGTCGTCTTCACAGACGTTGTTGATCAGTCCACTGAGGTCCTCAATAAGCGCATCGCTTCCCACTCTTGCGACGGCTGCATGCCAGTTGTTGTACAGCGTGAAGTTGGGAATGGCGTCCACCGGTACCGTGAGGTCATCGTTAATGTTGGTGATGCTGTAGGCATGCTGATTCCACAGGGGGCGCGCCGCAGCCCACGACTCATCGAGATCGCCATACGCGCTGACCGCGCCGGGCCCGAAGCCATCGTGGCACACCACAATCTCCGCTTGGTTGTCTCCATCGATGTCGGCCACTGTGGGGTAGTCGTACATGGTCGCAGAACTGTGCTCTGCGGAGTAGAATTTCACCGCCCCAGTCTCGCCGTCGTACACGACCATCTCCTGCTCATCGATGTACACAACCTCCGGTATTCCGTCGCCCTCGAAGTCGAAGATGCTGGCGCCCGTGGCTCCCGACTCATCGATCACCTCGGCGGTCCACTTGACCGAGCCGTCCTTTTCGAGCGCCCACAATTCGGAACCGCCCGCCACGATGATCTCGGGTTCGTTGTCGCCGTCGATGTCTGCGATGGCTGCAGGGCTCGTGATGTTGGCGCTTGGGATCGCCATGGGGCCCCAGAGGATCGCTCCATGCGTATCCATGGCGCGTACCGTGTTGTAGCTGACCGCGATGAACTCACCTTCGTCATCGTCGTCAAGGTTGGCCACCGACACCATTCCGTCATCTTGGGTAAAGTCCACCCAGATCGGGTCACCATCGGGATTGTAGATGGCGTTGCCGACGATGACCTCTTCGACTCCATCCAGATCGAGGTCAGCCACGGCAGGCAGGGCCCCCTCGGAGATGGTTCCGCCACCGACCCAAGGACGGTGGCCGAACGATCCGCGACCGGCAACGCCGACCCCGCGGGTTGAACCGTCATGGTTCAAGATGACTCGTCCCACAATTACCTCGACTTGGCCGTCGTGATCCATGTCGCTCAGGACGGGTGCGGCGACGTAGTCGAAGTCGTCCCCGGTGAACGTGGCTGATTCCCAGATCACCGAGCCGGTGCGGCTGTACAGCACCACCGAATAAATGCCGTCGGCAAGCATGGAGTTTTCGTACTCTTTCACGACCGCGATGTCGGGATCGCCATCGCCATCCACATCGCCGATCGCAGGTGCGGCAGCATAGCCGAGCTGTCCGTCTTGCTGCCATTGTAGGCTGCCGTTTCGGCCATCGAGAACATACAGCACGCCTGTGCCGATAAAGGTGGTCGCGTTCACGACTACTTCAGGGAATCCATCACTATCGAGGTCGCCGACCACGGGCTGCGCCTTGCAGTTCTTGCCACTCAGCGCATGCCATTCGACGATGGGGGTGAACCCCCCTTCTGGAGCGGTGGGGCACGCATCGGATAGGCCCAAATCGGCAGCATCCACATTAACTTCAGGGCACACAAGCTCTTTGGGTGCCGCTGTGTCCGTCGATGTCCCGGTGTCGTCGAGTCCCGCATCCGCATCGGTTGTTTTGTTCAGTTGATAGTCGGTGCATGCGCCGGCGAAGGCCGCAAGGGCCAGAACGGTGATTTTGTGCATCATTTACCTCCCGGGCGCGCGCTTAACGGAGCACGGCGAGCACCGCGAGCGGTACAATGCGCGCATGATGAATCCAAAAGTCATGATCAGCATCGCTTTGGTGGGTGCGTTGTTGCTGTTTGGCCTCATGGCTCGCGCAGCAGTGCGGCGCTTTGACCTGAGTCCAGAACAACGTCGACGCACCAAAAACATGGTCCTCTACAGCACACTCGTCGTGATTGGAGTGGGTCTGGTCATCACGTGGGCGCAGCAACTCGCAGCGGCGGCGATTGTCGCCAGTGGATTTGCAGTGGCGCTGGTCTTGTTCAATAAGGAACTGACCCTCAACATTTTGGGATGGTGGCTCAAGACCATGGGCGGATCATTTCGAATCGGTGACCGCATACGCATCGGTTCCGTTCGCGGAGACGTCATCGACTATGGCGTGTTGACGACCACGTTGATGGAGGTCGAGGCAATGGCGGAACACGGCATGCGCACTGGGAACGTAGTGTGCGTCCCAAATGCCCAACTGCTCACGGAGCCGGTCGTGAACGAAACCCGGATCCTGAACTATGAATGGAAGGAAGTTTGCTTCGAATTGCCCGCCTCCGCCGACTGGCGTGCGGCTGAAGCCACCCTCTTCGCCGAGGCGCGCGCGATTGTTGACGAGTACCGGCCGGATGTCGAGTCGGAACTCGCTGAAATGTCCGAACACTTTGCATTTCATGCAATCAAGGTTGAACCCCACGTGTTCGTCAAGGGAGCGTCGGGTGGCGGCGTTCATCTGTGGGTTCGCGTCGCGCTTCCATCGCGACGCATCGCCGAACTGGCGGATCGGTTGAATCGGGCGATGGTCGATTGGCAGCAAACGGCCACACAAACTTGACGGGCGCTCAGGGAATCATTGGCTATCATCCCCTATCGGACGGCAGACCACGTCCGCCCGTGCAAGCCTCGTAGGGGGGGCGTGCGCTAACATGCGAGGGAGAACATGAGTTGTCGTTTTTGGTGTGTCGCGTTGGGATGGTGGTTCGCCTCCGGAGCCGCACAGGCGGACGTTCCCACGTCGCAGGCGGCGCTGTCTGAATGGTGGGCGGCATCGCAGGAAATGTGGATTGGCGAGGATGCATACGAAGCGGGAGGGTCCCGCTACGACGACGGCCAATGCGCAGCAGAGTTTGACGATGGGATCATCATCCCGGTGTACACGGGTGTGGCACCCTTGTCCGAGCGAGTCGTCGGCGTGTTGTTCATCGGTGAGGGGAGCCTAACGGTGGACCTTCCCGACCGCGCGGACCGATGGAGCTTCGCAAACCACATGGTGAAGAGCGGGTCAAAGGACACCGATGAGATGGCGGCCGTGGCCCGCGGAACGCGTCCCTACGAGGTGGGGATCACGCGCGCCATGATCTTAAGCGCGGACCCGGCCGTTGAGTCGATGTTGCTGGACCGAATGCCGGTTGGTTCCGGGGTTTTCAGAACCGTCGGCAAAGACGGGATCAACGAGGAATATGTCGTGACGGCCTCGCGCGGCAAAATGCGCGCGAAAATCATTGGAACGAACATGCTCCCTCAGCGGACGCTGCGGTTTGAGCAGGCGGGTATCGATGCAGTGGCAATGCTTCGCCAAGACAGACTCATGCACGAGGAACTTGGGTTTCCAGCGGACCAGCTGCGCCGGCTCGCGGACTTCCGCACGACGGACCGCTTTCATGTTGCAGCACACGAGGGCGCCGGGGTTGGACCGGTCGGCTACGACCAGTGGATGTCGTGCTTCAAAGATCCGCTCGGCCAATCCGACATTGGCCAACAGAACATGGTCTTTGCCCACGGTGAAGACGTGGAAGGCGACCGGCATTTCCAACGGTTTGGGGGTGTTGACTTACCGCAAGCCTCCACTGAGTTGGTGCCTCGGCCGGCCGTGATGATGGAGGCGGTGCGTGCAGACACTGAGATCGAGGTCAAGCCGGTCAATCGCCGCAACTACATGTCGGTTGAGGTCAACTCGCTGCTTACCGTTCGGGCGAAAGGCGCGCCGCTCCAACACATCACCTTGGCAATGCCTACAGAGGGGTCAGACCCGAGTGACTTTGAGGTGATCTCCGTCGAGGATGCGTCTGGGCAGCCGCTGGCGCGAGTCGGGCTCCACGCGGACACGGCTTTCTTTGTTCGAAAACGTGCAAACGCGACGGGTGATGCGGCCGAGTCAATTTTGGTTGACTCCGCGACCGCCGCGCAAGATGTCTCCACCACCGACCTGCCGACCATCAATACGATCCGCGGAGGCGGCGAGGGTGCGTCCACATCGATGGGCTCGGAAGACACGCCCACACTAGGCGATGATGCTCTTGGAACGGATCTGGAAATGCAGACCGTCGCGGGTGAAAACGTCGACTTCGACTTGATCACGCCCACACAGTTTCGCGCTGAGTTTCTTGTGTTGTTGCCCGAGGTTGTTCAGCCGGGTGAGACGACCCAAATTCGAGTGAGATGGAAGAGCCGCTGGATCAACAACAATCGCACGTTTTCCGGGCGCTACATGGGTGCGACAACGGGCGCCAAGCGCTTCCTGCCGGAGTTGTTGCCCTCGCCGGGCGGAACGGTCTGGCACGCGATCACCAAGGTAACGCTCCCGCCCGCGCGGTTTTTCCCCTTAGAAGGCACCGTCTCTGGCAACACCCTCTCGGATGTGATCGGCGACGACGGATGGCGGACCATCGAAGCCGAGCAAGTGCACGCACGGATTGCGAGTGTCGGCGTGGGGAAGTGGGCTGTCTATTCGGAACCGGCGACGCAGCGTATGCCTGCCGTCCGGGTCAATCTTGATTCCACCGATGCTCGGAGTCTTGGCGAGTTTCCACCCGAGATTCGCAGAGTAGTCAGTTTCCTGCAGCGATTTCTCCCCGGGCTCGAGCAAGACGAGATCGAGGTGTACCAGGGGCCGTCAATGCTGCCGTCCACCGCGCGCACGACGGAGTTTCGATACGGACGCTCCGGGTTGGTCAACCTGAGGCGCATCAAGACCACTGACGTGGGCGCGAATACGGAAATTCAGAAAAAATATCCTGCCCTGACCCAAAGCATGATCGCTCGTCAGGTCGCCCATCAATACTGGGGGCAGCGGTCCCCTCCGAACTCAAGTCGGGACCAGTGGGTGGTTGATGCGTTGGCGGATTCTTATGGCGCGTTCTATGTCCGGGCTGGCCTTGGCAAGGACACGTGGGACCAGCGCGTCAAAACGGTAATGCGTCGGATCGAGAAACCGGTCATTCGCGAGGGCAATGACGATGTCAAGGCGCTTCGTCGACCGCTCTCGCTCACGGAACCGCTGCAGTTTACAGACATCTCGCAAGTGACCAAGGCCGATTACGGGTTTCTGATTCTCGCTCAAACACTGCGGGCGCGAATCGGGCAACAGGCCTTCTTTCTTGGGCTCGACAGGCTGGCTCAGCGACGTCGCAATGTCCCGGTGACTACCGACGACCTTCAGTTCATTTTTGAAGAAACATCGGGGCAAGACCTCTCGGACTTTTTCGACTTCTGGATTCACGGAGCCCAGATTCCGAAGGTACGGGTTCGCTACGCGGTGACGGGGAACGAAGCAGGCGAGCAGGTGGTATCGGGTTGCATTGATTCGGACATCCCCTTCGGTTCGTACGATCTCCCCGTTTCGATCGCCGACGACAACGGCAAAGTCGCGGCGCTGGTCGATGTCGATGATGGCATCGGATCGTTTGCGGTGCAGGGTCGAACCGGAGCAGTGTCGGTAGACATCGACCCCGACCGTACGGTGTTGCTGTACGAGCGCCGCGTCGACCGGATGGATGACCCGGTCGACTGCAGTCAGTAAGGTGACGGGCGCACGGGGGCTCAGTCGCTGTAGCGGTCAACCCGGAAGTCGCCTTCATACCGGACTGACGGCCAGCCCCCGCTGACATCGTCGGCGAAATCTCCGGTGAGTCGACCGAAGCGAAGCTCGCCGCTCCAGTCGGTTGATGTGGAGTCATCCGGACCGATGAACGTGATGGTTCCGTACGGGGTGTCACCGGAGAAGTTGCCCTCGACAATGACATCGAAGTCGTCGTCGCCGCTGCAGTTTCCTGTCATCTCGATTTGTGGACTTGAATCGATGTCAATGGCACCCTCGAGGCTGCCCTCGCATTCGAATCGGGATTCGACCCAGCCGTAGTCGTAGACAAGGACGCTCTCGACGGATCCTTCGTACAGGCCACTGCCATCATCCGGAGCTTCGCAGTCGCCTCCGTCCCAGTCGAACTCAGCACACTCGAGGTCGGGACCGCCCCACCAATCTCTGCCGTCGTCGCAATAGCCGTCGCCAGGCCACTCGTCGAGCCAATAGTCGCTGCCGTACATCTCTTCGAAGCAGTCGAGGTTACAGTCGTAGAAGCCGGGCTCACCATCGGCATCACAGGCGTCTCCAATGGTGGCATCGGCGTCCGCGTCGGCATC
>DEBL01000142.1 GCA_002348535.1 Deltaproteobacteria bacterium UBA2957 | reverse complement strand
CCTTTAAAGTCCGCCAATACAAGGGCCAGACCGGTCGCAACCCGAAGACGGGGGCGGAAATTCTCGTCAAACCCAAAGTGCTTCCCATTTTTAAAGTGAGCAAGCTGATGCGTGATCGCATCAACAAGGACTTGGAGTAGTCATGATCTCAGCACTTCTGGCCCTCGCGCTAAGCGCAGAGGCCGCCACCCTTTACGTGAACGGTACCCAAGTTGACGGGTTGCGCGACTTCGAGTTCACCAATGTCACGGTGCAGGTCGACGCCAATGGAGACGTGTTCATCATTGCGCCGCAGTACAACGTGGCCGTTGGTGATGACGCAAAGGCGAAGAAAAATAGAAAGACGAAAAAGGACGTCACCAGCCCTCCCGACCCTACCGGCGACGGCACTGTGGCTTCGAATCGGTGGTTCTTGGTTTCTGAGGACAACCAAACCGAGGGGCAGGTCGTGGACATTGCCGTCAACGGAACAGCTGTGAAGACATTTCGGTCCGGCGGCAAGCAAATCATATTCGACCTTGGGCCCTACCTGAACAGCGGAAAGAACACCATCAGCTTCAGCAGTCGAAGCGAGCGCCTGAGTGGCGGCGCAATGTTTTTGTACGTCGGTACCGGTTCGATTGACGGCGGTCGCATTTCACTGAATCGACCCGAAATTGAGTTCAAACGGAACAGCGAGAGTGAGCGGAACGAGAGTTCCTCCATCGAACTCGTGGTGGATTGAGCGAGGTCCACGGTCCCGATCTCAACTCGGTCCGTTCATTCGCCCCCGCTCAACCCCCGGCACGATCACCCCCGATACACGGGAAGATGGTGGGCATTTCGCGTGGACAAATGCCGCGCGGCGTGCGGATCATAGCGCACCGCTGCATTGCATTGGATCAACACCAAATCTGACGATTTTTGCGCCCGGTGGGATCCACGCTAAAGTGTTGACGTGGCAAGGTTCCACACCTCCACAGTGCTCTCCGCATCTCTTCGCGTAGTTCTCCCCCCGACGCGCTTTTCCTGCTGAACCTCCTCTGCTTTTCCCCGCTGGACATATGGCTGCTGTACGATCTCTTGAGTCTTCCGATACTAAAACCCGAACCTACGTTCTCGACACAAACGTACTGCTGTACGACCCGAATGCCATCGAGGTGTTCGAGGACAATGAGCTTGTCATCCCGATCACGGTGATCGAGGAAGTCGACCGCTTCAAGAAGGACCTGAATGAGACGGGTCGCAACGCCAGATTGGTGTCTCGGCGATTGGACGAACTGCGCCACAAGGGTCGCTTGAGCCGGGGAGTGCCCTTGGCGTCGGGCGGTACGATTCGCGTTGAGATTCCCGACGGTTCGGAGCAGCAGGTTCCCAGCGTTCTGATGAACCACAGCAACGACAACAAAATCATCGCCGTGGCCCATAAGTTGGCCCAGAAGGCAGAGCCCGGGCAGGTGATTTTGGTCACCCGCGACACCAACATGCGCATCAAGGCTGACTCGCTCGGGATCAAGGCTGAAGACTATGAACACGCCCACATCCACATCGACGAGTCCTACACAGGAGTCCGAGAGGTTGGATGCAGCAGCGAACAGATTGGTTCCCTGTATAGCCAGGGATGGTTGCCGTGGGAGGAGGGGAACGCATTTCCAAACGAGTTTTTGATTCTAAAAGCAGAAGACAACCCCAGTCAGACTGGAATGGCACGATACGACCACAAACAAAAACGTCTGAAGCCGGTTGGAAAGCACCGAGAGGGTGTCTGGGGCATCTTCGCGCGCAACAAAGAGCAGTTGTTCGCGCTCGATATGTTGCTGGACGACTCCATCGACCTTGTCACCATCGATGGGATGGCGGGGACAGGCAAGACCCTCATGGCGATCGCCTGCGGTCTCAAGAGGGTGGCCGATGACCGGTCGTTTCGTCGGCTCGTCGTCAGCCGGCCTATATTTCCATTGGGCAGAGACATGGGGTTTCTCCCCGGCGACGTGAGTGAGAAGCTGAACCCGTGGATGAAGCCTATTTTTGACAATCTCGATTTGCTCCTTGGTGAGCATGATGCCGATCCGCGCGGTCGGGGAGGCGGGCAGCCGTCTTACCAAGCGTTGCTGGACCAAGGGATTCTCGAAGTGGAACCCCTCACGTACATCCGAGGACGTTCGATGCCGCGGCAGTGGCTTGTGGTCGATGAGGCACAAAACCTGACCCCCCACGAGGTGAAGACTGTGCTCACGAGAGCGGGTGAGGGGACGAAAATCATCTTGACCGGGGATCCCTACCAAATCGACAACCCCTACGTTGATTCAACGTCCAATGGCTTGACTTACGTCGTGGAGCGCTTCAAAAACAGCGATGCGGCTGGACATGTCACACTGAGGAAAGGTGAGCGGAGTCAACTCGCGGAACTTGCCGCCACCTTGCTATAGGGTGTCATGCCAAAACGTTCACGACATCGCGCCCCGGCCGTCTGGGCCCGCAAAGGCTACGATCAACTTGAAGGTCGTAATGTAGTATTGGAGGCGCTCGAACGGGAGAATCGTCCGGTGTTGCGGATCCTCATCGACGAGCGCACCAAGCCGCACCCGAAGGTCAACCGGATCATTAATCTTGCAAACAAGCGGGACATTCCGGTGTTTCAAGCCTCACGCGATGAGCTCGATGATTCGAGTCTGACCGGTGTTCACAACGGCATCATTGCCGAGGCTGAGCCGCTTCCGGACTGGACTGTGACTGCGCGCCTGAATCACTGCATTGAGGCCGGTGAATCCCCATTTTTCATCTTGGTAGATGAGGTGAACTACGAGCATAATCTGGGTGCGATTCTTCGTTCTGCGATGGGTGCGGGGGTACACG
>DEBL01000402.1 GCA_002348535.1 Deltaproteobacteria bacterium UBA2957 | reverse complement strand
GGCGTCAGCATCGGCGTCTGCGTCCGCATCGGCGTCAGCATCGGCGTCTGCGTCCGCATCGGCATCTGCGTCCGCATCGGCGTCTGCGTCCGCATCGGCGTCCGCGTCGGGCGCGTCGACTGTGCTGCCCGACCCAATCGGTGGCATTGGGGCTTCCTTCCCACAGCCAAAGTTCAAAACCAAAGACAGTACAAAAGCAGCGCGTAACGGCATGACACCCCCGTAGATGATCCACCTGTCGCGGGGGTAGCGTACCTCAAGACGAAGGGGTTTGTGTGTGCTGGTGTGAGATCGGGCCTTTGTTGGATCAAATCTGGGCTGGTGGGCGCGCCTGTACTCGTTACGCATGGACCATGGATGATCGCTCGGATTCTGCTGCCGTGCCCGCGTTTGATACGTTCGCCGGTGTGACTCGCCCGGTCCTATTGACCACGATGGGCGCGCTGTTGTTCCTTCGGGAAGGCTGGCTTGTCGGAAATTCGGGGCTGGGCGGTGCGGTTGTGATCATTTTGAGCGCGTACGTGATCACCGGGACCACGGCGCTTTCCGTGTCGAGCCTGTCGACCAATGTCCGAATCCAAGCCGGTGGAGCATTCGCAATCATCGCTCAAGCGCTTGGCTTGGAGGCCGGTGGCGCCATTGGCGTTCCGCTATTTATTGCGCAATGTGCATCGGCAGCGCTGTACTTGTTCGCATTCGGAGAAGTGTGGCTGCATTTGTTTCCGACCCACCCCATTGGCGCAGTCGTCCTCGCTGTGTTTGCTGCGGTGTCGGTTCTTACACACCGATCGGCCACAGTTGCTTTCCGTGCGCAAGGTCCATTGTTGGTCTTGGTTGGCCTTGCGATCGTGAGTGTATGGACCGGAGGTTGGGGATCCGCACCAGTCTTGCCCGAGCCCGGGACAGTGCCCAGTCGTGTGTCGCTGCGGGAAGCCTTTGCGGTGTTTTTTCCTGCGGCGACAGGCTTGATGGTGGGCGTGGGAATGAGCGGTTCGCTACGGGACCCCAAAGAAAGCATCCCAAGGGGGATTCTAACGGCATGGTGCGTTTCGCTTGCTGTATATTTAATCAGCGCGATTTGGTGCAATGCGGTGGCGAGCCCCGACCAGTTGCTCGTCGACAAGACGGTCATGATATCCAAGGCGTCAGTCGGGCAAGCAGTCTTGGTCGGGGTTCTATGCTCCACATTCATGGCTGCAGCCAGCAATCTCGTGGCCGCACCTCGACTGCTGGCCGCGATGGCGGAAAAGCGGGTCGTGCCGTACGGGGAGTGGATTTCAGCGACAGACGGTGGCGGAGAGCCCAAGCGGGCGCTGTGGGTCTCCATGCTTGTGTCGGGCCTGTGCCTGATGTCGGGGTCTCTCGACCAAATTGCACAGATTGTGACTGCTTTGTTTGTTCTGACCTACCTCGCGATCAACCTGGTCGTATTCCTTGAACAACGTCTCGCCATGATTTCCTTCCGACCCACAATGAGGGTCCCGCGATGGATACCGCTGCTGGGTGTTGTCGCAAGCGTCTTGGGTTTGTTCGTATCGAGCCCCACGATGGGTCTTCTAGGCGGGTTCTTGGTTGTAATCGTGTACATACTACTGCAGCGGCGCAAGTTGCAGACGCCTTGGGATACGGTGCGATCCGGAATTCATGTTCGGGTCGCTGCATGGGCAGCCCAAAAGGCCGGGGCAGGGGAACGGCCTGAGCGCGCGTGGACCCCGGAAATGTTGATTCCCGTTCAAGAGCCTCATCATGCAGATGATGTTTTGCGGTTAGCCCATCGGATAGCGACACGCGCCGGCAGCATCCGCCTCGTTGGAATGAGGCCCCAGAGCGATATGGTGATGGCGCTCGGGGAGCGGGTTGGGGCACTCACCGACCTTGGCCTCTCGGTGAGCGCCACTGTGGTCGACGCTGATCAATTTGGTCGTGGCGTCGCGCTCGTCATCGACGCCAACCGTGGCCTGTTCATGGGTCCAAATTTGGTCTTCACAGATTGCGAGCCTGTTGAAGAGCGAGACCTGCAGCGTATTGTCGACCAGTGCCATGCCCGCCGGGTGGGCATGGGCGTGTTCGTGCCTCATCCAGAGGGCAGTCTCGGACGGGCCACGCAATACACTGTGTGGCTTTCCGAGCGGAGCCCGGAATGGAAGCTCGACATGCACAATGCAAACTTAGACCTACCGGTTCTCGTCGGACACCTTCTGAGCGCTCAGGCGGGTGCGACACTTCGACTCGCAACCGTCGTTCGGACGATCGAGGATCGAAGTTCTGCGTTCGAGTTTCTTCAACGACTGGTGGATCAGGGTCGGCTGGGAAACGACACGGAAATTTTTGTCGGGGATGGAGATTTCTTGGAAGTGGCTGCGGCAAGCCCGTACGCAGATGTGCACCTGTTTGGATTGCCGACCACGATCGATAAGGAGCGTCTGATCGAGATTAGGGACGCGTGCGGGGGAGCATGTGTGTTCTTGTTGGACTCGGGCCAAGAGAGCATTTTGGCCTGATTTGCCGCAATCAATGCAACTAGTGCCAAAGCGAACTATCATGGTGTAAGGTGAATTCGATCTGATCTCTGCGTCATCATTTTTTGAGGTGTGTATGCGATTTTCTTTGGTTTTACTTGCCCTGCTGGGCACAGGGGCGGTGGGTTGTTCGGATGATCCGAAACCCCTCGGAACGGCCGATGCCGATTCGGACGCCGATGCAGACGGCGGCGTGCAGCAGGACGGCGATGCCGACGGCAGCAACGACGAAGACGCCGATGCGGACGAGGGTGGCGTAGACGACTATGAGGGTGATTCCGCCGGCGAGTGCAGCGATGGCGCGGATAACGACCGAGACGGATTGTTTGACTGCGACGATCCCGGGTGCGTTGGCAGCCCGGACTGTGCGCAGGGCGATGCCGATGCAGACGCTGACGCCGATGCAGACGCTGATGCCGATGCGGATTCGGACGCCGATGCGGACGCCGATG
>DEBL01000072.1 GCA_002348535.1 Deltaproteobacteria bacterium UBA2957 | reverse complement strand
GATGGTATCCAAGGCGTACTCCGGATTGGGGGGGGGGGCGGCTGTCGGTTCTGCCAGACACGGTTCGTCAACGGGCCGACTTCGTTCCGTAACGGGTTCGCCCCTCGCGCGCACGCGCGCGAGGGGCGCGCTCTGGTTGAGGCTACAGAGTCTTTAAAATTCGTACTGAAGCGCAAGCCCTATTTGCGGACGCACGGTTACAATCTCGACCTGTTCGAGCCGCGAAAATGGCTTCATGTACCACACCCGATTCTCGAATCGTACGCCCCATTCTTGGTACCGAAGCATGAAGTCAAAGCCACCAACCAGCGCCGGGCTAATCTGGAGATTGTCTCTGGATTGGGGGGCTTCGACCCATACAGGACCGAACCCGCCCTTCACAATGATGTCCCACTTCAGCTCCGGTTTGTTTCGGTGGGGAATTCGAATCCCGGGAGTCACATACAGCCCGTGGCGCAAGACCCATGCTTCTCCACGAGGCCTTTCATCACTGTTGCTGTGGGATGCATCGAAGGGGGACAAAAACCCTCCCACATCAATCGACATGTTGACGGTCATTCGGGAGTCAAAGCCCCCAAGGAGGTGAGGCGAACCCGGAGTCCAAGCGCCCCCAATGTGAGCTCGGTTTTTGGCTGCGACCGGAAGGCCTACTCGGGCCTGTGCATCGGCGGTGTGCGCGCAACACAGCGCCCCTACTATCAGCATTCGAATCATCGGTTGGCCTCCGCTTCTTTCATCTTAGTCGAACGACAAGACCCACAACCGCAAAGAATTCATGAGGGGACTGCGACTTGGACCCGTTCAAAGACCCGACCCAAGGCCTCGATATCGTGCACCTCGCCTTCAAGGCGAGGGATTTGCCACAGCGACTGGTGCGGCTCAAGCATGGGGTGAAGCGATGCGGCGAGCCCTTGTTCTGCCGTGGATAGGCCCGTCAGCCGACGGTGGTTGATTTTGATGCGCGCAAGGAACTGATTCACAGTGTCTTGATCAAGGTCGTCTGCGTGCTCTTCGCTCAGGGAACGCAGTACCGACGAGGGGTCGATTGAACGTCCAAGGGTTGGGTGCATCTGATTCATCAGCACCCCTGCACAGGGCATCGAGCGGCTTTTCAACTCGGTTAGAAAATACCCTGCAACAGCAACTGAGGGTTCATTGGGGGCGCAGACCACTGCGAATGTGGTGGTGTCGAGTTCAAACAACTTCAACACCGCTTGGTGGCGGTCTCTGAAACCATCGTAGAGATCCCTGAAAATAAAGAGAAACTCTGCTAGTTCGTCCAAGAACTCGCGGCCAAAAATGTAGCCCAGCAGTTTGAATACCAGCGCGCTGGTCCCCCGAAACAAGCGACCAAACACACGTGTTTCCTCGTACGGACCGAGGAACCAAGACAGAATCCGTTTGTCGAGAAACTGAACCAGACGCCCAGGTGACTCAAGAAAATCGAGGGCATTTTTGACGGGCGGAGTGTCCAGCACAACCAGATCGTACCGTTTGGACATCACCACGTCGTACAGTTGTTCGGTGGCCATATACTCTTGGGAACCGCCGAAGGAGTCCGAGATGTGGCGGTAGACTCGATTGTTAAGGATTCGGTCTTGAGTCTCAAGATCCGGACTGACTCGGCAGATCAAACCATCAAAAGTGCTCTGGGTGTCGAGCATCATTGCCCACAACTCACCGGACACCTCGTCGTCCAACCGAATCCGTGTTTCCTCATTGCCGAACTGTTGCAGCCCGAGGGCATTGGCGAGCCGTCGTGCTGGGTCGATGGTGAGCACCATGACTCTGCGTCCTTCCTTGGCTGCTTGAAGACCAATGGCAGCCGCGGTCGTTGTCTTTCCAACACCCCCTGAGCCCACGCAAATGATGAGCTTGTGGGACGCAAATAGCTCGTTCAGATTCATGCCGGCGTCCCCTCTCGGGACTCGGTCAACATGCGCCTCCGCAGTGCTCCCGCCATTTGCTGCGTCACCCGAACGGGACCGCCTTCGAAACCGCCAAGAACTCCTAGGCGTGGAAACGGAACCACCGTCACGCCGATCTCCGAGTGAAGTCGCCCCAATGAATCGGCAGTTGCGCGCTCCAACTCTGCGTCCCACCGACCGGCGAGAAGCAACTCGTTTGCTTCGGCACTGAGTTCTGAAATCCGAGATAGTCGGTCCAAAAGTTTGTGCTCGTCATCGGTCATGGTTGGGGCTGCGCACCGATTCAAAAAGACCAATGGAACATTGAGTTCCGGCAGGATGTGCTCCAGCTTTCCAAACAGTTCAACCGTCTCATTCACCACCATTTCCTCGGGCAGCGCAACGATTCCAAGGGCCGTATCTGGACCACGAAGGACCGAAATAATCTCACCCGAACGATCGTGAATGGGACCGGTTCGCATCAATCGATTGGCGGTGTCGGGAATCTTAAGCAACGCTACGGCATGCCCTGAAGCGGGAAGGTCTACGATCACTTGGTCGAACTCATCAAGGTAGGTCACCACCCGACTAAGAACGACTATTTCACGCGCTCCCGGAGTCGCATCAAGAAACACCTGAACCATCGGATTGTTGAGAATAAGACCCACAATCCGCGATGCACGAATGGTGTGATTTAGCCAATCATTTAGGGCTTTCTGAAACGTAATGTTCGCCGCCCAAACGTTCGGCGCCACCGGAGTTGGCTTGTAAGCCAACGGGATTCCATACGCCTCCGCCAGCGCAGAACGCTGCGCGTCCACTTCCACCACCAACACTCGGCGACCCTGCTCCGCACTCGCGAGGCCAATCGCCGCTGCGATCCGAGTCTTTCCGGTCCCGCCTTTCCCGGTCAACATGACCAACCGTCGCGAAATAAAGTCTTGGAGTTTCACGAGGTCATTACCACCGGATGAGGTTGGCTCCCCACGTCAATCCCGCTCCGAAGGCGGTGAGCACCACGACGTCACCTTCATGTACTTTTCCTGCTTGAATGGCTTCATGCAGAGCGATCGGAATCGAAGCAGCTGTGGTGTTTCCGTATTTCATGATGTTGTTGAACACTTGGTCATCGCTCAAGCCCAAACTCCGCTGCACCATCTGATTGATGCGCAGGTTTGCTTGGTGTGGAATCAACATGGAGATGTCCTCCACTGTGAACCCATGGGGCTCCAACACTTCGTGTACCACAGCCGGCATCGCCGTGACGGCATTTCGGAACACCTGACGGCCATCCATCTTTGGGTAGTGTCGACCCTCTTCCAGCATTTCCGGTGTAAGTCGCGGGTTCAGACGACTCGCTGGAGCCTCCACCATCAACACATCGTAGTGGGTTCCATCGGCATGGAGCTTTGAGTCGATGATTCGGTTTTCGCCGTCGGTGGCCGATACGATTGCGACTCCCGCTCCATCACCAAACAGAACGGTTACATCGCGACCGCGCGTGCTCATGTCGAGACCAGACGAGTGCACCTCTCCACCCACCACAAGAACATTGTTCATCATTCCCGTTTTGATGAATTGATCCGCAATGGACAGACCGTATACGAAACCGGTGCATTGATTGCGGATGTCTAAGGTCGCGATACCCGGAACCCCAAGCATTTTCTGCAAGATGCAACTTGAGCCCGGAAATGTGACGTCCGGTGAGAGCGTCGCGAAGATGATCATGTCGAGATCAGAGGCCTTCATGCCGGCCTCAGCGAGCGCATCCTTGGTGGCATCGAAGGCGAGATCTGCCGCGCCAACATTGCCTTCAACCCAGCGACGCTCTTCGATTCCCGTCCGCTGAACGATCCACTCATTCGATGTCTCGATAAACTCCGCTAGATCGTCATTGGTGACCACACGGTCGGGGACGCAGTGTCCCATTCCCACAATTCGAGAGCCACGCATACCGTCCTCAAATGTCCAGGTTCTTTACGTTCAACGCGTTGTCTTGAATGAAGTTCCGTCGTGGATTGACCTCGTCGCCCATCAAAACACTGAAGATGTGGTCTGCACGGTTCATGTCGTCGACGCTGACCCGAAGAAGGGTGCGCGTCTCGGGATTCATGGTTGTGTCCCACAACTGGTCTGGGTTCATCTCACCGAGACCCTTGTAGCGTTGAATTTCATAGCCTTTCCGTGCCTTCTCCATGATGATCTGAAGCAGGACCCGCCACGAGTGAATCTCGGGACCGTCTTCGGACAGCCGTACGGGAAGGGATAGGTTCTGACTTAAGTCATCGACGAGGGCTTGGAAGGTTTCGCTCTCTGGTGTTCCACCCAGCGGGGACTGCCGTTCTTCACCGTCGCGCAGTGTTGAAACGAGAACGGTGTAGGTACCGAAATCTGGATTCTTCACCACCTCAATCTCCGAGATGTGGAGATCGGGGCTGATCCGGGCGAGCGCCTCTCGAATGTCTTTGCTAGCCTTGATCATTGCTGATTCATCCGAACGGTCGATGGTGTGACCGCCAATGGTGTACCACGCGTCGTGCACGTCCGGCACGATCCGTCGTTCCGTTCGGTCGATCCGACCCACATACTTTTCAATCTTATTCAGCATTTCAGATGCATCATCGCCCGTCACGAGACCTCCCGATCCTGTGAGGATGGTGAGTGCCTTGACGCCTTGCTGCAGCAAAAATTCTTGGAGCGCCGAGTCATCCTTCAGGTACCGCTCTTTCTTGCCTCGTTTGACCTTGTACAGCGGCGGTTGCGCAATGTAGAGATGACCGCCCGATACAAGGGTCTGCATTTGGCGGAAAAAGAACGTCAGCAGCAGGGTCCGGATGTGCGAACCATCAACATCAGCGTCGGTCATAATGATGATGCGGTTGTACCGGAGTTTCTCGACGTCAAAGTCCATTCCCACTGAGCACCCGAGAGCAGAAATCATGGTCAGGATTTCTTGATTGCCGAGCATCCGGTCCATACGGGCCTTCTCGACATTTAGAATCTTGCCTCGGAGCGGCAAAATCGCTTGATACTTGCGATCCCGTCCCTGCTTGGCTGAACCACCCGCTGAGTCGCCCTCAACCAGATACAACTCGCATTTTTCGGGATCCTTTTCCTGACAGTCGGCCAGCTTACCGGGAAGGTCTGACCCTTCAAGCGCAGACTTCCGTCGGGCCAAGTCTCTTGCCTTTCGAGCTGCATCACGTGCCCGTGCCGCATCGACAGCCTTGCTGACAACCGCACGCGAGACCCCGGGATTCTCCTGCAAGTAGTACCCAAGCTGCTCTGAGACCAATGAAGCAACAAGACCCGCGACTTCTGAGTTTCCAAGTTTGGTCTTGGTTTGACCTTCAAACTGAGGTTCGGGAACCTTCACCGACAGGACAACGGTCAACCCTTCCCGAATGTCGTCTCCCGATATGGATTCACCCTTGTCGACTTTGACCAACTTCTTTGAGGCAGCAAACGAGTTCACAGTTCGGGTCAAGGCAGACTTAAACCCCGACACGTGAGTACCGCCTTCAATGGTTCGAATGTTGTTCGTGAAACTGCAGAGGTTTTCGGAGTAGGCACTCGTCCACTGCATGGCGACTTCAACTTCTACGCCTTCTCGAGTGCCGGACACATAAATCGGATCCTCGTGGAGACCTGTCCGTGCTTCGTTGAGATGGTTCACATACTCTCGGATGCCGCCGTCGTACCGCATCTCGACTTTTTTATCTTCGCGCTGGTCATCCAAGATGATGGTGATGCCTGGATTGAGGAAAGCCAGCTCTTGTAGACGGCTGTGCAACACGTCGAAGCTGAAGTTTACGGTCTCCTGGAAAATTTCTGCATCGGGGAAGAAACTGACAATTGTGCCGCGCTTCCCACCGGAATCTCCCTTGATTTCCAGAGATGTTTGGACATTCCCACGAGCGAACGCCTGGCTGTGATGCTTACCATCCCGAAAAATGTCGAGCTTCAACCACTCTGACAGCGCGTTGACGCACGAAACACCCACACCGTGGAGCCCGCCCGACACTTGGTAGGTATCCTTGTCAAACTTACCTCCGGCGTGAAGAGTGGTCAGTGCAACCTCACACGCAGGACGGCCTTCCTTGGGGTGAATGTCGACAGGAATGCCTCGACCATTGTCTTCGACAGAACAGGAACCATCGCTGTGAAGAATGACCGTCACGTGGGTACATTCACCCGCCAACGCTTCGTCAATGGAATTGTCCACCACCTCGTATACCAAGTGATGGAGACCATTCGGACCCGTTGAACCAATGTACATGGCCGGACGCTTACGAACAGCTTCGAGCCCCTCCAACACCGTGATCGAGGAGGCATCGTAGTCATTGTCACCAACGGGGGTTGTTTCGGTATCCATTCAACTCATCTCCGGGCAGTCATGCCGGGCTGGGATTTGCGGCGGAAAATAAACCACCGGATCACAGCCCATTCAGCGCTCTTGCGTAACGAGTATCCATGGGTCCGGCCATCGGTTTGAAGGCTTTTAAATCCGGTCTTTAATCGGGATAGATCACGCCACCCGATACCCGCAGTTTGATGTGATCAATGGTATCCAAATTTCCCAAATAAGAAGGGTCCGTCGTGGTCACCCAAACCTGACCTTTTAAAGCCGTCAGAATGCTCACTAGCCGGTTCCTCCGTCCTTGGTCGAGTTCACTTGTGAGGTCATCAAGTAAGAACACGGGCACGATGCCCCTTCGATGAGCAGCGTCCAACTCCGCCAGTTTTAGACCGAGAATGATGCTCCGAGCCTGTCCTTGCGACGCGAAATTGCGCGCGCGTTGACCATTTATGTTTATGACCAACTCGTCTCGATGGGGCCCAACCAACACTGACCGACGTTGAAGTTCATCCGGTTGTGAACGTTGAAGCGCTTCCATGAGGCGAACTTCAATATCGTCCTCTGAAAGGTTATCCACATGACCAATTCCGTTGATGTTGACCTGCATCTCAACCGCTCCGCCACCAGCAATTGCGTCGTGCATGGCACCGAATGAAGCCGAGAGTTCTTTGACCACCTGCACCCTTGCATGAACTAGGGAAGCCCCTGTAGCGGCCAGCGATGCGTTGAACGCTTCCAACTGCAGTGGGTCTACGTACCGCTCACTGAGCAATGCACGTTTGTGATTTAAAATCTTTCGGTATTCAGTGACCACTCGAAGATGCGTTGGCGATGCGTTGAAGGCCGCTCGGTCCATAAATCGACGCCGTCGGTCAGGTTCTCCCCGAACTATTGCAGCGTCTTCTGGACAAAACACAACTGCTCGAAACACTTCAAACCAATCCGAAAGATTGGAAGGCTGCTTCCCGTCCATTTCCAGTCGACGCCCGTCACCGGTCCACTTCCACACCAATTCCCGCTTTCCCATCGTTGAGTGCACGTTCCCAGCCAATCGAGCGCCTTCATCGCCGTGACGGATCCACCGACGAGTCCGGGAATCGCGAAAACTCTTCAACGTACCCAAAACATGAACTGCTTCAAGAAGATTGGACTTTCCCTGACCGTTGTCTCCATGAATCACCACCAACGGTGAGTCCACATCAACTGTACAATCAACGATGTTCCGCCAGCCGGCAAGTCGTAGGCTTGTCAGCTGCACGGGGTGTCAGTCCAAGCGAATTGGCATGACCACAAACTGGCAGTCGTCGCGGCCAGGAATCCGGACAATGCAAGGGTCAAGCGGCTCGCCCATCTCCAACACGAGTTCTTCGCCTTGAGTGTGTCGAATGATGTCCAAGAAATAAGCGATATTGAATCCGGTTTCGAACTCTTCGCCTTCAAATGAAGCGGAAACTTCCTCGCGGGCATTCCCCAAATCGACATTCTGCGCCGTGAGAACCAACCGATCTGATTCAAAACCGAACCGAACAGAATGATTGCGATCCGACGCAACGATGGACACACGCTTGAGGGCATCTGAGAAATCAGAACGACGAACAGTCATGGTCCGCTTGAACGCAGCCGGGAGTACTTGGCGATAGTCGGGAAACTCACCATCCACCAAACGCACCATCAATGTGATTCCGCCGGTTTGAAACGTTGCCGACCGCTCACCAAATGCAATCTCCCACGGCCGCTCGTCACCGTCGCAAAGCTTTCTCACTTCATCGAGCGCTTTTCTCGGAAGCAACATCCGACGCCCCATGTTGAACTCACCCTCATAGGGGGACTCCGAAAAGCTCAAACGCGACCCGTCAGTTGTGACCATTCGTACCCGCGCATCTCCGCTCTCTGCAGTGATCTCTTCGAGATGGGCTCCATTCAATCCGTAGCGGCTGTCGTCCAAACACACAGCATAGAGCGTTTCCGAAATCAACCGTTGAAGGGTGATTCCCGGTACACTCAGGGACGCTCGATCGTCTCGTGAAGGGAGCGGAGGATAGTCTTCCGAACTCATTCCAACCAAATGAAACTCACTTTTGCCAGAGTTGATCGCGAGTCTGTTTCCAGCCTCACCTTTCAGATGCACCGTAGGTTCCGGCAAATGGCGAGCCACTTGAAACAAATTCTGCGCATCGACCGATATCTCACCGGGACGCTCGACACGTGCCACATAGTCAGCGACAAGGGATACCATCGTGTCAGTCGCCGTCAGGCGAAGAGTGTTGCCTTCAGCGCTCAACAAGACATGAGCCAAGGATAGATTTGTCGTCCTTCGCTCGACGATTCCTTGAACTCGACTCAAGCCACGAATCAGCTCTTCTCTGTCAATGATGAGGTCCATGAGGTCTCCGAAACTGCTGTCTAAGGATCGAAATTAAGATCAGGATCTTTGGATCAGTAGTTGATCTCTAGGTGTTATTGATATTGTGAAAAAGGATTAAAGATTGAGTATTTTCAAATACTTATGTTTTTTTGATCCTGTGGATTCAACTGTGAGTTGATGGGGATTAGTGAGGAAAAAACCAAGGTTGAAAATTGAGATAAAAAAACCTTCACAGAGCATGCATAACCAATCCGCTGGTTGTCCATGGTTTATCCACAGGTCTTAGAGCCCTCGGTTGATGCTGCGTTCAAGAGTCTGAACGGCGGAACGGATGTCTACATCAGTCTTCATTTCACCGCGAATCTTCTTCACTGCGTGCTGAACTGTAGCGTGGTCACGGTTCCCAAAAATGCGTCCAATCTCTGGAAATGAGTGGTTTGTGAACTGTCGGATGAGGAACATTGCAACGTGCCGCGGTCGAACCAGTTGCTTGAGTCGACGAGAGCCCTTCAGTTCACTGACTTTGACATTGTAGAAGTTGGCGACAGTCGACATGATATCTTCGGCACTGACACTTGCTCGCGTGTCATCGAGCATGCTGGAAAGGTGCTGTCGTGCGACATCGAGTGTCAGAAGTCCCGGACGAAGGCGCATGACTGCGTTGAGTCGATTCACAGCGCCTTCAAGTTCGCGTACATTGCCGTGAACCCGAGCAGTGATCCACTGTGCAACATCAGCGGGAATTTCAAGGCCCTGTTGTTCGGCCTTTTGACGAAGGATTGCAGTCAGTGTCTCTGCATCGGGAGCTTGTGTGTCTGCGAGCATTCCGCATTCACAGCGAGTGCGGAGTCGAGGTTCAAATCCTCGAATCTCTTTTGGCAACACATCGGATGTAAACACAATCTGTGTTCCACGCTCATTTAGCCACTCAAACGTGTGGAACAATTCTTCTTGGGTTCGGTCCTTTCCGCTGAAGAATTGAACATCGTCAATCAACAGTACAGTTGGCTGCTTCCGATACCGGTCACGAAAATCTGGCATTCTTCGGTATCGGAGGGCGTCGATAAGGTCGTTGGTGAATTGCTCAGCGGTCACGTACAGAATTCGCGCACTGGGGTCTCGCATCTGGATGCGGTTTCCAATGGCGTGAACCAAGTGGGTCTTACCCAGCCCCGTGTCGCCATAGATGAACAATGGATTGTACTGAGGTTCCCCTGGAGAATCGGCGGCGGCCAGAGCTGCAGCATGGGCGAACTCATTTGATTTTCCGACGACAAAGTTCTCAAAGGTTTTGTCTGGTGAAACACCAGGAATCGGGTCTGCTTTTCGCACAATTCCGGTGTCATGTTCAGTCGGAGTTGAATTGGATGGGGCTGCCTCTGGCTGACTGGATGCCACATGGAACTGCAGTCTAATGGGTCGACCAATGGCTTCTTCGAGCTCTTGGTTGAGGGCAGGGCCGTAGTTTGCGGCAACCCAATCTCGATAGTAGCGATTGGGAACCTCCAAGCTGACTGAGTCGTCATTGATGATGCCCATCTGTATGGGTCGAATCCATATTTCAAAGTTCTGAGCGCCGAGTTTTTCGCGAAGAGAGCCTTGAACCGTGGACCAGAGAAGATCTTTTTGCACACCAATACCCACAACGCCAACGGCGAAGAATTCCCGTCAAAGGGTTACAATCTATAAACCGAGACCCCACCGATCCGGCTCCCCCACAGGGTAACAGGGATCAGCGGGATTCTTCAATGGTTGGGGGTTCTCCTAAGTGTCAGAAGTCTCGTTGAGTAAATTTGAATTAATAAAGGTTTAACCTCAACTATAAAAAAATATGGAAAACTTTCATTTTTTTCTAATTTTCTCAATGGGATCTCTGGATCTCATCAATAGTTAGACTGAGGTTAAACCTACCTTTTTTTGATTTTCCCTAGGGTTTTCCGCAGGTGTTTCACGTGGAACACCCCTGTGGAAGAGTCCCTCGCGCTCGCGCGCGGAAGAGAGATGTTTCAGAAACGATCTTGCTCCTAAACGATCGACAGCATAAGCATCGGGCTCTTGTTGGCGATGACCCGGTAGGGTGTCGCCCCTGCGGATAAACCGACCACGAGCCGTGGCTCGCACTCCGCGCTTGGAGGAACACATGAAACGCACATATCAACCCAGCAGAATCAAGCGTAAGCGCTCTCACGGCTTTCGTGCTCGCATGAAGACCGCAGGAGGCCGGAATGTCCTGCGTCGTCGTCGGGCCAAGGGGCGCAAGCAGTTGGTTCCGACGGTTTCGAGCAAGCGCAGCTAAGGAGTATCCACTGGGACTCCCTCGCCACCAGCGATTGAGGAGGTCAGTCGATATCCAACGCGTGCAGCGCACTGGGCATCGAATTCGCGGACGACTGCTGATGATGTTGGTCGTTCGCAGTGACACTTCTCAGACGCGTGTGGGACTCACCGTAAGTCGAAAAGTTGGAAACGCTGTGAACCGGAATCGTGTGAAACGCTGGCTTCGTGAAGCCATACGGCAGCAGGAATCCTTGGTCCCTGCCGGGTTTGACGTGGTTGTAATCGCTCATCCGCAGGCGGCCGAGAGTTCACTTGAGGCCATCGGGCGTGAACTTGCTGCGGCTTGGAGCAAGGTGGGCACCAACAAATGAATGCCTTTATTCGATGGATGATCAAGGGATATCAGCGCTTGATTTCGCCACTGATGCCTCCCATGTGTCGGTTTTATCCCTCCTGCAGTCAATACACAGTTGAGGCACTTCGGATCCATGGATTAGTCCGCGGTGGGGCATTATCGACGCGCCGAATTCTGCGATGCAACCCCTTTGTCCCTGGCGGGTCTGACCCCGTTCCCGCTCCTCGAGGAGAGCCGCGTGCAATCTGATCAAGAACGTCGAACTATCTTAGCTGTTGGACTCAGTCTGATGGTGTACATGGTCTATTTGCAGTGGTTCGCTCCTCCAATGGTGACGGAAATTCCGGTGGACCAGTCCGCCGCAACCATTGCGACGCCTGCAGAATCAAACCCGGGTGCTCCCGCGCCCGTGGGTGTTCCGGCATCCTCATCGACCGATGCGATCCAGACTGGAGACACCGAAGCCACCACTGCTGCACCGGTTACTGAACCAGTTGCGACAATTGCCGCCCACGACAAGCCATTCAAGACCGATGTGTTTGTCGCAGACCTCGCGTCCAGTGAGGGTGCGATGCGGTCCATTCAACTGAAGGATTACAAGGCCCAACCGAGCGTTACGCCATTGTGGTCGTATGCACTCGACATGTTCGGCGGTGAAGTTGATGAGTGGCAGGCGTATACTGGGGGTACAGATCCAGAAACCTTGTTTACCGATAAAGGCGCCTATGTCATCGCGGGAGCGGGTTCGTTTGCCCGAGACCAAGCCCATCGCATCACTTCCGATGGTTCGTCCTTGGTGGCGACTGGCCAAGTTCACAACGGGCTGAAGGTGACCAAGCGCTTTCAGTTCGGTAACGATCCGCATGTAATCGACGTTGTTGTTCGTTTTGAAAATCAGTCTGACGCGGTAATTAGGGATCTTTGGGTTGGAATGGCCGATGTTGCCGATGGTGAAGATGCCAATCGGTTTGCGAACGTGATTCGACCGTTTGCATACGTGGAAGAAGACATCGAACGCGTAGATGATCTCTCGGATCTCGACGGTGAAAGCTACGAGCGATTTGCCGGTGCAGTGGACTGGTTTGGTCTTGGAAACAAGTACTTCATGGGTGTTTTGTTGCCGCTTGAAGATGCAAACGGAGAATGGGTCGTTGATCGGCTGCCAGATCAACGAATTGGCAGTTTTTTACGCTTGAGCCAGCCGCTCGATTCAGGGGCCGCCCGCGAAGTTCGTTTTCGGGGGTATGTGGGTCCAAAAGACATCGATATCACCACCCCTGTCGGGAACAATCTGGAAGCGTCGATTGAGTTTGGAATCTTTGGGCTGTTCGCGAAGATCTTGCTGATCATGCTGAAGTTCTTTTACGGACTCGTCGGAAATTGGGGGGTCGCAATCATTCTTCTGACAATGTCCATTAAGGCGGTGTTCTTTCCCCTGATGCAGAAGCAGTTTGTCAGTTCCAAGCGGATGCAAGCCATCCAGCCGCAGCTGAAGGAACTCAAGGAAAAATACAAGGACAACCAGCAACTGCAGACCCAAGAGACCATGAAGCTGTTCAAGGAACACAACGTCAATCCGATGAGTGGGTGCCTACCCATGTTGGTGCAGATGCCGGTTTGGTTTGCCTTGTACAACGTCATGCTGTACAGCGTAGAAATCTACGGCAGTCAGTTTTTGTACCTCAAAGACCTCACAGAGGTTGATCCGACGGGTGCGTTGCCATTGCTGGTGACGGTTCTGATGGTGGTCCAGCAACGACTGATGCCCATGGGGTCGATGGACCCGATGCAGCAGAAAATGATGCGCCTCATGCCGGTGATGTTTGGTGTATTTATGTTTACATTTCCATCGGGCTTGGCGTTGTACTTCATCGTCAATAATGTGCTGACCATTGCTCAGCAGTGGTACATCTACCGCACGCCCAACGACGATTCAAAATCCGGTTCAGCCAGTTGATGGCTTTCCGTTTCTACGACCCAAAATATGGTCTATACATGCGCACGATCGCGCTCCGAGGAGAACCCCATGAGTGAAGCCAATCAAATTATCACCGAAGGAAACACCGTTGGTGAAGCCGTACGCAAGGCTGCGGAGCAACTGAACATTCCTGTTGAACAGGTTGATCACAAACTCGACCTTAGCCACTTTCGCAATGCAGATGGTCGTTCCATCCCGGTCGATACCGTCAAAGTGATTTGTTGGGCAGCGGACCCTGCAGACAAGGAAGGCGCGATCGCTGCGAAGGCTTGGATTGAAGGCTTGATTGAACGCATGGGGTTTGAAGCCAAAGTTGCGACACGAAATGTCAAAGATCGAAAGGCAACAATTGCGGTCGATTCCGAATCGGCTCGATTCTTGGTCGGTCGAGGTGGCTCAACCCTCGCGTCCATTTCGACCATGTTGAACGAAGCGATGAGCGCCGAGTACAGTGAATGGACTTTTGATATCGATGTCCAAGGCGGTCGTCGCGAAGAGCGAAACGATCGGGGCGATCGGGGCGACCGGGGCGGTCGTCGGGACCGCCGGGACCGCCGGGACCGCGATGATCGGTGCTCGGACCGTGATGTCAAGCAACTGAAGCAACTTGCGCGTCGTTTGGCTGAGTCTGTTGCATCGAGCGGTGAAGCGGAAGTCATTCGCAAACCGCTGAACTCGTTTGAGCGGCGCATTGTTCATATGGAAATCGCCGAGATCGAGGGAGTCGACACCGCGACCATCGATCAAGACGGGGATAGAAAAGTACGCATCTTCGCCGACAATGGCGAAGGGGAATCCGCAGAGGCGTAAGGGATGGATACCATCGTCGCATTGTCGACCCCTTGGGGTCGGTCGGCGATAGGCGTCATTCGACTGAGCGGCCCTGATTCGCGCGAAATTGCGAGTCGGGTCTGTCCAGAGGGTCCCGATTGGGTGCCACGTCGAGCGAGTCTTCGAACTGTGGTTGACTCCGATGGGTCTGCACTCGACGATGTAATCGCGGTTTGGATGCCTGGGCCCCGGAGTTACACCGGCGAGGACATTGTCGAAGTTTCAGGACACGGAAACCCTGTCATTTTGGCATCCATTGTGGATGCATTCATTGCTGCAGGAGCTCGTCCAGCGCGGCATGGAGAGTTTACTCGGCGTGCTTTGGAGAATGGCCAAACCAGCATTCTAAAGGCTGAGTCCCTTCAAGCATTGATCGATGCTCGCACCATCGACGGTGTTCGTGACGCGCGAGATGGAATGGACGGATCGTTGGAGCGGGAGACCGCTGCACTTCGCGAGAGTTTGTTGGACATTGCAGCAGAACTC
>DEBL01000063.1 GCA_002348535.1 Deltaproteobacteria bacterium UBA2957 | reverse complement strand
CAGTTCAGCAATCACGGAGGTCTCGGACGTCCACGTGTATGTGATGACGCCAGAGTATGGAGCCGCTACGCAGCTCGAGAAAATCGATATGCTGGACTTCGCCGACCTCGTCATCATCAATAAGTTCGACCGACGCGGCGCTCAAGATGCGCTTCGCGATGTATCAAAACAGGTTCAGCGAAATCGAAATCAGTTCGACACACCCCCTTCATCAATGCCTGTGTTCGGCACCGTTGCATCACAGTTCAATGACATCGGCGTAAACGCCGCCTACCGAGCATTGATGCAAATCGTCGACAACCGCGCCGGACGGACCTTCACCAGCACGATCGCCGACCCCGGCGTCAGAGCGTCCCCCCCTCAGCAACGAATCATTCCGCCTGGACGGCTTCGCTACCTTGGCGATATCTCGGATGCCGTCCGATCGTATCATTCTTGGGTCGACCAACAAGCGGACTGCGCCGACACGAAACAGCATCTGGAGGCAGCGGTTCAACATCTCACTGGAGAGGCTGCAGACGCCGCAGACGCGGCGCTTCAGTGCGCTACAGATGGGCTTGACCCCAAGGCGCAGAAAGCACTCGAAGCGTGGAACGAAATGCATGCGGCATACGGGGGATCCGAACTCACCTACACCGTCCGCGGTCGCGAGATTCAACAAAAGCTCACCGACGAGAGCCTCAGTGGCCTCCACATCCCCCGCATCGCGCTTCCCCAGTACCGGTCCCATGGAGACCGAATCCGCTGGATTTTAAGGGAAAATCTGCCCGGCTACTTTCCCTATACCGCGGGCACTTTTCCATTAAAACGGAAAAGTGAAGAGCCAAAGCGCATGTTTGCCGGCGAAGGCGGTCCCGCCAAGACCAATGAACGCTTTCATTTCCTATGCAAAGGCGAGTCCGTACATCGCCTCTCCACAGCCTTCGATTCGGTCACCCTCTACGGCCAAGATCCCGACCGACGACCCGACATCTACGGGAAAATTGGGGAGTCCGGTGTCTCAATCGCCACGCTGGATGACATGAAAGTCCTCTACAGCGGATTCGACCTGTGTGCCCCGACCACATCCGTGTCGATGACCATCAATGGTCCTGCTCCCATTTTACTCGCGATGTTCCTCAATACCGCGATTGACCAACAGGTCAGCGCATTTGTGAACCGGGAAAAGCGCGAACCCAATGAAGCCGAGCATTCGTCCATGCGGGCTGATGCTCTCCGTGTCGTTCGCGGCACCGTCCAAGCAGACATTCTGAAAGAGGATCAAGCACAGAATACGTGCATTTTCTCCCTCGAATTTGCCCTGCGAATGATGGGCGACATTCAGGCATGGTTCATCGAACAACAGGTTCGCAACTATTACTCCGTTTCGGTCAGTGGCTACCACATCGCAGAAGCGGGCGCGAACCCCGTCAGTCAACTTGCGTTCACGCTCGCGAATGGCTTTACGTTGGTCGAATACTACCGCTCGCGGGGCATGGATGTAAATGATTTCGCACCCAACTTGAGTTTCTTTTTCTCAAACGGAATGGACCCGGAATACACCGTGATTGGTCGCGTTGCTCGACGCATTTGGGCCGTCGCGATGGACGTGTTGTATGGCGCCGACGAACGCAGCCAAAAACTGAAGTACCACATTCAAACCTCCGGTCGCTCTCTGCACGCCCGAGAAATCCAATTCAACGACATTCGCACGACCCTCCAAGCTCTGTTGGCGATTCAAGACCAGTGCAACTCGCTCCATACCAATGCCTACGATGAGGCCATCACCACACCCACTGAGGAATCCGTTCGTCGCGCGATGGCCATCCAGAAAATTGTGAATCAAGAGTTCGGGGTAATGAAGAATGAGAACAATGTGCAGGGTTCGTTCTTCGTGGAAGAACTGACACGGATGGTCGAAAATGCAGTGCTCGACGAGTTTGCTCGAATCGATGAGCGCGGCGGTGTTTTGGGTGCCATGGAGACCCAATATCAGCGCGGTAAAATCCAGTCCGAGAGCCTTCATTACGAACACCAAAAACATTCGGGGGAGCTTCCGCTGGTCGGCATCAACACGTTTGTGGACCCGGCGACTGAATCGGAAGATTGGGAGCCCGAAGCCGTCGAACTGCGGCGCTCTTCTGCCGATGAAAAGGATGAACAGATTGCCCGCCTCGCCGCCTTTCATGCGCAGCACAACGCCAGTGCGCCCGAAGCGCTCAAGCGCCTGCAACAGGTGGCCACGACCGGCGGCAACATCTTTGGCGAGTTGATGAATACAGTACGAGTGGCCAGCCTTGGCCAAATCACATCTGCGTTGTACGAGGTTGGAGGCGAGTACCGTCGCAACCTTTAAGCCCTGAGTGGTAGGCTGTCTTGGACTTCAACACACGGATGAATCCTGCGGTGACTCAAGCCCGAAAAATCGGTCCTTTTACACTCGCGGAATGCTTGGGGGAAGGCGCCGGAACGCGCCTGTACCGCGCCGTGCGCTCGCACGGCGTTCGACCACCCCACGAGGTGTGCATGCGGGTGGCCAATAACCCTTTGGACTCGGGAGTCAGCAAGGCCATTCGCAACGAATACGAGACGCTACGGGCAATGGACAACCCGCGAGTTCCTCGTGCATATGGTCATTACCCAGATGAGTCTGCCATTGCGATGTCGTACTACACGGGCGCATCGTTGTCCGATGTCATTCAAGCGCGAAATGATGGCCTCATTCAGCTGAACATCAGCAGCGCGCTCGACATTGCCATCGAGGTGGCGCACGGCCTCCGTCATGCGCACAGCATGAACGGACCTGCGGGCATGAAGATAGTCCACGGCCACCTCGGACCGCAACGGATTCGAATCACACCTCACGGTGAACTGGTCTTGGTCGGTTTTGGATGCATTCCCCGGGGCCGCCACCCCGCCTACACCCCCCCGGAGGTCGCATCAGGCATGACCGCCACGCCCAACTCCGACCAGTGGACACTCGGCTCGATCATGGTTGAGATGATCGCCGGTGAACGCTTGTATACCGGTGCAGCGAATGTGGATGATGCTGTGCGGGAGGGCGACGTCACCTATTGGGTTCAGCGCGTAGTCGAGCAACACCCAGAGCTGGCCGAGTCGCTCATGACCATGCTGGCCCCAGACCCGGACCAGCGGTTCGCACAGAACCATCAACTCTTGAAATCCCTCTTGGCAACGGGCCGAAAGATCGGCGGGACGGTCAACCGACGGTCCCTCGCCTCCTCGGTCATGGCCCAAGGCCATCATCTCACAACAGTTCGACCAGAACGCAACGCAACCCGCAGCGGTACGCCACCTCCCCTTCCAAGTTCAACAACGGAAGTTCCATCCTTTCTGGATGCGCCTGCACCCGAGCGTTCAATGGGCGCGGAGGTCAACGGATCGCCTTGGTCCGTAGAGACGGTCCCAGAAACCCAGCCGACATCGCTGACTCCCCCCGAACCGCCCGGACCCCCGGCAGCAGTCCGCTACCTACCGAGCGAGATCGCAGGCACCTTGCTGGGCAGCCTCATGCTTGCACTGGGTGCAGTGTATGTGCTGATGGTCGTCTGATGAGCATGAATGAACTGCGGGGTTTTATTGTGGGGCTCATCCTGCTTAGTGTACCCATTATTTATGCAGTGGTCTCCTCCCAATGACTGTACCGGACTTCCAATTCATCACCGACGGTGTCCGGTGCATCCCGGTCCGAACGCCGACCCTTCCGCCTGCTACGCATACCAATGTATGGATTCTGGGAGAACACCATGTGACCGTGGTCGACCCGGGCAGCCCTTACCCTGACGAGCAGGAACGGCTTGACTACATTCTGGAGACTGTACTGGTTGAACGGATCGTGCTCACTCATCATCATGCGGACCACATCAGCGGCGCAATCGCTCTGAAATCGACAACGGGCGCACGAATAGCAGCCCACCCGCTCACGCAGCAACGTATCGACTTCGACGTGGATGACACCCTCACGGAAGATGACGTGTTGGCCACAGACGCCGGGTTCTGGCGGGTATTTCATACGCCCGGCCATGCGTCGGGACACATCTGCCTTCACAATCCGGGTATCTCCACACTGGTCATGGGCGACATGGTGGCGGGGATCGGGACGATATTGCTCGATCCTCCAGAAGGCGACCTTGGCCTGTATTTGCACAGTCTAAATCTGCTTCGAGACCTGCAGCCAAAACGCCTTCTGCCCGCCCACGGCCCAGTGATCGACAATGCCGTCGGCTGTCTAAACGAGTACATCAACCACCGACATACCCGAACGGAACAAATCGCCAAGAGCCTCGCCGAGATCGGTACAGCATCTCCTTTGACGATTGCTAACAGAATCTATGGAACACAGGTGCCCGACGCATTCATGCCCGTTGCGGCCCGACAGGTCCTCACACACCTCAACTGGTTGGTCGCCCAAAACCGAGCGGTTGTAGACAACAACAAACAGTTCAGTGCCAAAGAATCATGACGGGACTTTTCATCACCGGGACCGATACTGAGGTCGGTAAAACCATGGTCACAGCGTGCCTAGCAGCTGCATTTCGAGCCCAAGGCCGTCACCCGTCTGCAGTCAAGCCACTGGCGACCGGATCCGCCCCGCCCGGAGAGGATGCGGAAACCATTGGTTCTGCCGCCGGTCATTCCCCAAAGGTGTTCGCCTGCTTTCCTGAACCGGCATCGCCGGAGCGGGCCGCAATGGAAGCGAACATCGAACTTGATGATGACGGCTTCATGGATTGGATGAAGGCCCAGCAGGGCGACCCCTTACTGGTTGAGGGCGTGGGGGGATGGGCTGTGCCGCTCACGGCCAGCCTGACCATCGAAGATCTCGCCATGCGTCTCAAGTTACCCGTGATCATCGTGGCGGCAAATCGCCTCGGAATGCTCAACCACACTCTGTTGACGACTGAAGCCGTGCGAGCCTGTGGGCTGACAGTCGCTGGCGTAATCATCAACAGCGGTGCAGGTGCGATGACGCCGATTCAAAAATGGAATGTGGCTGACATCCAACGGTGGATTGGTCCCGATATACCGATCGCGGTGATGGGCGCAGTGGATGCCGACACGAAAGCAACGGTGGGCCTCGAACTCATCACAGCTCTTGGCCTTTAATCGAGTCCACTCGGCTCAGTTACCGGCTCTCAAAGCAAGTGACGGTGCAGCGTTCAACCGCTGCAGTCATGCACCGGTCCTCGATGACTTCCGGATCTGCCGGCGTGAAGGAAGACGGATCACCCGCCTCCGCAGCCGCTAACTTGGCCTTCGAGTCAGCCTCTCGGGCCCCCTTATGGCAGGCCTTGTAGTCGACCCGACCCGGGCTTACGAACTCGTCAAACTCCCCGTGCTCGCCTTCCATGTCGTCAAGCGCAACGTCACACCGGTCGGCACATTCGTTGAAATGCGCGACGGGGGGATACATACCCAGCGCGGCCCCGCCCAGAAACATGCCCATCGCGACCGTGCATCCGGCCTTTGAGATGTTCGGCATGGGAACCGGAGAGTTGTGCGCACCAATGTAGGACAAGGCGGCAACAACCACCGAGAGTCCAAGCAGTACGAACGAAAGATTCTCCAACATCAGGCTGATCTCCTTGATTCCTGCACCAGTTCGATGTTGAAACACTATCACCGGAACAGGAATGTGTGCACCTTAACAGAATCACAATTACCGCGCCGAAAAGCCTTCAGTTTGTGTTGGTCCAGACATAGGGAGCCACCCGATGAACGGTTTTTGGCCCGATCCCTTTTACATTGACCAAGTCAGAAACTGTCTGAAAATGACCATTTATGGCAACGTATTCAGTGATTGCCGCAGCCCTCGATGGACCAATTCCATTCACCTGCTGTAGGCCCTCGATGGACGCGGTGTTTAATGGCACCCTCTTGCCCAGCGCGGTCCAAGGCGTCTCGCTGGCCCCCAGATCAACCACAGCGCGCGCGGTGCCAGAGGCTACCCATGCCCAAGTGGACGGACCAACCTGCCGCATCTGCGCAGTCGCCACTGTGTAGTCCTGCCAACGAATCATCCAGACGCCGAGCAGAATACCGACCACCGTGACTGCCAGAGACTTAGACTCCATATTGCTGGGTCCAATCGGTCATTACCGCGCTGTGCAGGTCCCCCTTCGCATGAACCTCGGCAGTACGGCCAGCGCCTGTGTGACGAAAGTGAATGCTGAGATACTCCGCGGGCAGGTGTTCGGACACGCGAGACGCCCATTCAACAAGCGCCACACCCGCCCACACCTCAAGGGCTTCGTCAAGACCCATGTCGGGCACTTCATGGGCGTCGAGACGGTAGGCATCGGCATGCAGCATTGGGAGACGGCCATCGTCGTATTCGGTCATTAAAATGAATGTCGGGCTAACGATTGGTTTCTTCACACCAAGCCCGTGCCCCACGCCTTGACTGAAGGTGGTCTTGCCGGCACCCAGTTCCCCATGCAGTGCAACGACCACGCCGGCACGCGCGACCCGGCCAAGCGCATGACCAAGCGCATGAGTTTCTTCGGCGGAAGACAAGTGGAATACATGCATGGCAGTGCCCTATCCGAGTGCGCTGGAATCGCACTGTACAGAATTTGCACATCATACTGACGGATTGCTATCCACAGCCATGCGGAGTAAATCCTAAGACCCTCCGGAGCCCGCGTGGACTTTTTCGAAACATACGGCCTTGTCGCAGTATTCATCGCGTTGATCACGACGCCGGCTGGCAACCCGATCCCCGAAGATGTAAGCCTGTTGGCTGGAGGCATGATCGCGGGCATGGGCCAATCGACGGTCTACGAGGCACTCTTGGTTGGCTACACGGGGGTGGTCCTCGGCGACTGTGTCGCTTGGGCGATGGGCCGTCGAGTCGGACTCCAGCCGGGAGGGTTTCTCTCGCGGGTCGCAGGCAAGAAACAGGTCGCTCGGCTTCAGCGATTCTATGAGCGATTCGGCGACCGTACCATCCTGATTTGTCGTCAGCTTCCGGGTTTTCGACTTCCCTGCTTCTTCATCGCCGGAGCCAGTGGAATGCCGATTAAACGCTTCTTGCTGATTGACGGCAGCGCTGCACTGATCACAACCAACGTGTTTACGTGGCTCGGCTACTACTACTGGAAAGACCTCGCTGATGTCATCCATTGGCTCGAGCGATTCCGAAACGGTGTCCTCGTCCTCGCTGTGATGGCTGGATTTATGATCGCACTGCGAATCATCCAGTATCAACGTGAACGCCGAGCGCTTGGGGTCAAAGATTAATTCAGTCCCTTGGCAGCATCCGGGCGACCCGATGCTGATCGCCCGACTTCACCATCACCCCAAGAAGGGTCGCTCCATCATACGCGAGCCAGTGGGCACCATCGACCACATCGAACGGGCCAACCTCGGTTCTACCGCGAAGTTTAAGACTGTCGAGGTTGCCGCGGTCCAGTTCAACCCTCGGGAGGTGCGACAACGCTACTTCAGCCGACATGAACCGCGGCACTAATGCGGCTCGCCGCCCGTCCAAATCAGTCCAGTCAATGCGAGATTCATTCCTCTTCGGTCGGAGTACACGCGGCCAGTCAGGCCGTTGAGCAGCGATCATCGAAAGCGCCTCAAAATCAATGCTGCCCGCTAAATTGAATGGGCCGCTTGCCATGCGTCGAAGGGATGACAGGTGCCCTATAGTACCCAACTCCCGACTGAGATCTTCAGCCAAAACCCGGACATACGTTCCACGTGAACAGACAACTCGAACATCGATCCAGTCCTGACCGACCCTCACCACCTTGAGTCGATGAACCACGATGGGTCGGGCCGCCGCCTCCACTGTTTGGCCTTCCCGTGCGTATTTGTACAAGGCCTTACCTTTGACCTTCACGGCAGAGAACCGAGGCGGGATCTGCATTTGTTCTCCCTCCAAGGCCGCCGCGACCGACTGTACAGAATTTATAGACAGTTCGGGCACAGGCTGAGTGTCTGTGATCATCCCGGTGTGGTCCCCTGTGTCGGTTGAGTGTCCCAGTTGTATCCGCCCCACGTATACCTTTTTGCTCTCATCAAGAAACTGGATGAGTCGGGTTGACGACCCAATGGCCATCGGCAAGACACCCGTGGCGAAGGGATCGAGGGTGCCCGTGTGCCCCACCTTTTTGAGCCCCAGCAACTTCCTCAAAACAGAAACCACATCGTGGCTCGTGATCCCAGCAGGCTTGTCCACCACTAGGAAGCCCGAAATCATTCTTCGTCCAAGTCCAGTCGAATCGACGAGAGCAACGCGTCCATCGCCAATGCGTGCTCACCCTGAGTGTCGATGTGAAACCGAAACCGGGGCGTGTATTTCATGCGAATACGCTTGCCGACCTCACGTTGAAGGTAGCCGGATGCTGCATTCAGGATTCGACAGAGTTCATCCGCATCGCCTTGCTGGCCGAGAGGCATAAAGCGCACATCAGCGTGTCGGAGATCCGGGCTCACCTTCACGTGGGTCACCGTCACATGTTGATACCGAGGATCTTTCAACCCTCCGATCAAGACATCCGCCAGCGCCATCTGCACTTGACGGGCCACTCTTTCCATTCGCATTGATCCGGCCATGCGCGGCGAGTATGGGGTCACTCGTGAAGTGTCAACGCGATAGTACCTCGCCATGCCTATGCGCGTGACCATAGTGGGCCCGGGACGACTGGGCCGTTCTGCAGCACAGATCCTCCATGATCAAGGTGCTGAATTTGTACTGGTGGGACGTGGTGAGGCCATTCCAAGGGCTGATGTGACTTGGTTGACCGTTCCCGACCGAGAAATCGCTGCTGCTGCTGGCTCGGTGCCGGCGGGAGGTACCCTGCTTCATGCATCGGGCGCTGAAGACTATGAAATTCTGCGGCCCCACCCCTGCATCGGATCATTGCACCCGCTCATGTCTTTTCCGGGACCCGAAGTTGGACTGCCCAACACTCGCGTTCCCGCCGCAATCGATGGAGACGATCTGGCCATCACCGACGCTCATCGCCTCGCGTCGACGCTCGGATTCGACGCTGTGCGGGTACCGGGCAGTCGAGCGCTCTACCATGCAGCCGCAGTCACTGCGGGAAACTTCGGTACGGTCTTGCTGGTGAAGGCGAGTCAAATTCTCGTGGCCTCCGGTATCTCAGAGGCCGATGCACGGGCACTGCTTGGACCGTTGGCGATCACCTCCCTAAAAAATGCAGTCGAGCACGGTGCGGCGGCACTCACCGGGCCAGTCGTCAGGGGAGACGATGACGTGGTGGCGAAGCATGCGGAAGCCATTCGGCGACTGGATCCCGAATTATCCGCGTTGTACGAATCCCTTTCCGCAGTCGCACGGTCGCTGACGGAAAAGAATTAGCGACTCTATCAAATAAAATCCAGACTCAGCCGATACTCTACTTATGCAGTCTTTCGTCTCGATCTCGGAACAGCAAACCAAAACTGTGTGTTGTGTATCTCCAGACCGGTGCTATATTTAAAACGAACCCCATCCGGAACCCCCACCATGCTCGACGCGTTCATCATCGAGAAGATCCAACAAGAACGAGAGTTGCTCGACCGCAGCCGGGAACAGTTGCAGATCGAAAGGGCCCACGAACACGACCGCGAGCCCGATTCTGCACCCCGCAACGATAACACTGAGCGCGGCATCGCCATCATCGACTTCACCATCTAAGTTGTTCGTCAGCGGTTCACTCGAGCTAACCCCGCTACAAGCCTTGTCGCCGCACTCAGGCGACTGATCCGACTCCCTTTGGGCTCATTTGGCATGCAGACCTCAATGCCGCTCTGGTCGTGGACGACATGGCTGGCTTCACCCAAACCAAACACTTGGTTGAGATCATCTTCAAGTTCACGGAGTTTCGAGTCGGCCCGCTCAGAAAAGCACTCGTATTCATCACCGCAAGTTCGGAACGCCTGTTCTTCCGCTGGCGCCAACCCTTTCGGCCAAACTGAAATAGGATTACCCGTGGGTGACTGAGCCCGAACCCAGGCTCGTCCACCCCTCAGAGGTTCGACCACAACCTCCATACGAACCCCTTCGATCTCAGCATTTAAGACTGCACCGATGTTATCGACGACCGCCAGTCGAGGGCTGTGAAGAGCCGGTATCGAACGTAGCGACTCGGCGATCGCACTCGCAGCCCGATGAAGGCGCCGCTGACGCGCAATGGCCGTGACACCCAAAGCAAACAGGCCTGACCCTGCAAAGGCAGTGACCACCGCCAGTCGAGCAGCTGCGAGCCGTGCTGACGGTGGTGACAGGCCCGCCACCTCGAGCAGACTCTCGAACAGGGCTGGGTTTATTGCGACCCCCAAAAAGATAAGCGCAACAATGGTCCGCCTTATGCCTCTGTGCCGCTTCACTGACCCTCCTTGAACGCCCATCATGCCATGTTTTTCAGCTTCTTCGGCCGAACATGCACACGTACCGGTTGCCGCCGGCTGTTTAACGGGGTAATCTCGTCGGCCGAGTGTGTACGTGTGCCCTGTTGGCACCGACACCACACCATTCACTCTTAAAATGATTGGAGTCCATCATGGCTCGCGTATGCCCACTGACCGGAAAGCGCCCGAACGTGGCCAACAAGGTTTCGCATTCGAACATCAAAACCAAAAAGCGCCAACTGCCCAACCTCCAGACCAAGCGAATCTGGAGCGAGTCCCAAGGGCGGTTCATCAAGCTTCGTGTCTCCACGAGTGCCCTCCGCACGCTTCGTCGGATGACGCTTGAAGACTACGCTCGCAAAAACGGCATCGACCTAAGCAAGCTGTAGAATCTTTATCAGGCAGACAAGCGCTACCCACCGGGTGGCGCTTTTTGTTGATTGCGATCGAACTACTCCCCAAAAATTTGGGCAAGCATGACCGCCAGTTGGTCGCGCGAGAATGGTTTCTGTAGATACCGCTGCCCTTCTGCGGGCCGGTGCAAGAGCCCGCTCGTGAGAATCGTCCTTTGGCTCATCTCAGGCCATCGTTCGTGAACGATACCCAGCAGCGTTTCCCCATCCATCCCGGGTAGGCGGTGATCGCTCAGGATGAGATGAAAGACATCGACGTCCAGTTGTTCGAGTGCCGCTTCAGCCGTATGCACCACCACCACTCGATGACCGAATGTGGAGAGCATCCAACTTACCGTCTCCGCCATAATTGCATCGTCATCAACGACGAGCACATCACGACTCGGTAGACTCTGAGTGGCCGGTCGCAGATCACGTACGGTCGAACGAACCTTACCGGGGAAGAACAGTTCGATGCTCGCTCGTTCCTCGGGCTCATTCCGAGCCGTCATCCATCCGCCATGGTCTTGGATGATGCCCCAAGAAATCGTTAGGGCCAACCCTCGCATGGGGTCCACCCGGTGTCGGCCGCCTTCATAGGGCGACCGAAGATTGGTCAAAATCTCGTCCGACCATGCACCCATGGTTGAACAAATTCTGAGGTGCACTGCCCCGTCTTTTTCCTCCACCACCTCAACGATAAGGTCTTGCCCGGCAGGAGTTATGGCAGCCACGCTCGCCAAAAGATTCTCCCAGACTATGGCGCCTTGCTCAGGGTCGACAAACACCGCCAGATCTCTGGGAATGTTCAACACGACCACAACTCTGTCGAGACGCCGACCCAGCACCATTACCGCCGCGTCGAGTTGTTCAAGCAAAGAAACAGTTTTTGGTCTTGGCACACGCGGGCGGGCGAACAGTTGCAGATTTTGGATGATCCGAGCAACACGCTGGCTGTGCTCCTCCACAATTCCCAAGTGCCGCTCTCTTGTTCCAACCGGCATATCGGGAAGAGATTTCAGCATCTCAAGCCGCCCTTGAATGACTGCTAGAGGGTTGTTCATCTCATGCGCAACCTCAGCAGCAAGCCGCCCGACACTCGCCATACGGCGCGCGTATCTCAGCTCTGCTTCGAGTTGTTCGCGACGGCTCTGGTCTTGCAACAGCACAAACGTGTTGTCTGCGTTGGCGCGCGCAATGGAAAAACCCATCACCGTGCCATCCCGCTGCCGAACGACCGAGTCACCTGCACCAATAAACGTGCTTACGCACAGTTGTTGGAGGGCCGGGCCGGTCTCGTCGTCGAACAGCACGTGCAGTCCCTGTCCTTTGGACGATTCAACAACTGAACCGAAGTGCGCCAAGGCCGCATCATTAAATCCGATGATGCGGCCCTCACAGTCAACGGCAACAACCACGTAGGGCACATGCTCAAACAAGCGCACGGGTGACTCGTTCCGGAGGCGTTCGACCTCAGTTTCAAGTTCTCGGATGCGTGCCTTAAGTTCTTCCACCATGGTCCCTTAATCGGTGTTCAAACTGAGCCATCTCGATTTTTTATCCAGAGGTGTGGAACTTACAACCTGACACATACGGCTTGCGCCTTGAGTTGCACCTCAAAGCTCTGCACCGACAAACGCGGGGTTGTCGTGCACCGGCCGTCCCGAACGTCGTACTCCCACCCGTGGTAGGGACACGTCACCATGAACCCACTCAACGTACCCTCGCCGAGCGGTCCGTCGCCTTGGGCACAGGTATTGGCGATTGCGTAAAATGCCCCGTCCACATTCGCTACGCAGATGGCCGTGCCGCCGGCAATGACCTCCGACAACTCTCCAGGCTTGAGGGCATCCACGTGAATGACCACTTCAAACCCTTCTGGTGGTGTGACATCCCGCGGAGGCTCGGGTCGATCACTCTGTTCTGCAGTGGTAGCGGGCGGCGCCTCATACGAGGGTGCGGAGTATGCGGAATCCGGTGTCCAGTCGGGTGCGGCCTCGCCACTCGAAGCAAGCATCGCCCGAATTGAGCTGCGGATTCCGTTCTCTCGGCCCAACAACAGTGTTCGCAACAAGCTCATTCGGTCTCCTTCGGATACTCTCGTTATGAGACTATTAGCACGAAGAGCCTGTCCATCCGTAAATCACCGAACCGGAGAGCCCATGTTTCGGGACCGCCTGAAGAACCGCGCACGCCAGTTTGCCATCAAAGCATTTGGGATGGAGTTTGACACCGAAGCCCGCGATCCGAATGCCGGTGGTCGGGCCGACCCCAACGACTTCGATCCCACGGTGATACCCAAAATCGTCGACGGTGCGGGAGACACCCCAGGCCCCAATCACAAACAAGACATTGGCCGGACTTGGGTCGCCGCCCAGTTGGCCGGTGGTGTGGCTCCAATTTTCATCGATATTCGCTCGCCAATGGAGGTCGCGACTGGTGTGCTTCCGGGCGCCCTTCGTTTCCCCGGGAATACCATCAAAGAAGCCTTGCACGTCCTGCCTCCAAAAAATGAACGGGTCACCATCTACGACCAGACTGGCGAACAGGGCTCAGTGGAACTTGCCCAGTGGCTTCGCGACCAAGGCTGGACACTCGCTCGCCGACTCCAAGGCGGCTATGCCGAGTGGATTGAACAGGGTGAAAAGATTCAGCAACCATCCATGTCTCACCCCAGCGAGCATGCAATTGGAGACACGTTTCAGTTCGACGACACCACGGGGCACGTGCACGACACCAATGAGGATGGTTCACTGCTGATTTGGCTCACATCCGGCACGCTGGTGAGCATCTCGCCCGAGGACTAACGAACGCGCCACATTCGGCTGGCGCTTCCATCGGCACCGACCACAAATCGCACCGTGCGAGCGCAACGCGGACAACGACCGTAGTAGGCGTCGCCTTGGGCATTGATGTACACGCGTACATACTGACGGCAGCAGTCAAACATGACACCGAGGTATGGCCGTGGCGTGGATGCTGATCCCGAGCTCATGGAAATTAAGTCGGATGTTTGTCGCAACTCTTAAGGCGATAGCAGTACGATAGATGTCATGGTCCAGTTTGCCGTCGCCATATTTCTAATCGCCCTTTGGCCGCACCGTGCCGCGGCTGAGATGCCCGACCTTACAGGGTCTTGGTACTTGACACTCCGCACCTCCACGAACGCAAAGGTTCCGATCATTGGCAACACAAACATCAAGTCCACAACGCACCTTCTTGTCTCAATTAAAGCAACCGACGCTGGGTTGGCACAGACGCAACAAACCTGCGTAGTCGACAACCGACCGAGCCGTTCGATCACGCGAACCGTTCTGCCCAAGGCATTCATCGATCATTTGCCCATCAAGACATACCCCATCTCGGTAACGGCTGAACCCGACGGTTCAGTGGCCTATTATGCAGACCTCGTGCAACAGTTTGTGGGGTACGACGGCGCCAAGGCAAACGGTGTGATTCCAAGCCGAGCGAAAGACCCTGCCGTCTACGACTGGGACGAAGACGGGAAACCCGGCGCGAGCGTGCTGGTCGACATCCCCATCATTGGCCATGTCCGCATTTACATGGTTCAAACCAACCACACCGTGCTCACCGGCACAGTCCGGTCTGCCAACAAAGTTGAAGGACGCACGAAACAGCTGCTGCTCAAGCAAAGGACCATTGGCGCCGACAATCGCTTGCTCGCCGCCAACCCAAAGCTCACTGTTGCCGAGGGCCACAACGATTTCGAGCTTGTGCGAATCGAACCGGGATCAACCTGCACCGATATTGCACGCATGGCAAAGGGCCGATTTTAACTGCATAGTGACCGCGCTGGTCGCTTGACCAGTCGACGCGTATGGACCCATCGGTCTCGCCCACTCCCCCCTCGAACGACACCAAGGCGGGTCTAACGGTTCCCTAAATTGACTCGACGGGCCGACATTGTGATGACAAGCAGGAATCGCGCGTTGTATACCGAAAAGACCAGCTTTATCGGAGAACCTCGATGTACAAGTGGATTTTCATTGGACTGATCACCTTAAGCACGGCCTGTGGCGACACTGAATTGAAAAGCGACTCACCCACCACGGATGCCGACGCCGACGCCGACGCGGATGCGGATGCGGACGCCGACGCCGATGCGGACGCCGATGCCGATGCCGATGCGGACACCGATGTCGACGCAGATGCCGATGCCGATGCC
>DEBL01000085.1 GCA_002348535.1 Deltaproteobacteria bacterium UBA2957 | reverse complement strand
GCATCGGCATCAGCATCGGCATCGGCATCGGCATCACTGGAACTCAGCCCCGTGTCATCAGCCACGGCGCCCGCGCCTCCCGGATCCGGAACGCAGTCGCCGTTCAGCGCGAGGTACTCGTCACCAGCACAGTCACCGTCTGTGACGGTGAGACAGCCATTGAGCGCCAGAACGGTGAGCAGCATGCATCCTCCTCCTCCAACTATACCTGTTGAGATTGGGACCGTGTGATTAGACGGCATTTAGAGGGATATACCAAGCGCTGAGACCGCGCTGTTCGAGCTCGATCGCAGCTCCCCGTGCAGTGCTTTGGTCGGTAAAAAGCGCGACAACCGAACCGTCACCACCTGCTCCTGAAAACTTCGCTCCGAGGCTATTTTTTGCGTTCATGAAGTCAATGATTTCTTTTAGTTTTGGCGCATATAGAGACGTTAAGTTGCCTGCGAGATTGACGTCATAGATTCGCTGGACGTCATTCATGGACCGGCCGAGAGCAGGCGCATCTCCCATTTGGAGCGCGCGCGCGCCGCGTTCGGATGCGGCGCCAAATTCTGCTATTGCTTCACGAACGGCATCGCCCTGATGGTCACCGATTGGGGTCCGATACGCTTGGTTTAGTGTCTGTAAGATCAACGAGGTGTTGCGCGGTGATTCTGTTACGGCGACCACCAAATGAAAGGTTCCGATTGGGTTCACGGGTGTTGCTCGAAGCAGCGCACCGCGTGGGTCCCAGTGCAGCATCAGCGGGCGGGCTGCGGCACAAGCCATCGGGTCGAGGCGTCCACAGGCGACGCCGAGGTGGCGATGCTCAATTTGGTATGCCGCCTCGGCCAACTCAAAAGACGTCATCTCGTGCCCGGACAGGCGCGTCCACGCATCAGTCACACTCAGAGTAAACGCTGCGGACGACGACAAGCCTCGTCCCGATGGCAGATCCGAGCGGATCCACACCTCGGCTGGCACCAAGTCGACTCCCAGTTCGAGAAGATGGTCGATAATTGCGGGCATGAACCGCAACGAGCCAGCGGTTGAAGTACCTCTTTTGATGCAGAAATGACGTTCGAGCAGCTGGCCATCGAGGTCGCTGCGTACAAGGACGCCCTCTCTCGCGGATTCTGCCTCAACCTCGATGCCCATGGGTGTTGGGGCCGTCAGGCTTGCTCCACCTGCCCAGTCACAGTGTTCCCCCAGCAGGCCAATTCGACCGGGGTACCAAACCCGAGTAGACGCCATTGGTCAGTAACAGTCTCGGCGGTCCCAGTCCGCGGACCGAATTTTACAGCCTTGCTCTTTCTTTTGATCGGCTTCCCAGTGGTCATTGTAGCAGTCTTCGATACTGCTCCACCCCTCGTCTTCGAAGCTTACCTCCCAACTGTATCCGCACTCGTCAAGCCAGTTATCTATGCGTTGGCACATATGAACGCAGTCCCGCTTACAGCCGGCCAACATGGCGATCGCGAGAAGGGCGTGTTTCATCGAGTGGTCATCACACCTCGTCGGCTCGTCGTCAACCGCTCGTCCGGCGCTTCTTTCGCATGATTAAACGATGGTCACGTCGCTCTTGGGCTTCATGTGCCCGTGTTCGCGCCGCTTCGTCATCGCCAGGGTCGAATCGGGGAACCGCGCTGGGTCTCCCATCATCGTTAATGGCCACAAAAGTGGAATATGCGGTGCAACAGTGCACGGTGTCGCCCGTTCGAGGGTCTTCGGCTTCCACTCGTACGCCCACCTCCATCGATGAGCCCCAGGCTTGATTTACGCGAGATTTCAAAACCACCACCATTCCACGACGAACCGGGCTCACGAAGTGAATCTCGTCAATGCTGGCTGTAACAACGGCCTTGCGTGCAAAGCGCTGAGCAGAAACCGCTGCACAAATGTCGATCCACGCAGCCATTTGGCCACCGAATACGGTGCCGTGATTGTTGGTGTGACTCGGGAGAACGATTTGGGTCATCTCCACGTCGGTCTCCGCAAAGGTTCGCTCGATGTTGCTCACCATTGTTGTTCTCCATTGATCACTTCGTAGACCAGTCCATCGAACCAAGCGGTCCCTGACAATGAGCACATTAGCTCGATTCGAGCTTCAGTCGCATTGGCGGGGGTGAGGTGCTCGATGGCCAAGAGTTCCCAAGCGTGTGAGCCCAGACGACCTTGCGCCACCACCGGATTCGCAACCGGCATCCCCGCATTGAGAAAGGTGATTTGAACTTTAAAGTCCGCGCGTGACTGTTGAAATTCAACGCGTACATTGTCGGTCTTGTGCTGGACACGGAGGCGCGTGAGCACGCCGGGTTGAACTGCGACCTCTTGGACGACATTCTGGAATACGCGTGTGCGCTCGGTGGCGTAAAACCGCACACTGTTCTTTCCGTCGATGGCGGTCCGTTCGTCGAGCATGACCTCCTGGACGGGCGTGACCGCTCCCAACACACGACCGCGCTCCAAGCGCCAACCATCCGCCAGCGAATAGGGGTTTTCAAATGAACTGTCGCGGATCGAAATCGCGCTGCCCACGCCATGCCCGACGCGTGAAGGTCGAGCCCCGAAGTGCCGGGTCAGGGCATCGCGGGCCGCTTCCTCGCGTTTCGGCGTTGCGGGCGGGACCAACTGGACCTCGTAGGTGGCTGTTTTTTTGCGCTTCATTTGGTACGTGACTTCCAAACTGTAGGTGCGCCCGTCTTGGGGTCCAATCTTTACCCCGCGTAGTTTTTCTTGGTCGACCCCAAACGCACTGGACAGCGACTGCAGTGCTGCTTTTTCTCTCTGTGACAACATGCGAAGGGGTCGGATGAGGGTACCGCCGGTTCGCATCTTGTGTAGCTCAGCGCCGGTCAGAGAGAACAGGTAGTCGAGAGCCAAGCGCAGGTCGCCGGGAATGAAGTGCTGAACCAATATCGGGTGGGTCGCGGCGAGGGCGAAGAGTTCGGTATCGTTGAATTCTCGCGCAGCAAGGAGTTGATTAATTCGGTCCGACGGCGCCACGTCGCTCAT
>DEBL01000375.1 GCA_002348535.1 Deltaproteobacteria bacterium UBA2957 | reverse complement strand
GGGATCGAGAAGTGGAGGATAGACCACCCCAATCGTCCGATCGGCCATCGTGAACACCGTGTCGAGGTGCATCGAACTCCGCTGCTTGGGCATCTCAACCACCAAGATCCGCTCCAGACCGTGCTCGAGCAACTCGGTGGCCAGTCGGATGATCATGGCCCAGCTCGTTCGCTCTGAGGCACCAATTGCAGCCAATCGCTCTGAAATGACCAACACGTCTCCACCCTCGATGGTCAGCGGTGCCGACCCGCCGGCTTCATGCACTCGAGTCGAGCTGCGGGCAATCGGTGACTGACCAAACCGGCCGTGCCCTTCAAATACAGCCCACGCCAGCATCGTCTCCCTGCGACGAGCCAGTTTATTGGCGTTGCCCACGACGATGGACTCGCCGACAACTGCCGCCAAATCGCGCGTAAAAATTAGGTTGGGTGCAGGACTGAACAACGGTCGACCATCCGCCAAACCGGTGTCTGTCCCCACGATCAAGGCACTCGCCAGCGTCGAAGGATCAAGCCCTTCAAGGGCGTCCCGTTGCGCCGCAGACAAGCCCTCATGGTCGCCGACATCGCGTATCAAATCCGCCCGGCGCTGGGCGTGCTCGAGGGTTTCGGCCAACAGGCGTTGAAAGGGAACAACTTCCGCAACGGTGGCCAGTACGTCGCACAGTTGCCGGTGCTCATCTTCCGCCGCCCGCACATCGACCAAGTCATCAAACAACAGATAATGAGGACTCGAGGGATCGATGTGCTCAGGCAACATGCGTTCCATCGCTGCACCGGGGGGATGAACCACCACGGCCCGTAACCGACCGACTTCACTTTGAACCTTGATCATGCATGCGGAGTAACACACCCCATGCGATAGTCTCTCCAGCATGAAACACGCCCTCTCCCGGATTTATCGATTGGCCTCCACTGGGGAACTGCCGCTCTCCGACACGTGGTGGGCTCGACGACTGTTGAGTTGCGTTCACATCGGAATCATTGTGACCGAACAAACCGTTCGGGATCGTCTGCACGTCCGCTCGGCAACCCTCGCCTATTGGTCTGCGGTCGGCGCCATTCCTCTGCTCGTCTTGGCGTTTGCATTGACCGGCGAGTTGGGTGTTCGGCAAGCCACCGTCAACTCCGTACGCGACTTGTTGTACGACACCGTACTCAGCGAAGCCGTTGGAATGGAACTTGTCGCCGTGGTCGAGTCCGTGCTCAGCCGCGTCGACCTCGCGACCGTCGGATGGATTGGCGTGCTGGGTTTGATGGCCATTGCAAGTCAGATCTATTTCCAAGTCGAGTTGGCGTTCAATGACATTTTCGCAACCCGCCTCAATCGAAGTTTTGTGTGGCGATTTGTTCTGTTCAACGCATCGATTTTGGTGGCGCCTTTGCTCATTGCGGGAGGCATCGTACTCAGCACGCGATTGCCCGACACTGGCTATGGGTTCATCGTCCCTTGGTTGATGACATCCGCCGCATTCGCCAGTGCCATCAAGTACCTACCGAACACACCGGTTCGGTGGCGATCAGCACTGATTGGTGGGCTCACATCCGCGCTCATGTTCGAGACCGCAAAGAGCGGATTCACCCTCTATACCGACCTGCTTGGCACCCGCGACAGCATGGCGATGCTGTACGGGTCCGTCGCGTTTCTGCCGGTTTTTCTCATTTGGCTCAATGTACTGTGGCTCGTGGTCTTGATGGGCGTCGAAGTGGCCTATGTCGTCGACAAGGGTGGCCTTTTGATGGATATGCAGCGCCACCGCGCGATCGACCCCCACGCCCTTCGTCGGCAACCGGACGGATTGTTTGCAGTCGGCATCCTCGTCGCGCTGTACTCGGTCGCCAAAAATGGACCGGTCAGCGAGCGGCGCATCTCCGAAGCGGCGGGGGTTCCGCGGCACCATACGCGCGATGCGCTCGAAGTGCTTGAGGATGCTGGGGTCGTGTCTTCGAACAGCGACGGTCGCTGGGTGCCCATCCACACCGCAGCGGACATCACAGCCAGCGAGGTGCTGCGTGCATGGCAAGGGCTGGCGACTCCCCAGTGGCTGCAAACCAGTGCAGGCGCACGACTGGTCGCCAAGATGCAACTTCGCCTCGAACACTCCGCAAACACATCGATGGCCGATTTGTTTGATGAGGGCACATGAACGCTCGCCGCCGATGGAAACGATTTGCAGGCCTGTCGGTTGGCCTAATCGTGTTGGCAGCGGGACTTCTGTACGTCGGTCACACCCAAGCTGTACAGAGCATTGAGCACACCATGCAAAGCAAAGGCGTGACATGGGAAGCGAGGAGTCACTCGTGGCGAACCCTCCGATGGAGTGGTCTTTCCACGCCGATCGGCACCATTGAGTCGATTCAACTGGATCTCGTTCAACGGAAACTCAAGGCTGGCATCATGACGCTTGCAGAGCCTGATCAATCGGTTGGCAAGTTGCTACCCAAAGCCCAATCCTCCGATGAACCCGAGCCGGTGAGCCCCCGTTGGACGCCATTTCGTTTCGATCAACTTCGCATTGAGCCCTCCGAAATCCGC
>DEBL01000209.1 GCA_002348535.1 Deltaproteobacteria bacterium UBA2957 | reverse complement strand
AGAAGGCGGCTCCCGCGAAGAAGGTGGCTTCAGCCAAGAAGGCGGCTTCAGCCAAGAGGGCGGACCCCGCAAAGAAGGCGGCTTCAGCCAAGAAGGCGGCGGAGCCGGCCAAGAAACCAGAGCCGGTGGTTGAGGCTCCGCAATCGGCGGGATCGATCGACCAGGCCGAAGTCCAAGAGATTCTGGATGACATGGTGCGCCCAGCGCTTCAAGGGGACGGCGGCGACATCACGCTCATAAAAATCGAGGGAAACGACATTTACGTACGCCTCGTCGGAGCCTGCAACACCTGCCCCAGTTCGATCATGACCATGAAGATGGGCGTCGAGGCGCTGCTTCGGGAAGAGTTTCCCAGCATGGGTGAGTTGATCCAACTCGACGCCGGAATTGTTGCTTAGGTCCAGACGGCGGGTACCGGTTGCGGTGTGACCCAACCCTGTTCGATCCAGTGCGCTACCGGGTGGTCGATACTGACCTTTCCAACATACATGTGATTGATGTTTCCGCCGTCGTCCAGCCAAGCTCGGACGCGGTTGCGTCCGGTGAGGTAGACCGAGTCTTTGGCATAAACCCCAGCTTCTCCCGGCGTAGCGAGGCCGCGCTTCACCCGAAGGCAAATTCCCCATGCGAGGCCGCTGCTGACTCGCTGGCTGAGGTGGTTGAACAGGTCTCGAAAGCCAGCGGTCCGAGCAAGGTGAATTGCGCGTACCACTTCCGCTTGCCGCGCCAACGCGCCCGGACTGGCGCTCCCCGAAACTTCCTCGGCCACCATCGCGAGGCCTTCTTCGGTGGCTAAGGAACCGGGCAGGCCGGTCTGGAAGCACAGGAGTGACTGATGGGCTCCATTGGTGGCACGTCTGGCGTGAACATCAATTTCATGCACGACGAGACGAGTGAGGTCGCGCGTTCTAAACGACGACTTGGGGTTCACCCGTACGATCCGTTTTGCACCATCCACCAGCACGCGGGCGGACATCACCTCATCGGGAACCACTCGCCAATCGTTCATTCCGCGGAGGCTGAAGGCGTCGGTCAGTCGTTGTTGCATCGTCTTCGACGAGACATCGAGCGGCCCTGCCGGGGCGCCTCGCGGGTACTCATGGTGCGCCGCAGTTAATCCGTCATACCATCCCGCGCCCTTGTTGAGTGCGTCGAAGGCTTCGGGGGTTCGAAGGTGCAGGGCGCTCACGAGACGGTGCACACCGTCAATATTTTGGCCCACCAACTCACCCGCTGGGTGGTCTCTTGGAGGCTGCATTGTGTCCAGTTCGCGAAGCAATGCCGGTGCATCCGCTAACGGTTCGTATTCGAATGGGGGTGGACGCGCTGTTCGTTTGAAGGCTCGGCGAGCCTCGACGATATTTGTGGGGTTTAGGTGGCGTGAAAACGCAACACGTTTCAACAGTGCGTGAAGCGCACGGTCAGCGTTCAGAACCGGAGCAGGAATATCCACGATGTGGTGGGTATCACCCGCGATGGTCGACGGGTCAATGGCCTTCGCGCAGGGGATTCGAAGCAAACAGCCAGGTGCTCTACGCGAATGCTCCGAAATGGGGTCAGCGTTCAGATTCGTTGAGCAGCGACCCTTGGGTGACGCTCTGAAAAACATTTAAATATCAGTAATAGTTATAAAAATATATGATTTTAGCAAGCTCGCTTGAGGGTGGGTCAGGCGTCTGGAGGCAAGAAAGTCCCAATCGATTCTTCGCCTGCGATAGGCTTGCGTGTCTCTGAGATTGGGTTGGGCTGAACCTCAGAGATTGTCAACTCAAACCCGAAACCAAGGGAAACGACATGTACATGAAGATTGCACTCGCTGGATTGCTCGCTCTGACCATCGGCGCTTGTGGAGGCGGGGAAGAAGCTGCTGAAGCACCACCGGCCAAGGACAAGACCTCGGAAGTGAAGTCTGCGAAGAAATCCAAGGCGAAGAAAGCCAAAGTGAAGAAGGCGAAAGCCTCGAAGGCCGCGTCGAAAAAGTAAACCGACATTGGGATGTCGTTGAGTACCCCAGCCGTTCGCGGGAACGGCTGGGGTATCTTTGTTAATGAGGTTGCATGGAAACAAGTCGAGCCCTGAGTCCGCGCAAAAAAGCCCTGTATGGGGTGACGGCGTCGGCGATTTTCTTGGTGCTCGCTGAGGTTGTCTTTAGGGTTGTCGTAGCGGGTACCTCAGACCGGCTTCCTCGCATGATCGATGACTATCGCCAGCGATACTACAGCCAGCTTGACAAAGAGTTGGACTACCGACCTCACCCATACTTCGGGTACGTACGCCGGGATAAAGGCGCGGCAGACCAGATCAACTCCCTGGGGTTTTGGGGAGAGGAATGGTCCCTCACCAAACCAAAGAACACCGTTCGAGTGGTGACACTTGGTGGGTCGACAACAGCCGGTCCGACCGCGTGGCCGTATCAGTTGGAGGTCCTCCTCAACAGCATGCTCACGGATGTACAGGTCGAAGTGCAAAATCTGGGCATCGGGGGGTGGACGAGCGCCGAGGCCCTCGCTGCGTTTGCGATGGTGGGGGTTTCACACCGTCCCGATCTAGTGATTGTGCACTGCGTTAACAACGACATGGAGCCCATGCGCGCAATGGATCCTCGCGTGGACTACAGCCACTATCGGCGCGCAATGGATGTGTTGCAAACGAACAAGGGGACGGCAACGTTCAAGCGTGACACAGCGGATTCGCTCGACGCCCTCGCTGCTGGGTGGTCAGACTTGTACGTGTACGCCAAGCTGTTTCAGTTCGGTCCCATTCCCCGTCGCGCCAGCTTGCACCAGCTCACCACGTGGACACCACCCACACAGCCTGAACCCTCGCAGCTTGGCATCGATATCTTTGAACGGAACCTTCGGTCGATTGCAGCCATCGCCGAGGCGAACGGGGCAGCGATGATGCTGACGTCGATGCCCGCGCTCCAACGCAGCCGACCCGGTATCCCCGCAGTGCCAGATGGACACCTGCGGTCGCTCGATGCGCAGAACCGACGCATCGAAGCGTTGGCGAGTGGGCAGGGGTGGCTGTTTGCCGATTTGGCGGCCTTATCAGAGGATCTCGAACCGTTTTATGAAGATGCGATTCATGTGAACGCTCGCGGTGAAAAAATGAAGGCTGAGGGCATCGCGGTGGAGCTGGAGGCGGCCCAATTCTTCGAGAAAGAGGGGTTGCCTCCGTCTCCAGCTATGCCAAGTCAAGAACTGCCGTGACCGCTGCTTGGATGCCCACGGCAATTTGATTGATGGGCGCATCGAGCATGTATGCGGGTGCAGTCACGACCTTGTTGGCTGTATCGATGTGACACTCGGTCACGTTTTGGGGTGCATGGCTTCCACCCATTGCCGTTAGGGCCGCGGCGGTGTCCGCGTCGTTGCCGATTGTGACGCTGATATGACCGAGGGCCTTGACCACCACGGCTGGTGCAATGCAGACCGCGCCGATGGGCTTGCCCGCCGCATGAAATGCCTTCAGTATGCGTTGGATGCTTGGGTCAATGCTGCAGTCGGGTCCCTCAAGGGCAAAGGTGCATAAGTTTTTGGCCGCACCAAATCCGCCTGGCAAGAATACGGCGTCAAATCCATCTTCAGAAACCGCTGCGAGGTCGGCAACGGAACCCCGGGCGATCCGGGCTGACTCAACCAAGACGTTTCGATCTTCTTCCATGACCTCGCCCGTCGCATGGTTGATCACATGGAGTTGGTTCTTGTTGGGTGCAGCAAAGGTCACCGAGGCGCCTGCTTCCGCGAGTGCGATCAGTGCGATGACGGCCTCGTGGATCTCGCTTCCATCGTAGACACCGCAACCGGACAGTACGACCAAAACATTCTTCGACATCATGACTCCTTGGAAGCCCAAACTGGGGGCAGGGTTGTGAGTTTGTGTATCTGCTTAGCTGCGGGATTCGGTGGCCGCAATCCGGTGTTACAGCGTATGTTCGGAGGGTGCCATGACAACCGACCACAGCGACTTTGCCATCATACTCGCCGCAGGCAGGGGCACGCGTATGAAGTCCGACCTTGCCAAGGTATTGCACCCCTTGGTTGGATTGCCCATGGTCGAACACGTCGTCCTCGCCGCACAGGCGGCACAGTTGACCCCTGTGGTGGTGGTGAACCATCAAGAAGAAGCCGTGCGGGGTGCGCTCGCATCTCGCTCTGTGCGATTCGCGCGACAAGAGCAAACCAGAGGCACGGGCGATGCCGTGTCGAGTGCATTGAGTGTCTTGCCCGACACCGGCACGGTTATCGTGCTTTCCGGTGATGCACCGCTTATCCGGGCGTCCACACTCCAAGCGCTGCGTGGGGCCCATGAGGATGCAGCGGTCACGGTGCTGACTGCCGTTGTGGGTGATGGTGCCCACTACGGAAGGATGGAGCGTCGGAATGACGGCTCTCCTTGGCGAATTGTTGAGGCAAAAGAGTGCTCGCCCGAGCAGTCCACAATCACCGAGATCAACACCGGAGTGTACTGCTTCAACATTGATTGGCTTCGCGCAGTCCTTCCAACACTGAAGCCGCACGCTCACAAAAATGAGATTTATCTGACCGATGTTGTTGA
>DEBL01000214.1 GCA_002348535.1 Deltaproteobacteria bacterium UBA2957 | reverse complement strand
GGCCGCATCGACTGGTGCGGTGCAAGACAAACAGTTCGTCTCCCGCAGCAATGCAGCGCTGTTCCGCCTCTGGATGAAAGGCTGGCTGCGCGCGACGGAACAGCAGCATCCCTCTGAGGGCCCTCAGTACTTGCGATGGCTCCGATTCCGGATCGGCGAATTGGTGGTCAATTTCTTGGGCCTTCCACTTTCTGCGATTGATGCTTCGATTCCGACCGGTTTGCTCGAGACCGTACTCATCATTGGGGGCCGCCAGCAGACTGTTGTAGTAGATCGCCGGCACCCCGGCCATGGCGATCATGATGCCCTGCGAAACCAAAAATCGCGGCACTCTCCACCCATCGATCCCTTTGATCGTCCCTCGACAAGCATCAAACAGTGAGATGTTGGCCTCGTAGGGGCTCAGGGAACCGTCAGCCGTGGCACGGTGCGTCAATCGTCCCCCGAGTTCAACGACACAACCCACCAAATCTTCCATCTGGTCGGGTGACAAAATGCCCTCTGCGGGTCGCAGACCAATGCCATCATGCGATGCCACGAAGTTGAGAAATGTGCATCCTATGGGAAGCCTCGGAAGCGACGCACACCACCTCGTCAGATCACTTCCGTTCTCGGTGAGAAGCGCATGCAGCAAAAGCGGTGGCAAGGAGAAGTTGTAGACGATGTGCGCCTCGTCACCGTTTCCAAAATAGCTGAGGTTCTCCTCGAGAGGAACGTTGGTCTCGGTGAGGATTTTGAACTCCGGATGAATCGCCTCGGCCACGACCCGAAGGATCTTCACGACGCTGTGCGTTTCCGGCAGATGAACGCATTGGGTTCCCAATCGCTTCCAGAGATACGCAATGGCATCGATCCGCATCCAAGATGCACCCCGCTCGATGTAGGTGACGAACACATCAACGAACTCGTACAGCACATCTGGATTCGAAAAGTCCCAATCAACCTGGTCCCGTGAAAAGGTGCACCAAACCCAGCGGTTGCCCCCTGTGGTTTCGAAACGCTGAAGCAATGGACTGGCCCTCGGTCGAGTGACCATCGAGAGATCGACAGTATCGGATGCCGTCATAAAATAGGCGTTCCCAGGGGGTTGGTCTCTCAGAAACTCTTGGAAGTGTGGATGCTCGGATGAGGCGTGATTGATGACCAAATCAAAAATCAGATCCACGTCCTCACTGAGCGCCATGACATCGGACCAATCACCGATGACCGGATCGACCGCTCGGTAATCCGACACCGCGAACCCATCATCGGATGTGTACGGGAAGAAGGGAAGCAGATGGACATGGGACACAAGGCCACGAAAATGTCCATTTACCAAGCCACGCAAACTCTTGAGTGGAGACTGACCCTCTCCTTGGACGGCATCCGCATAGGCGATCATCGCAACATCGGATTCGCTCCAACAATGGCCTCGAGTGGCACGAGGGGGAACTCCATCCAACCGATGTTCAATGCGTGCGCACAGGTCAGCGACATCTGGTGGTGAGTACAGATTGGCCAACAGGCCCGCCAAAACTTCGGTCACCCGTCGCTCCTGCCGACTGAGCTTAGGCCTTCAGACACGCCCATCAGAGCCACGCGTTCAGCCCGACACAGAATGCAATCATCACCGCGGAATAGGCCACCATGACCGCGTAGCGGCGGGGCCAACTCACCTCGTAATCGAACTCTTTGTCGACGCCCCGGTACCAAACGAGACCGTCCAAGTTTTTGGTGGTTCCCCCCGTAACTTTAGACACAATGACTCCGACACCAAAGGCCACAATAAAGCCCCAAACATTCCACCAGAGCCACGACACCTCGGGTGCAAATTTCCACACCGCAGCGTTCCCGAGAAGGCCGACGATGAGGCCGGAAACGGCACCCTTCTCGTTACCAAACCGGGTTAGAATCCCGAGCAGGAACATGGCCAGTATCGGTCCATTGGCCAACGATCCCACCTTGTTCACCGACTCGATAACGGAGTTGGAAATGTCTCCAACAAAGAACGAGAACACAACGATGAGACTGCCCCAGAAGACGGTGAAAAAACGCGAGAGGTTGAGCTGTTTTTCAACGGGCACCTCACCGCGCTGAATAAAAGGCTCGTAAAGGTCCTTGATCGTCGCAGCGGACAACGAGTTGATGGTCGAGTCGAGCGATGACATGGCTGCGGAAAACAGCGCAACCATCACAAGGCCGATCACCCCGTGCGGCAACACAGACGTCACGAAGGTGGGCACCGCAAGGTTGAAGTTGATGGACCCGTCTTCGACGGGCAACAACGTCAAGAACTCGGGGTTTTTCACAATGTACGCACCGATGCACACGCCCAAGAAACAATACGTAAACACCAATGGAAACCGCATCATGCCGTTCAGCATCAACGATCGGTTGGTGTCGTCGATGTTCTTGGAAGACAGCTCACGCTGCACCTGCGTTTGGTCGGTTCCGTAGTACGAAACGTACAGAAACAAGCCACCCAAGAGCATCGGCCAGAATCCGTATTGACTGTCGGCACTGAACCCCGTGCCGCTAAAATCC
>DEBL01000349.1:5170-16478 GCA_002348535.1 Deltaproteobacteria bacterium UBA2957 | reverse complement strand
CATCCGGACCGACGGACTCCAGAACCACCCACAGGTCAAGGTCGAAGTTAATGGATGCAACGGGCTCACCGATGATGGCCTGCATCGTAGGGTCTTCCACTCGCGCCAATACCGACTCAGCCACTCCGCGCTGAGCAGCACCGTACACGGCGTCATCTCCGTAGAAGGTCAGCCAAGCAGGAAACGATGACTCCACAAAATAGTACGCCCAGTCCGAAGTGTAGACCGAGCCGCCTGCGATCACAAAGTCACGGATGTTGCCTCTAATTTCATCGGGGTAGTACGAATACCAGTCGCTGTTCACACCGCAGTTGAAGAAGATGATGTCAAACTCAGCCATCGCCGCAGGGTCACGCAGGAAGTTCAGGTATTCCTCCGAATAAAACGACCCCTCAAACAGGGTGTACTCAAGCCCCATTGCCGCGATGATGTCTTCGATGTGGTCGTAATCCCCGGAAACGACGGCGATGTTTGGGGGAGCCAAGGCACATTCTTCTTCTGGGATCTCATAGGTGCCGCTCGTGAGGGTCACGTCGAAGGTCAACTCAAAGCTCCCCTTGACCACATTGACCACGTAGTCGCGCCCCGCCGGCAAACCCGCAAGCATGAATCGCCCTTCGATGTCCGTTGAATCTTCGACGCGGGCGTCATGGTCACCGTCGCCGTCTGAATCGAAGGTCGTGTACACATACGCACCCACGACCCAGCCATCGCCAAGCGAGTCACACACGCGACCCTTAATCGCCGAATCGTAGCCGCTCGGGGTCGCCGTGTCGTCAGCGTCGGCATCCCATCCAGACGAGGCTGTATCGTCCGCCGGCATCGCATCGGCTCCGGCTTCAAGCTTGTATTCTGTGCAGCCGGCCATCCAAGCCAGAGCCGCCAACAGGACGTAACGAGCAGTCATAGAAACCCTTGAATCAAGCAGTGTACCAAGCGCCCACCCAGCACTTGTCCTCGAGATTGTACATCAATGTACTTGGTTGATGCAGTCTTTTTGCTGGTCAAGGCACCTTACTTCTCGGGCCGACGGGCTTTGGCGAGGTCCTCGGCACCGGGCAACAGCACACGAAATACGCTCCCCTTGCCCAACTTCGACTTTACATCAACGCTTGCCCCTACGGCATGACACAGACGCTTGACAATGGCGAGGCCGAGCCCGGTTCCGCCTTGCGCACGGGACCGGCCCTTGTCGACCCGATAGAACCGCTCGAAAATTCGCTCGTGAAGACTCGGATCGATCCCGAAACCGACATCAATCACCTCCACCAACACGCGGCCTTCGTCCCGTGCTGAGGCTCGAACACTGACCATTCCGCCTTCTTGGCTGTACTTGATCGCGTTCTCAACGAGATTTCCAAAAATATGGCCGAGGGCATCCCGGTTGCTGTTGACCACTAGGTCAGCATCCACAAAGTTATTGAGCGTGATGTGCTTCTCATCAGCAGGAGACCGACCTTTGTCGAGCGCCTCGGTGATGATGCTGTGCAGTGCCATGGGCTGCACATCAAGCGGCTCCTCTCGCGCGTCGATACGGGACAAATGAAGCAGGTCATCGAAGAGGGCAATCAGTCGCTGCGCATTGCGGTGGATGACCGACACCATCTCATGCGTAAACTCGTCCATCGTCTCTGCATCGTCCAGCAACGTTTCTGCGTAGCCGGCGATTGACGTGGCCGGTGTACGGAGTTCGTGACTGACGTTTGCAACGAACTCACGCCGGTGGCTCTCGGCCTGCGCGAACATCGTGACATCTTGGAGAATGGCGAGCCGCCCACCGTCCATGGGGACCACTTTCACGAGCACCGTTCGGTTGCCAGACTCAAAGTGAAACTCGACTTCCTCATCAACCGCAGGGCTCATGGCGTCGGCCAGCCTCTCCACCGACAGAACCTGAGACGGGTAGCGGCCGACCGCATCGGGTACGACCGGAATCATGCTGTGCACGGCTGGATTCACGGCACGGATCAAGCCGTTGGCGCCGGTCACCATGATCCCGTTTGGGCTCCGCTCGATCAAAACCTCAGCAATGGTCTTTTCAGCGTCGGCCACCACGCTCCTCACTCGTTTCCGCTCCGATCACTGCGCCTCGTCGCTAAACCGGTACCCGGCCCCTCGTACCGTCTGCACCAACACAGCAGCACTCCGCAGCTTTTGCCGAAGCCGCTTGACATGGGTGTCCACCGTCCGCGTATTCAAGGTGGGAGGAAGCTCCCACACTTGCTCCAGCAACTCACCACGGCTGCACATCTTGCCTTCACTCGTCGCCAAGTAAATCAGGAGTTTGTACTCCGTGCTGGTGAGCTCAACTTCTTCGCCGTCGATCCAGACTCGATGGGCCCGATTGTCCACCTTGAGTGTGCCCATCTCGAACTCGTCGGGTGCCGCGTCGCTGGGCATGTCAGCCGTTGCGGTACGCCGCGCTGCGGCCTTGACCCGGAGCACAAGTTCTTTAACGCTGAAGGGTTTGGGCACGTAGTCATCCGCACCCACCTCGAATCCTGCAATGCGGTCTTGCTCTTCCGTACGCGCAGTGACCATGATGACGTAGGTTCCTTTTGTGTCCGGATCTGCCCGCAAGGTTGCGCAAATCTCCTCACCGGACATGTCGGGCAACATGAGGTCCAACAACAGTACGGGCGGCCTGTGTTCCCGCAAGCGACTTAGGCCATCGGTTCCGTTCCCGGCGCTGATCACCTCAAACCCTGCCCGTCGCAGGTTCATGACGACGAGATTCCGAATGTCGTCCTCATCCTCAATCACGAGTATCTGCACTGGGGCGCTGCCTGCATCAGTCATGTTCTGTACCTCCTCGCGTGGCTGAATCGGTCGCGTCCGACCTGCCGGTTGCTGTGAGCAGCCATAGCATACATCCGATTGCGGCTCGCGTGAGTTCTCCAGTCCAACGAATCAGTCCAATCGCAATCGCAGAGTCCATAGGCAGGCCCCGCGATGCGAACGCGATCGCAAATACGGACTCGCGCACTCCGATGCCCGACACACTTATGGGCAACAAAATCAAGGCATCCATGGCCGGCACCAGCAACAACACATCCAACAGCGGCCATGCCTCACCGAAGTGGCCAATCAGTGTCCAGATCACGAGGCCGTTGATCAGCATCGACGGCGCAGAGAGCGCCATGCACCACCACAACGCTCTCTTGTGGTCGCGCAACGAACGAATGGCGGCCATCAACGGGTTCAAGCGGGTCGCGATCGGCGTTGGAGTCCATTTTGGTACGTCGACATCAAGGACCAGCACAGCGCCAATGAGTAGGGCTGCGGCAAGGTACGCAACGGCCACACCCGCCAGCATCGGTTCAGCGTCGAGCGTCCCTGTCGCGAGTGCCAAGCCAAGCAGCACGGCCAAAGTCGGCATGTGGGTCAACTTCACAGTCACCAACCCCGCCACCGCTGGACCCAGTCCGACCGATGTCCGCGCCAGCAGTGCCCCCTTGACCACTTCCGCGCCACCTTGGGGCAACACGAGGCCGGCGAATGCACTGCGGCAGAGAATCCGTATGAGGATGCCCAGACTCAGGTGCGCACCCATGGCGCGAAATAAGATCCTCATGCGATAGGCCAGCAGCGTGGTGTTCACCGCAACCCCAATCAGAGGTGCCAAAAAGACAACCCCCGGCGTCACGACCAGCACATCGCCGAGTTTCGCGATGTCCACCTTGCTGCAGACCCACCAAAGCGCAAGAGAAGTGACGCCAACCCGGAGCCACCGCAGGGCCGCACGTGCTGTACTTGAGCCTGCCTTCATGCCATCAGTGTACCCGGCGCGGCCCTGCCCATGTATGCTTAGGCCATGGTGCTCCTGCTGACACTATGGGGCTTCGGGTGCGCGGAGACCCCACCGGAATCGTTGACTTGGCGCGAGCAATGGGAACTGTTCGTGGTCACCGAGGACGGGAGTCTCATCGAGGGTCGCGTGGTAATTGGCAACACCGGCCTGTACCGCGGCCAAGGCCGCTTCCGGGCCAGCCGTTGGATGCCAGGCACAACTCCCATTGTGTTTGCAATGGATGGCGGTCCGGCGGACATCGACATTGGAACCGGTCATGAGTCCGTCCGGGTCGGATCTGCTCTGCTTGGTCGGTATGAGGATGGCCCGCACTGGACCCTGCGGCTGGCCCACGAAGAGGCAAATGCGATCGTTCATGTTGATCCCGGCGGGCCGCTCATCGATCTCGCCACTGGGATGCACGAGGAGCGTCAATGGACCACCGCAGTCCCGATTGCCAACGGTCAAGCCCACGGATGGTTTACCGCTGGACGCCGGGGTGGGAAGTTCGAAGGAAGAGCATTGGCCTTGCATCGAGGCGGTGATGGTGCACTCGGGGACCCGCGCGCGCTGGTCAGTGCATTCGGTCCAGAAATTTCAATCGGGTTTGATCAGCAAGGTCCGACACGGTCGGTTTGGGCGCGCATCCGCGACCGCGTAATCCCAACCGAGAGCGTGGTGCATCGTGTGAACGAAGACGGCACTGTATCCCTTGATTTTCGGCCGTCTGCTGACTTGATGATGACGGTCGTCCCCAGTGGAGTCGGTGGACAACTCAATGGCCATGACGGACTCATGCTTGGCGAACGCTGGGTGACCGAGGCGGTGGGAAAACCGGCGAATCGAACGGTGAACCGTGGGCGAGCCACCATTGAGTTTGAAGGCGAAACCTTGTCAACCAGCGGTATTATTGTGAGTGTGGAGTGATCGACTTGGCAGCACACCATGCCCGCCAGCCGCCCGCCATCGACATCGCGTTGCTGTAGCCCATCGTGCGGAGGGCCGATGCGGCGAGCACCGACCGAAAGCCGCCACCACAATACAGAACGAGCACCGCTGTAGGGTCAGCGATCACGCCTTCGATGTCCCGCTCGATGATGCCCTTGCTGAGGTGGATCGCACCGTCGATGTGACCGGATTCCCACTCTTCCCGCTCGCGAACATCAATGAACTGAAACCCCACATTATCAGCCATGAAGCCGAATACCTGACCGACTGAAACTTCGGTCACCGATGCCCTCTTCGATTCCACGATCGCTAAAAAACGCGCACTGTGCTTCTTCGACATGATTCCTCCGATTACTCAGTGTATAGGACTCTAGTGGGGGCACAGTGGACTACATTCGCATTCGCGGGGCTGAGGAACACAACCTGAAGTCCATCGACATCGACATTCCTCGGAACCAGTTGATTGTGATCACGGGTCTGAGCGGATCGGGAAAGTCTTCGCTGGCCTTCGACACGATCTACCAAGAGGGCCAGCGGCGCTTCATGGAATCGCTATCGAGCTACGCAAGGCAGTTTCTGGGTCAGATGGAAAAGCCTCGCGTGGAGCGTGTTGATGGCCTTTCGCCGACCCTCAGCATTGACCAGAAAACCGTCAATCGAAACCCGCGCAGCACAGTGGGAACCATCACCGAAGTGCTCGACCATCTGCGGCTGTTAATGGCCCGTCTTGGCACCCCTCAGTGCCCCGTCTGTGGCAAAGAAATATCCACGCTCTCCGCCGCCCAGATCGCCGACTCCGTCCTCAGCACCCACGAGGGGGCTCGGCTCCACATCATGGCCCCCATCGTGTTGGACCGAAAGGGAGAATACCGGAAAGAGCTTCGCGAGGCCCTGCAGACCGGCTACATTCGAGCCCGAATCGACGGGGAACTCCGCAGCCTCGAGGAGCCCATCGCGCTGGCCCGATACGAGAAGCACACCATCGAGCTGGTTGTTGACCGACTCAAGGCGCGAACCGACAAGCGGGAACGACTGATTGAGTCGATCGAACAGGCATTATCCAAGGCCAGCGGCATGGTCACATTGCTCATTGACGACCACCATGTCGTGTACTCCAGCGCACGAACCTGTCCAGACCACGGCGTATCGATTCCGGAAATGGAGCCACGGCTGTTTTCATTCAACGCACCGCAGGGCGCATGTGAAACCTGCAACGGGCTGGGGCGCTTGGAAGACTTTAATCTCGACCGACTGCTGGATGTATCGAAAGGGTGCATTGACTTCGTTACCGTTCTTGAGGACGATGTTCGGCTACCCTTTACGACCCTCAGCCGACCGACACTCGCGCAGGTGGCCGAGCAGTTGGGCATCGACATCACCGTTCCCTTCAAGGACCTGTCCACGGCCCACCAACAAGCGCTGCTGCTCGGGGCAAATGTGACCTATGTCGCAGAGCGAAGCCGTGACGATGGCCGCCGCAAGAGCACCAGTCGAATCACTTGGGGTGGGGTACTCAGTGGGGTCCGCCGTGCTTGGAAATGGTCAAAGATGAATCGCCTTGCTGCGTGTCGCGACTCGGTGACGTGTCCTGACTGTGATGGCCAACGCCTCAATCCAATCGCGCGAGCCGTGCATTTTCAAGGGCAGACCATCACCAGCCTGAGCACGATGACCATCGCGGACGCAAGAGCGTTCTTCCAAGCGGTGACGCTCGACACGGGTCACGACACGATGGTGGGGGAACCCATCGTTCGGGAACTGTGCAGTCGCCTCGACTTTCTCGATGACGTCGGGCTCGGCTACCTCAGCATCGACCGATCGGCCGCTACGCTCTCCGGAGGGGAGGCTCAGCGTATTCGACTCGCGAGCCAAGTCGGCGCTGGGCTCCAAGGCGTCACCTACATCCTCGATGAGCCATCCATCGGCCTCCACCCGTCCGACCTCGATCGCCTCCTTGGCGCGCTCGAGGCTCTCCGAGACAAAGGAAATACCGTCATTGTCGTCGAACACGACGCCGACACGATGCTCCGGGCTGACCACCTCGTGGAAATCGGCCCAGGCGCTGGACGCCTCGGCGGGACCGTCGTGGCATCCGCGCCGCCGGCCCAATTCATGACCACGGACGCGCTGACTGCACGCTACCTCCGCGGCGACCAAGCCATCACCATTCCCGCTCATCGTCGGTCCGGTACGGGCGATGCACTCGTGGTGCGAAATGCGTCAGAGAACAACCTCAAGCATGTGGATGTTGCCTTTCCGCTCGGTACCTTCATCGCCGTGACCGGCGTCAGCGGTTCCGGGAAAAGTACCCTCGTCATGGACGTCCTGCATCGCAGTCTCGCTTCCATTCTCAACAACGCGAAGGCCACAGCAGGGCGGCACGATGGCATTGATGGAATCGAACACATCGACAAGGTGGTCCGCATCGATCAAGCGCCGATCGGGCGAACACCTCGGTCGAATCCCGCGACGTACACGGGTTTATGGGACCACGTTCGCACACTGTTCGCGGCTGTCCCCGAGTCGCAAGTCCGGGGGTACACCAAGAGTCGGTTCAGTTTCAATGTCGCGGGAGGTCGCTGCGAACCCTGCTCAGGCGCGGGTGTAAAGACCATCGAGATGCAGTTCTTGTCGGATGTTGAGGTTCCTTGTGACGTGTGCCACGGCCGACGGTTCAACCCAGAGACGCTGGAGATACGGTACCGGGGTCGCACAATCCACGACATCCTCACCATGACCATTCGCGAAGCGGGCGAGTTCTTCAGCCGGCACCGCAAGATGAAGCGGATTCTCGACACCCTGAACACCGTTGGCCTTGGCTACATCGCCTTGGGCCAAACCTCCACCACCTTGTCCGGTGGCGAAGCGCAGCGGGTGAAGCTTGCGACCGAACTCCACCGACCGTCGACTGGGCGAACGCTGTACCTGTTGGATGAACCGACAACGGGGCTCCATATGGCCGATGTCGATCGCCTGCTGGGTGCGCTTCAGTCGCTTGTGGACAAAGGAAACACTGTACTCGTCATCGAACACAACACCGATGTCATCAAAGTTGCAGACCACATCATCGAACTCGGCCCTGAGGGGGGCGCCGGTGGCGGCCACGTGGTGTCAACTGGCACACCGGAACAGGTCGCTGCATCCTCCACAGCAACGGGCCGAATCCTGCCGACTGCACTCCGGGCATCGCCCAACACACCCGAGCCACGGTCCGCAACACCGGCACGGCGCGTGGAATCGACCGACATTCTGCTGCGGGGAGTTCACACGCACAACCTGAAGCACATCGACGTGCGGTTCCCAGCGGGCAAGATGTCTGTGGTCACCGGCGTGAGCGGGTCGGGCAAGTCCTCTCTCGCCTTTCATACGCTGTTTGCGGAAGGGCAACGGCGGTACGTCGAGAGCCTTTCGACCTACGCTCGACGCTTCCTCGGACGCGTCGGCCGAGCACCGCTCGAGGACGCGGAGGGGCTGGCTCCCGCCATCGCAATCGACCAACGCAATCGAAGCCACAATCCGCGCTCAACCGTTGCGACGGTCACTGAAATCTATGACACACTGCGTCTGCTGTACGCCCGCATCGGCACGCCTCACTGCCCGACATGCGACTCTGTGATCGAACCATTGGCCCCCAGCCAAGCTGCGGCCCGCTTGAAGCGACTGAACCCCGGGCCGGGATGGTTGGTGACCGACATCCCCAACGGAACCGCTTCCGACGACCTGCTCGCGGACGGCTTTGTCCGCGCTTGGAATCCAACGAAGCGGGGGAAAGAGGCGGAGGTGGGCTTACAACCAGACATGGACCTGAACGGCCTGCGGTTGGTTGTGGACCGGTTCAACCCGGCAACCGTCGAAGCGAACCGATTGGCGGACAGCATCGGGCTTGCCTACGGCCTCGGAAAGGACCGCGCGGAGTTTGTTGGCCGGGATCATTCTGTGACCGCCATGGCACTGGCTGCAGAATGCCCCGAACACGGTATCGTCCACGACGGAGAGTTGACGCCTCGCCATTTCTCCTTCAACAGCCATGTTGGTGCCTGTCCGGGATGCGACGGGCTCGGTCGACGCGCCGAAATCGACCCAACGCTCATCCTGCTGAAGCCCCATCGCAAGCTCAAGGATGCCCTCGACAAGCGCGTCAGCTCTGTCGTGTTTCGTTCCAAGCCCATGAAGGCGATGCTGGCCGCGATGTACAAGCGCCATGGGCTCACTCAGGATGTGCCCTTTGAGGACCTGCCCCAGAGCCTTCAGCACAGCCTGATGCATGGCTACGGGGTTCCACTGGACATCAAATGGTCGAAACGATGGGGAAGGAGCATGACCCGAGTCGTGGAGTCGCGAACGTGGACCGGCATCATTGACATCGTCGGCAGCTGGCGCAGCCGAGCCAAATGGATCGGGGAAGAAGTGACCTGTTCACTATGCCAAGGTGGGCGCCTAAATCCCTCCTTGCTGGCCGTCCGAATCGGCGACCAGAGCATTCAGGATCTGTGTGCGAAGACCGTCGATGCTGCGCTTCGTTTTGTAGGTGCAGTTGAGCTTACTCATCATGACCAAGCCATCGCTGAGCAGGCGCTTGAGGACCTATCTTCCAAGCTCTCCTTCCTTGCGAATGTGGGCTTAGGGTACCTCAATCTCGACCGCTCAGCAGACACCTTGAGCGGGGGCGAATCCCAGCGCATTCGGCTCGCAACACAACTTGGGTCCCGGTTGACGGGGACCATTTACGTTCTCGATGAGCCAACCGTTGGTCTGCACCCCCGCGACACCGAGCGACTGCTCCACACGCTCAAGGGTCTGCGAGATCTGGGGAACACGCTCGTCGTGGTCGAGCACGATGCCGATGTGATGCGTCAAGCCGATCACATCGTCGATATGGGTCCTGCCGCTGGTGAACACGGCGGGACCATCGTCGCGGAGGGGACCCCCAACGAACTCATGCGATCGGCCAGCCAAACCGCCGAGTACCTATCGGGAACCGTTCGGATTCAAGCGCCACCGAGCAGACGCGAGGCCAAGCTCTGGATTGACATTCCTGCAGCAACATCCAACAACCTTAAGGGGTTCACTTCGCGCCTGCCTCGCCGATGCATGACGGCGGTCACCGGCGTGAGTGGATCCGGGAAATCAAGCTACGTGATGGGCACCATTGCACCCCTTCTCGAGGCCCGTCGAAAAGCACGAAAAGCCGGTCCAGCGCGAATCGTCGTCGTCGACCAACGCCCCATCGGACGCTCCCCACGCAGCACGCCCGCGTCGTACACCAAGGTTCTCGACCCCATCCGTACATTGTTTGCCAGTCACCCCACCGCCATCGCGATGGGGTTCGATAAGGGACGATTCACCTACAACGGCAAGGATGGCGCTTGCCCTCACTGCGAGGGGCGCGGAGCTGTCCTCATCGAGATGCACTTTCTCTCTGACATCTGGGTATCGTGCGAACAGTGCGACGGTCGGCGGTTCTCCGAATCGACGCTTGCGGTCCAATGGAACGGACACACCATCGCCGATGTGCTTCAAATGAGTGTCTCCACTGCCTTGGCCACATTCAGCAATCATCGCGCGATTGTTCGGCGCCTACAACCGCTCGAAGATGTCGGCCTCGGATACCTCCGACTTGGGCAACCCGCCGACACGCTCAGCGGCGGGGAAGCACAGCGACTCAAACTCGCCACGGAACTCATCGGGCGAAAGAAAGAAACCTGCTTCCTTTTAGATGAGCCAACCACCGGACTCCACTTTGCCGACGTCGAGAAACTGCTCACCGTCCTGCATCGCCTTGTGGATGCAGGGCACATGGTGGTGGTGATTGAGCACCACACCGAACTGATCAACAACGCCGACCATGTCATCGACCTCGGCCCCGAGGGCGGCATCGAAGGCGGCCATCAAGTCGCCGTAGGAACACCGGAACACATTGCGGCGACCGCTGACAGCTGGACTGGACGTGCGCTGGCGGGCATCAACTGACCCCGCTTCCGCGCGCGGACACCCACAGGGCCGTGTCTTCGGCCAAACACCGCCCCATTTGGATGGCTACGGGCAGGTCGCTTGGATCGTGAAGTTGGCCTCTTCACCCTTGGGGCCGTCGACCACAATCAAATAGTCCATGGGCCCGTCCTCAAACAAATCCAAGGTGCTGTCGTCCCCGTCGTCAATGTTGTCGGTGCATCGAACCCGATGGCTGTGATCTTCGGTCGGACACTCTTCGTCCTCTGCCCATCCAGTCCACTGGAAGGCAAACACATCGAGGTCATCGCAGGGTGTGTGCAACTGGATTTGAGCGGTCCCGCCTCCGGGATGCTCGAAGGTGAAGACTCGGTCCGGGCCGTCATAGGGACCATCGCCGAATGCAAAGCACTGGAGCGCAACGTACAGGTCTTCATCAAACAGATATGAACCGCCCTTGGTGGTGCTGGTCATTGGTGGTCGGTCACAGGGCAGCTCTGCCGACACGCAGTCGTCGATCCGCGACGTGGACGGTGTCGACTCGCAGGGAAAATCCTCGGGCTCAGGGCCCGTGTCATCGGCGTCAGCATCCGCATCGGCATCCGCGTCCGCATCCGCGTC
>DEBL01000349.1:0-4848 GCA_002348535.1 Deltaproteobacteria bacterium UBA2957 | reverse complement strand
TCCGCATCCGCGTCCGCATCCGCATCCGCATCCACATCGGAATCGGCATCCGCATCGGCATCAACGGTGCTCGGAGGATTGATTTGCACCGTTCCAGTGGGGGGTGGTTTTGCTTGGCAGGCCAATAGGCCAATCACTGAGAAATAGAGCAAGTGCACAGAACCTCCGACCCCCACCATAGCCGAGAACTGCGAGAAGCGTCAGACCGAGGAGGCGATACCCTCGACCACAGCCTCGCTGGCAGCCACCAACGCTGCGTACACTCCATCGGCGCGCATCAGCGAAGCGTGGGTTCCCGACTCTACAATCTCACCTCGATCCATCACCAAGATTCGGTCAGCGCTCTGGATTGTGGACAAACGGTGCGCGATAACGATGGCCGTCTTGGTCTCCATGATCGCCGAGGTCGCCTCGCGAATGCGCTGCTCGGTCACCGAATCGATGGATGCCGTGGCCTCGTCCATGATCACAATGACGGGCTTGTGCGCCATCGCCCGAGCAAACGTGATCAACTGCGCCTCCCCCACGCTCAAATCCACACCGCGCTCGCGCACGGCGTGATCCCAGCCGAGTCGTTCGACCAAGCCCTCCGCCCGGACCATCGCGGTCGCCTCGACACAATCGCGGTTCGAAATTTCGGGGTTACCCAAGCTCACATTGAACTCGAGGCTCGCGCTGAACAGTTGGATGTCTTGGCGCACTGCAGCCACGTGTGCCCGCAGGTCGCGAGTTCGAATCGTAGACAGTTCATGCCCATCCATTTTGATCGACCCTCGGTATCCATCATACGACTTGTCCAGCAAGCGCCCGAGGGTTGTCTTACCGGAGCCCGTAGCGCCGACCACTGCAACGACTTCACCGGGTTGAACCGTGAAGCTAATCCCCTTCAGCACGTCATCAGCGTCATCTGTGTACCGAAACCAGAGGTCCTTGACCTCGATATGGCCCTCAATCGAACCCAAGGCCACTGTACCTTCACTGGCAGGCTCCGCATCCGCGAACAGTTCATCAATTTTCTGGAGCGAAGCGGTCGCCCGCTGGATCACCGCAATCTTGCCGCTCGCATCTCGCAACGGTCGGAATAACCTCTGCATGTAATCGATAAACGCCACGAGAATACCCGCACTCCGAACCTCACCGCCAAATCCGATTCCGTCCGCAATCAACCCGGCACCGAAGGCCAGAATCAGCGCCATAAAGACTGATCCAGCCCCGTCGACGACGGAGTACATCAGCGAGTCGTAGACATTGGCGGTGCTGGTGAGATCCCGAAACCGGCGGTTGCGGCCATCAAACTCGGCCACAGTCGGTGCCTCAGCGCCGAACAGCTGAATGACCGCAACACCATCGACACGCTCCGCAAGGTACGCATTGATGCTCGCGAGCGAGTCACGAATGGCCAGATACAGCCGCTTCATCTTCCGCCGCAAAAACTCCAGAATGCCCAACAAAATCGGAGCGAGCCCCACGATCACCACAGTCATTTGCCAGTCGAGCCAGACCATCGCGGCGATGGTGCCAACAATCATCAACAGGTCGAGCACAATGGTCACCACGCCGGCTCCCAGCGCGTCCCCGAGGCTGTCGAGATCGCTGGTGAGTCGCGTCAGCAGCTTACCGGCCGGCTGTTTGTCAAAGAACCGCTGCTTTAGCGACATTGCATGCGCGAAAAGAGCACTTCGCAACCGAAGTATCAGTCGCTGTCCGCCCCAAGCGATCGCCAACGTGTAGGCCGCCTCGATTGCATACGCTCCAATCACGGCACCCAAGTACCAGAATGCGAGCGTGTCCAATCCATCGAGTTCCCCGGGAACCACATGGTCATCGATAATCCGCTTCAGAAACCAAGGCTGCGCAAGGCTCAAGGCGGCGATGAGCGGCGTGGTCAGCAAGCAAAAGACAAGCACCCATGCATCGGGTCGAGCGTGCGGCCAAAGACGGCGCAGCAATACGAGGTCGCGCTTCATGTTCGCTGAACCTCCCAGACATCGCGGTAGACGCCGTCGCGGGAGGTCAGCTCACTGTGTGTCCCTTGGTCCACCACCCGGCCTTCGTCGAGGACGACAATGTTGTCAGCGTGCCGCAGCGCAGAAATGCGGTTGCTGACAATCACGACCGTGGGCGGTGCATCACGGTCGCTTCCGGTGTCGCGCAACGACGCCACAAGTTGGGCCTCCGTTCGGTGGTCAACCGCGGACAAGACATCATCCAGAAGAACGAGATCCGACCGACGCATCAAGGCTCGAGCAAGAGCGACTCGCTGCCGCTGGCCCCCAGAAAGCATGATGCCCCGTTGTCCAACAACCGTTTCCAAGCCATCGGAAAAGACATGCAAATCCGCATCAAGCGCCGCATCGCTGGCTGCTTGTTCCACGGCACCAATGTCGAATGGAGCCCCCAGCGCGATGTTTTCAGCGATGGTCTCTGAGAACAGGAATGGACGCTGCGGTGCCACTGCGAGACGCGACCGCCACCGGCCCCGTTCGAGGGATGTGATGTCCGACTCATCGACCATCACCGTTCCGCACGGCGGATCGTAGAGGCGTGCAAGAACGTGAAGCAGCGTGCTCTTTCCCGAACCCGTTCGCCCAAAAATACCGAGAACACTCGACGCAGGCACATCGAGGTTCACGTCAGTCAGAACAGTCCGTTCGGGCTCATCTGGGTACGCGAAGTTTAGCGACCGGACCGCTATCGACGGTGGTGAACCACCGTCTTGCAAGACGGGATTGTCACCTTCCGGTCGGTCGATCGGCTCGTCAAGCAGCTCAAAGATGCGGTCCAGCGCCGCCTTCCCACGCTGAAGAACGCTCAGCATCCATCCGAGCGACCGAAGCGGCGGAAGCAGCGCAGCGATCAAGGTTGCGAATGCAGCAAGGTCACCGACGGACAGCGGACCAACCACCGCCATCGGACCTCCGACATACAGCAATGCAAACACCGCCAAGCCGCCCGCCAGCCCCAACAGCGGAAAGGCCAAGGATCGGATCACCGACAGACGCATGGTGGTGACCAGCCATGCATGATTGCGTTCGTGCAGCCGGTCAGAGAAGGCCTCCTCCGCCCCAAAACCCTGCACGGTCGCGATACCTTGAAAACTCCCGAGCACATGGTCACTGATCTCACCAAGTTCTTCCTGACTCTGCTTTTGAAGATCAAACAGGCGCTTGAGAAAGAGCTGAATCACGGCAAGCGACACCCCGATGGGCACGATTGTCCACAGGGTGAGGCGGGGCGAGATCGACACCATTTTCCACCCCGTCATGGTGATGGCCACCGTGGTGTTGACCAACTGCATGAGCCCGAACCCAATCATCGCCCGAGTCCATGTGATGTCGTTGGATGCCCGGCTGACGATGTCACCGGTTCGATGTCCCGCATAGAACCGAGGCTGGAGTCGAAGGAGATGCTCAAACAAATCGCCCCGCAGCCGGTATTCCATATCCCGACCGGGATTGAAAAACAGCACTCGACTCAGGGTTCGCACCACCACCACAGCGAGCCCCATCAGCGCAATGGTGACCGCAATGCTGCCCACATCCCCGCCGTCAGTCAGGGCATCCACGCCACGACCAAGCTGGATGGGAATGGTCACGGTCAACCAGTTGGTGGCGAGTAGACACACCGCACCCGCAAGGAAGCTCCACCGGTGGGGCCAAGCATACAGCTGGACCATGCGGCGGAGGACCGCCCTATCTTGCATGATGCCCCCCCCAGATCCCATGCCGCAGACCCTTAACCGCGCTGCCGGGGCAACCCACTGCAGTGGGCTTGGAATCGGCGGCTTCAGTGGTCTCTGTCATGCCGGAGACCTTATCCCAACCGCGTTGGGATACCATGGCGTCATGGTTGCTTTGGCCTTTGATACCGACCGTGCTCTGCCCGACGTACAGTGGCTGGTGGAAAAAATTGGACCCCGAGTCCATCAGTCCGAAGCCGAAGCCGACGCGGTGCGCGGGGTCGTTGAACGGCTGAGAGAGGCGGGATGGGCCGTACAACTCCGCGGCGGCTCCCCTGTTGCGTGTCGTGGCGACGCCGGTACGCTTTTTTTGGCTCATCTCGATACGGTGGAGGGTTCACCGGGCGCGGTCGACAATGCAGCCGCAGTCGCCGTTCTTCTGGAGTTGGCACGCACCTCACAGGCGCCGGACCTGTGCCTCGGCTTTCCAGTTGGCGAAGAACACGGTCTTCGCGGTTCGAGGATGCTGGCAGCCCAATGGACCGATGGGCCGCTCAATCTCGTGGTTTCTCTCGACCTTATCGGGCGCGGTCGACCGACGGCCATTGATTTGGACCGCTCTTGGGGCACCGATGAAATTCGCTGGCTCCACGAACGAAGTGAGATTGACACGCCCCTACTCCACCGAATCGTTGGGCGAGCAGCGCCCCAATGGCGGAGCGACCATGGACCCTTTGCGGCTCGGGGAACCCTCGCTTTTCAAATCATGACCCGCGGGCCCGACGCCGTGTTCACCCGCTATCATCAGACCACCGACGACCGCGTCTACCCCGATGCGATGCTGGCAACGGCTGAGGCGCTCGAGGGCCTCGCAACCGGTGGACCGCCCCCCCGCAGCAGCGGTGATCCCGCCATTGCAATCGGCCGCTTTGTGGTGTCCGGAGCCGCCGTTTGGTCCGTGATTGGACTCGGGGTGCTCTCCGGACTTCCGGGTTTGCCCCGACTGCGCCAATCCGTCCCCGACCTCGCACGCCTCGGCGTGATGATGCTCGTTGCAGCGGTGTTCATGCTGGTGCCGCTTGTCGCAGGGTTTCCTGTGACCGAAGCCGAAGCAACCGTGGCCAATGTCATTGGTCATGCAGAGACCGGCTGGTGGGCCGCCACCCCGT
>DEBL01000101.1 GCA_002348535.1 Deltaproteobacteria bacterium UBA2957 | reverse complement strand
CGGATGCGGATGCGGATGCCGATGCCGATGCGGACTCGGATACCGAGGACGATGCAGTGGCGATTTCGTTGGTGTCAATTACCCCTGCATCGGCCGAAGTGGGGGTGCCGGTTGACGTGGTGCTCATCGGAACGGGATTCGACGGTTCAACGCAGGCCACCATTGGAGGTCTTGCCTTGGGCGGCGTTGAAGTCGTCAATGGGGAGACCATTACGGCCCGCTCGCCATCTGCCTTGCCTGTTGGAGATCACGACGTCCAAGTGAGCCGGACCTCAGACCGCGGCACGGATACGGCGATGATTCCGCTTGCGTTCACGGCCTATCAGCCCGAATCTGAACCGGCATCGTCTTCGAAGTCGAGCGGATGCAGTCATAGCCAACGGTCAGGATCCAGCCCCATTGTCGCGTTCGCGCTTGCACTGGTGAGCTTGGTTGGCCGCCGACGGAATGAAGAAGTGGGGTTTCAGCACCCTTTGGGGGGCGGAAAATGACAGGTGTAAACCGAACGGTTCTGGCTGCATGTGTTGTCATGCTCGCCGGTTGTGGCGAACAGAAGGTTACGGCTCGCAATGAATTTCCGGTTGCGATGATCACATCGCATGCAGACGGCGATGTCGTGGGCGACGGCGATGTCGACGTGGTGGGTACAGTGACGGACGTTGACGATGCCCCTGCAACGTTGGTCGCACATTGGGTAGTCGATGGAGTTGAGGCATGTCCGGCCCGACCCCCGGACGATGCAGGAATCTCTCAGTGCACGGTTTCGGCGGTTGACGGCACCATCGACATCCAACTGTTGGTCAAGGACCCATCCAATGCCGTCGGGACGGATCGATTGTCTCTGGAGGTGGCGCCAACGAAACCGCCCACTGCGCGTCTTGTCTTGCCCGATGGAACTGCACGTCTGTACACCGATCAAAAGGTGACCTTTCAAGGGTCGGTGAGCGACGAAGAAGACGCCGCTGCTTCCCTCGAAGTGCGCTTGGAGTCTGACGTGCAACCGGATCTCGACGTTCCGATGATCGTCGACTCCGACGGCACAGCCACGGGGTTTGGCTACTTGGATGAGGGCGAGCATGCCGTCGTGCTGAGGGTGGTGGATTCCGATGGGAAGACGGCGTCCGATAGCGTTGTGGTGAGTGTCGGGCCTTCGAACACGGCTCCGGTGTGCAGCATCATCTCACCCAGCGATGGAGGCGTGGTATCGCCGCTGGAAGCAGTGACTCTCCGCGGGGAGGTGAGTGACGCCGATCAGCCTGCTGAGAGTCTTGCGATTGAGTGGCGGTCGGATGTGGATGGTGTACTCGCGAGCGAGCCGGCGACGACGGAGGGAGAGGCGATAGCGATGTCGTCTCCGTTGTCACCGGGGCCGCATGTGGTGACTCTGTTGGTGAACGATGAACTCGGGGCCGCCTGTTCGGCATCGGTGGTCACCCACGTTGGTACCGCCCCCACAGTACGCATTGATTCGCCGGTTGGGGGTTCGGTTTTACCGTTCGGCGACGCCACGTCAGTGCAGGCGTCGGTGTCGGATTCAGAAGATGCGTTGACTTCGCTGGTTGTGGACTGGTCTTCGGACATTGATGGTCCGCTGGGTTCTGCCGTGGCTGATTCTACCGGTGTCGTTCTGCTGCCCGTTTCGCTGAGCCTCGGGGTGCATACGATTTCCGCCTCCACAGTGGATTCCCATGGCATGTCTGCGACCGATTCGGTCGACATCAGTGTGAACGATGTCCCTCGTGTATCGGGTGCATCAATTGTGCCGAACCCTGCTTTTGCTGGCGACACCCTGTCGTGCGAGTGGGAGTTCACCGATGCGACGGGCAGCGATGCCTCGACTGCGGTGTGGAGCATGAGCGGCGCGGTTTTGGGGGTCGGGACGTCCCTCGCGGGCCCTTGGGTTCGTGGTGATGTCGTCCGGTGTACGGTGACACCCTTCGATGGCGTGTTCGAAGGTGAGGAGGTGTCGGCTGAGTTGGTGGTGTCCAATACCGTTCCCAGTGCTGTTGGCGCATCGATCTCGCCGGCCTCGCCGACGACGGGCGATGGATTGTCTTGCAGCGAAGTTGGCTTCGTTGATGCCGACGGTGACCCTTCCGACTCCACCATTGAATGGAGCGTTGGCGGTGTGACCGTCGGAACGGGTTCGGAGTGGACGGGTCCGACCTCCCGCGGTGACATTGTGACCTGCACAGTCACGCCTCATGACGGATACGATGCAGGATTGCCCGTTTCCGCGTCAGTCGAAATCGGCAATGGCGTACCGTCGATTGCGTCCGCGGCGCTGAGCCCGGCGATGCCAACGACGGAGACGGCCATCAGCGTGACCGCGGTGACCACCGACCCCGATGGAGACCCGGTCTCGGTGACATGGGATTGGACGGTGAATGGTCTGCCTGCGGCGACGGCTACTGATTCATTGGCGGCGTCAATGTTTGAACGTTCAGACTCGGTGCAAGCCGTTGGGGTGCCCTACGATGGGTTCGATTACGGGGCGGCTGTGACCGTTGGTCCCCTGATTGTCGAGAACACTCCACCTGCAGAACCCTCGGTGGCGATAGAGCCCGATGCTCCGACGGAAGGTGCGGATCCGTTGTTGTGCACGGTGACTGCAGCGGCGATACCCGATGTGGACGGTGACACCGTGACCTACACGGTCACATGGATACGCGATGGGGAGACGGTTGCCGATGCGGGAACGACGACGCTAACGGGAGACACAGTTGCAGCCTCAGCGACGACTGCCGGTGAGGTCTGGATGTGCGAGGCGGTTCCCAGCGACGGCACAGCGGATGGCCCATCCGGCGATGCATCTGTGGTGATTGGGTCCGCCCAGACCCGAGTGTTTGTCACCTCCGAGGGGTATTCAACCGGCTTTGGGGGTCCATTTGGAGCGGATGCAGCCTGCACAGATGCCGCCGAGTCCGCAGGGCTTGGCGGCACGTGGACGGCGTTCATTTCCGGGGGTGGAGCGACTGCGATCAGTCGCATCGCCGATGGTCCGTATGTCCGGCTGGATGGTGAGTTGATCGCTGAAGACCGGGCTGATCTCGCGGACGGGAGCATTGTCGCGCCCATCAACCTTACGGAGTTGGATGGCGCATACTCGGGATTCGTCTGCACGGGGTCATCAGCCAGTGGCACAGCCACAGGGGGCTCCACGGCATCGGGGGGCAATTGTGCCGGCTGGACCCGAGACTGCGGAGTGTGTTTCGGGAATCATTGGTACGTCACGGTGGGGCATACCGGCTACACCAACGATGACTGGGTGGACCGCGGATTGAACTTCTGTGGCAGCTGCAGATTGTATTGTTTCGAGGACTGACCTCGCAGCGGCACCGTGCCATGACAAAACTCAAACACCGACGACGTTCGATGAAGGCTACGATAGGTCAGCACAAGCGAGGTGTGTGATGCGTTCAATGGTTCTGATGATGGTGATGGCGTGCGCCCCTTCTTGGGATGAGTCTGATCCTGCTGATGCAGAGACGGACAACTTTCTCGAAGGGGGTGGCTCCGAGGAGAACACTGACGATACGGGTACGGAGGCCGATGCCGATGCCGATGCGGACGCCGATG